>DIUH01000228.1:20603-32172 GCA_002428205.1 Planctomycetaceae bacterium UBA6163
GCCTGTGGATCACTCGGATTTAGCCGGCGGTTGTGGCGGTTTGGATTCCACCAACACTTGCACGTCGTCCCCCTGGACGCGAATCGGGAATGCGTCGATCTTGACTCGCGGATTGTCTTCCCAAGTCCCGTCGCGAACGCAAAATCGCCAGGCGTGCCACGGGCAGGTGACGGTGTCGGCTTCCAAGTGCCCTTCGGCCAGCGACGCGCCCATGTGCGGACAAAAGTCGTCAATCGCGTGAAACGTCTCGCCACGGCGAAAAACGGCAACCATTCGCCCATTGACCGCGAACGCGCGCCCAACCCCCTCCACAAAGTCGCTCACTTTTCCGACCGTTTGATACTCACTCATCCGTCAATTCCCTTGCTTTGGCTCGCGTTGATCCGTCAAACTTTACCACTACCTCGAACTTCGCTAAACCACACGAGCACCGACATGATCCGGCACGATCGACGACAACTTCTCGAAACCAAAGTTTTGCCTCACGTGCAAGCCCCGGCACAATACGTTGGCGGCGAACGCAACATCGTCGTCAAAGACCACCGCGAAATGCGAGGCAAACTTTGCCTCGGCTTTCCGGATGCTTACACGATCGGGATGAGCCACCACGGATTGCAGGTGCTGTATGCACTGATGAATCGTCGCGAGGATTGGTGTGCCGAACGGGTGTTTACGCCTTGGCACGATATGGAATCGAGGATGCGTCAGGTCGGTGTTCCGCTTTACAGCCTCGAAACGTTTACCGCCTTATGCGATTTCGATGTCATCGGCCTGTCGCTGCAGTACGAAATCAGTTCGCCCAACGTTTTGACGATGCTGGACCTTGGTGGCATCGCGATCGAATCGGTCGATCGTACGATGGCCGCGCCGCTGGTCGTTGCCGGCGGGCCGTGTTGCCAAAATCCGGAACCGATGGCCGACTTTTTTGATGTGATGGTGATCGGCGACGGCGAACCGGCGCTGCCGGCCTTGTGTGATGCGTGGATCG
The DNA here is from genome assembly GCA_002428205.1 of Planctomycetaceae bacterium UBA6163. Classification (GTDB taxonomy): domain Bacteria; phylum Planctomycetota; class Planctomycetia; order Pirellulales; family Pirellulaceae; genus UBA6163. Next base: position 21,592 of record DIUH01000228.1, read on the forward strand.
AAAAGAAAGAGCAGGCGATCCGGCGCGACGGAGCATTGTTAGAAGGAGACGCCGGACGGCGACAACGCGAAGATGCCTTGGCAGAAATCGCTGCTGAGCTGCCTTGGGCTTATGTTCCGCGGTTCTATCGCCCTGAGTACGAAGGTGGTCGCATCGCCAGACTGGTTCGATTGCGCTCGGACGTCCCAGAGACGATCGCGCCGTCGGTGATCAGCGACTTAGACGGCACGCCGCTGCCGATCAAACCGATCGTGCCTTATATCGAATGCGTTCACGACCGGATCGCGCTGGAGGTTATGCGTGGTTGCCCGCACTTGTGTCGATTCTGTCAAAGCACCGCGATCAAGCGACCGCTGCGTGTTCGCGAAGTCGAAACGATCGTCGATGCGGCGATGGAGAGCTATCGCAATACGGGATTGAATGAAATCAGTATCTTGTCGCTGTCAACGAGCGATTATCCCTACTTTGAACCGCTGATGCATCGTTTGCATGAAGTTTTTAAACCTCTAGGCGTCCACGTCACGGTGCCCAGTTTGCGGGTCAACGAACAATTGCGAACGTTACCTTTGTTGTTGGGAACCGATCGCAGCGGCGCGATGACGCTTGCGCCCGAAGTCGCACGCGACGACATGCGAGAACAGATTCGCAAAAAGATCAAGAACAGCGATTTGGTAGAAGGTTGCCGCGTCGCGTTTCAGAATGGTTTCACCAGCGTGAAGCTTTACTTCCTAGTCGGATTGCCTGGGGAACGCGAAGTCGATCTCGACGGCATCGTCGATCTTGCCGAACAGATCGCGACGGTCGGCAAAGAAGTGAAGGGACGTTATATGAAAGTGACGGCAAGCGTCTCAAACTTTGTCCCGAAATCTCATACACCCTACCAGTGGAACGCGATGCAGAGTCGCCAGTACTTCCAGTGGGCTCACCATTACCTGTGGCGGCGGCGAAAGATTCGCAGCGTTAATATAAAATGCCATGATATCGAAACCAGTTTGTTAGAAGGCGTGCTCAGTCGGGGTGACCGCCGCACGGGCCGAGCGATTCGACTGGCTTGGGAACGCGGCGCGAGGATGGACGGATGGCACGAGCATCTCGATGCCGACCGCTGGTGGCAAGCGATCCAAGATGCCGGGATCGATGTCCAACGACAGGTTCACGAACCTTATGAGATGATGGATAAGTTGCCTTGGGACCATGTCAACGTCAAGTTCGGACGCGCGTACCTAGAGAAGGAACAATCGCGTTCGGCGATTCAACTTTCCGCCATGGCGATGGCTGAGTAAGCTTGCTAGTCACGGTTCCCTCTTTTCTAAAAAATCGGACCTTATCAATGGCCGCTGACCAACTGTTTCGATTCTTGGCGACGATCACAATCATCGCCGCCACTTCAAATCCCACGCTCGGCCGCGCCGCCGATGGACCAGTCGTTGTCTATGGCGGCACACCAGCCGGTTTGGCCGCGGCGATGGCGGCGGCCGATCATGGCGAAGACGTGCTGGTTGTCGAACCATATTCGCGAATCGGCGGATTGTCGACCAACGGATTGTCGCACGCCGACTTCCGCACTTTCCCAGGGCTGACCGGCGCCTACTTAGATTTCGCCCGACGCGTCGATGCACACTATCGAGATCAATACGGCAATGACTCCCCACAGGTAGTCGCTTCGTTTGGCGGCACTCAAGGTGAACCGAGCGTTAACCTAATGATCTTTCAGCAGATGATCGCCCAGCGGCCACGCATCAAAATTATCCGCAATCATGTGCTGCAGTCGGTGGAGCTTGCTGAAGCCCGCACGAATGCAAGCGAAAATCGACTAAGCAGCATCACAAAACTGGTCTTCGCCGATCGCGTCAACAAAGATGCCGAATCGATCTCAATCACTCCCGCGATTTGCATCGACGCCACTTACGAAGGCGACCTGATGGCGATGGCGGGCGTGCCTTATCATGTCGGCCGGGAAAGTCGAGCTACGTATGATGAATCGCTCGCACCTGAGACTGGGGACGACCAAGTTCAGGGTTATAACTTTCGCTTTACCATGACGACCGATCCGGCTAATCATGTAAAGCCGCAGGCACCACCGGGCTATGATCGCGAACTGTTCGTCGGCATCCTGCCAATTCTCGCCAGCGGCAAAATCGATCGGGTATTCAGTTACCCCAGCCGCTGTGTGATCAAGGCCCATATCCCCGGATTGCCGAATCAAAAGTTTGACATGAATGATGTCTCGCGAGGTTTGGTGCGTCTGTCGTTGCCTGGCGAGAACCGACAGTGGCCCGATGGCGACTGGGAAACTCGCGCGAAAATTTTTTCGGAGCATCGATTGTGGAACGAAGGGCTGGTCTATTTCTTGCAAAACGACGAAGCGGTTCCAGCCACGTTTCGCACCGAAGCAATGCGCTGGGGATGGTGCCAAGATGAATTTGTCGATACTGGGCATTTGCCTGAGCAGTTGTATGTTCGCGAAGCCCGGCGCATGATCGGCATGCATGTCTATGTTCAAGGCGATACCGACGCGGCCGATAACGATGTCCGATCGAAGTGGCATGCCGATTCGGTTGCGATGGGTGATTATGGGCCGAACTGTCACGGCACAGGGCGAGTCGGCGGACGATTTGGTGGCGAACATACCGGTGAGTTTTATCATCGAGTCGCTCCGTACCAGATTCCCTACGGCGTTTTGGTTTCAGACCCCAAGGGAGCCGGTGCGATCGATAACTTGTTGGTGCCCGGTGCGGTCAGCAGTTCGCATGTCGGATTCTGTGCACTGCGGCTTGAGCCGATTTGGATGGCGCTTGGACAGGCGGCCGGAACCGCGGCGCACCTCGCAATCGCTAACCAAGTTGAGGTTCAAGCCGTTCCGTTACCGAAACTGCAATCACAGTTACACGACGCAGGGGCGGCGACGATTTACTTGAGTGATCTGGCGGCGGGCGATGAAGGATTTTCCCTGGCGCAGTGGTGGGGATCGCTGGGCGGATTCCATGGTTTGGCCGATTCGCCAAAATTATATGGAGAGCGAGGCGAGAATATCGTTGGTCAATACTTCCAGCCCTACAACGACCACGCCGCTGAACTTGATCGAGCGATGGACGAGCGAACCTACAACCGCTGGAAGCCGCTTGCGGTCAAGTTAGGCATCGACCAGCAAGCGATCCCCAGGATCAGTCCACCGGTTACTCGGGGCGATTGGTTGAAGTCGATTCGCGCCGCGATCCGGTAACGCGTTGCTTAAGCAGAGAGGAGCGAATCGGGTAACTGGTGCGAGCCATTTTCCAGCAGTGGCAGATCGAATTGATCGACCACAGCGGATATTGGCAGGCTGGCATAGAGGTGGGGAAAGAGATCGCCGCCGCGCGAAACTTCCCATTTCAATGCGTCGCCCAACCGCTGTGCATCGATACAGACGAGCAACAAATCGGATCGTCCGGCAAAGTATTTTTGCAACGTCTCCGCGACTTGATTAGCAGCGGAAAAGTGGATGAAACCGTCTTGCAGATCGATCGCAGCGCCGTCGAACTGGCCTGCCGTAACTGCGCTGTGCCATGACGGCTTATCCACGATCTTATAAATCAGCGACATATTAAAACCATAAGTTTAGACAGTGCCTTAGCAATGAGCGGGAAATAAGTGTCCGGTACCTTTTGTGCGAAGCACCCCAAGGGCGAGTTCCTCGCAAAAGGTACTGGACACTTATTTCCCGCACGAGCCTTAGTTGTTGCCATCGCCGAAGTTAAACGATACGCCTCCGAATGGAACTACACCATAGATGCCTTCGGTGAAGGTTTGGCGGACGAACCAGTTCAAACGCAAAATCGGTTTGGATGGCACAATGATAACGTCTCCGTCTTGCAACCAGATTTCATCGGCCGGGGTGGGACGTTTGCCATAGATGGCACCTTGCAAGTCAAGCATGGTGGAGATCAAGCGCCAATCTTCGGCCCGCCTCATGACGACAACCTGGCGTAGGTTTGATCCCGGCAGCGTCCCGCCGGCGGCGGCCAAAGCGCCGAGAACGGTGGTTGGGGCGACCAATTCGACTCGCGCCGGATTACCGACTTCACCCAACACGTGGACGAAATGCGGTGCTTGCGATTGTAGAACCGGTTCGATCTCTAGGCCTACCACTTTGCGTGAATATCGCAGGTTGACTTCGGCCTTCATTTCGCTGAGCGTAAACCCTTGCACGCAGACTTCGCCGATTCCCGGTAAGCGAACTTTCCCGTCGGGCATCACGGTTGTCGGCAGCACTTGAGCGTTGAAGCCGCCTTGCCCGCCGACGGCATCGCGAATGTCTTCGGCGAGTCGGTTTGTCCGAACAGGAGTGACGTCGATCGACGGTTCCTCGTAGAGATTTTCATACAACTTTTCAAGCTGTTTACGAAGCGCATCAACGGTCAAACCGGCGGCATGAACTTGGCCGATCAGACGCAAGGTGATCGAGCCGTCGGGTTGAATCCTAAGGCCATTTTCCAACGTCCCGCGGGTCAACTCGGTATCCGACACCGACTCAATCAGCACTTCGTCGCCGACTTCTAAACGATACGCGCCACCGGCTTGCCGACGTGTTAATAGAAAGACAACTTGCAATGCATCGCCGGGCCGCAAACGATAGTTTCGCAAGTGTGCCAGTCTTGCCGGGCCGGCATAACCGCCGTGGCCATAGGCGTTAAAGTCGATGGGTGACATGTTATCCCACGACCCTTCGGCACCACAATGATCCTTGCAGTCAACGCCACGCATGCAAGCTTGGCAAGGGCCTTGGCATGGAGGATCGCCCGGTATATTTCGACACGCACAATCATCCATTTGAAGTTGTGTACCATTGGACTGGCCTGAATAAGGCAAGGCGGCCGGTACCGAATACGTCGTGCCTTGCGGAACAGTCGACGCGATCCGCTGTGGTTGTTGGCCATCAGCCATCCCACCCGCCAAGCAGGCGCATGCGATCGTCAAAGCGGCGATGGCGATCCCCCGCAACACGCGAAACAACAAACGATCTGTGAGGTTTCTGGCAACCGCGTCGTCATTCAGTTCGGTAATGGTATGCATACGATTTCCTGACTAGACGTTATCGCAAGTGACGAGTGATCGGGTTAAAGGCTCGGCTGAGTCGGCCTTTGACCGAGTTATCAGTTTCTTGTGAGGCGGCGGCTGGCGACGCTAGGGTTTGGGTTGCATCACCACGTCGAAAATCGGCTCGATCGCCTTGGTCAGATCGGTAAAACTCAGAGCGTGAACTGCTCGGGCGACCCGATTGATCCATGTTCGGCTGGGTGACCGCCATCGACTGTGCATACGGAGTGCCCGGTGGACCCGCCGCTGCCGGACTGATCGCCGCGAACTGTTCCGGCGAAACTTCAATAATATTGACATCCTGTCTGGGGTTGCTGCTGAAATTGCTTGCCGGAGCGACTAAATGGCCCTGACCCGCCGGCCAGCCCGCCGACATTGCCGAAACCGTCGTGACCGTATCGGTTTTTGCAACAGTATTCTTTGCTCGTGCGATTGTCGTTCGATCGGTGAGGCCCGCGATTTGAAGCGTCGTTTCGTATTCGGCACGCACCTGTTGATTGTCGGGTGATCCTTCAACTGCGGCACGGATCAAATGGACAGAGGTTGCGATACCAAACGGCGTACCATCCTCTCGCAAACGATGGGATTGGGCCAGGATGCGTATCGCTTCCGCGGCCAGCGGATCAGCAACCGCTAGTTGCGTGATACAGCGGCGCGACCAATCGAGATAAACGTCTGCAGCGGCTAAACCATTCAGCTTAGAAGTATCATAAGGTTTTAGAATTTCGGTCGAATGCGAACGAACCATACGAGTGATCATTTCACCGTCAACCATCCCATACTTTCCAACAAAATCTTCAGCTTCGCGAATCGCAGTTAACGAGATCATTAGATCGCGAGTCGCTAGCGTCGATTGTTCGCGAGTATCGATCGATTGCGCGATTAGCTCGAGGGCCTTCTTGGCTTTTTCCTCGGCAGACATATAAGCACGAATGTCGATCTTCAACTGAGCTTCGGCGATCAAACCCATCGCCGTTTTGCGAAGCGCTTCGGTGCTGTATCCAGGTTGGATCGGTTCTGTTTGAGTCGGTGCATCGAAGGCATCCATAGGTCGTGTGGCACGCTGAAGCATCGCCGCGCGGCGAATCTCGGTTAACGGTCTAGCGCCAGGGGTGGTCAGGGGCGTTTGTGCGATTGCGTCATCCTGACCCATCAACGCACGGCGCTGCGTTGCTGTTCGAGCCTCGTCTTGCAAGATCGCGTACGGCTCCACCGCATTTGCCGAACCGTGTTGATTGACACTTCGGGCAACCAAAGGTTGATGCACCCACTTTGTCGGCGACAATTGTAATCCCGCTGGCATATCGCTCATCCGCGGCGGACAATCGAGGCGATCGGATTCTGGAGCCGTGGCGATCGGCGCAGCGGCTTTGATGCCGGTTTGTACCGGCAAAGTCTTCGCTTCCTGACCAGCAAACGTCGATGAGATCGGTTCGGCGAAAGCGGAAAAGAAGATTCCTGGTGCACCGATCAAATCTTCATTTGAGTTTACCTCATCAGACTTCGCATTCTGATGGCGATTTGATGAGGTCACTGGCGAGGGAAGAGATTGCCGCAATGGAAACGGTGTGACGATAGGGTCTCTCTTGACACTTTCCTCGGCGTCCTTACGTACAACATCGATCTGAGCCGACGTGTAATTGTTGACACGAATGGGCGGCAAATCACTCGCGCTGGCGTTCGGTGCGGCTTTTGAACGTGTTGAGGGCGTTACCGGACCCGTTTGCGTTTCCATTGCCGAATCGGCTACTGTAATCGCAGATCGGGCCGACGGAATTCCTAGCGTTACAACCGGTTGCTGGGCGAAACCAATCGGTGCTGACGACACCACCAGCACGCCGGTGATTCGCGCACAACATCCGAGTGTTCGCAGCATAGGGTTGTTCTTTGCAGTCATCGGTCGCGATTATCCAGACATAGCACTGTTGTGGACAGGCGCGGCAGACGGATCATTCGGCACCTACCGCGTTTGTGATATCGGCAGAGCGTTTGGATTGACTGTGCCAATCCCTATTGGTCAGACATGCATTGCAATCGTTACACCCGAATAGCCCGCACCAGCGACAGAGTCTGCGGAATCGTCACATCTTTTCATGTTCGTTAATCGATCAATGATCGGCCAATCATCGTACTCGCCATGTTTAGAATCAGCGTTAAGTTCGACCGGAGTCGTTTAAGGCAATAAGTATCAAGGTTTTGCAATGGTTCAGTTATCACGCAGGGCGATACAGCGACTGGGAAAGGTTACCGACACGGAACTGGCGGCAGAAGAATCGGTTCCAGTCTCCGAAATACGAAAACATCGTCGCAGTCATGGCTTGCCGCCGGCCGTCCGCGGCAACTGGACCCCTGACAGCGTCGCGCTGCTGGGCACCATGTCCGATTCTGAAGTTGCCAAACAATTGGGGATTACGGCGAACGCGGTATTCGCCCGCCGAACCCGCATGGGGATCAAGCCCTACGGGAAATCGATTCAGCAGAAACGTCATTCATGGACTAAACGGGAGCTCACATGGCTGGGCAAGATCTCCGATTCGGAAATCGCGAGGCGGCTGGGAATCGACCAAACGACCGTCGCTGCCAAGCGAGCGAGCTTGGGTATCGAAGCGATCCAGAGAGGTCGCTCGGCACGCCAATGGACCAAAGCCGAAATCGCGCTGCTTGGTCAATTGCCGGATGCCGAAATCGCCCGGCAATTAAAAATTTCGCGGCGAAAAGTGATCGCAAAACGTCAATCGCTGGGGATCGCAAATCGATTGTCGACGCTTCAGGCCAAACGGTGGAACGCCAAAAACATCGCGGAACTGGGAACCAAACCTGATGAAGTGATCGCCAAACGATTGAAAGTTTCGATCGCCGCGGTCGCTAACAAACGTCGCCAATTGGGTGTTGCGGCATTTCGCGCCTAGGATGAAATCAAACTCGGTTGTCGGCTATCATACTGCGACCCAATGGATCGCCGTTGGACCGCCGTTGAACTCCTTCCAAGTTGCTTAGCACGAAACGATAACCCATGAGCGAAGAGCCTGAGACGTTGTTTGAATCACTCGGTGGTGCCACTGGTGTTGCCGAAGTCATCGACGAAATGTACGCACGCGTGATCGCGGACAAAGAATTGGCGAATTTTTTTCAGGGCAGCGACATCGACCGCATCAAGCGGATGCAGACCGAGTTTGTGTCGGCGATGATCGACGGTCCGGTTAAATACTCGGGCGCCGAATTGACCGACATCCATCGTGGCCGCGGGATCGAACGACGCCATTTCTCGCTCTTCTGCGGTCATATGCTCGACGCCCTGACCAGTCGTGGTGTATCGCCGGTGATGATCGACCAAATCCTTGGCCGATTGGCGATGTACAGCGACAAGGTCACTGGGGCGACAAACGTCGACGGCTGATTGGCTACATCGCTGTACTGCTGCGGATAACGGGAACCAACAATGCCAACACGACCAACATCACCAGCATTGCCATTACCAGCAACATCACTGGTTCCAGCAAGCGGACGAAAAGGTCGAGTCGGCGGAAGGTGCGTTTTTCTAGTCCGTCGGCGATTTCGGGCAACACCTTGTCCAGCGAATTGCTTTCCTCTGCCACGCTGATCATTTCCACGACGGTGATCGGAAAGTGACCGGACGCTTTCAGCGGTGATGCGAGCGTGTCGCCGCTGCGGATGTTTTCCGCCGCGTCGGCAATCGATCGGCTGAGCAAACGATTGCCGGTGGCGGTGCGGCTGATGTCCAGCGATTTCAGAATCGGCACACCGTTGCCCAGCAAGGTTCCCAAAACCCGGCAAAAACGGGCGACAGCAAGGTTCATCAGGATACTGCCCAGCACAGGGATCTTCAGCTTTGCACGGTCCGCCCACTCCTTGCCCGCTTCGCTGGCCAAGCGAACTCGCAGGTAGAAGAACGCTACGGCCATCGCCAACAACAGCAACCAACCGTACGACTGCAACATTCGGCTGAACGACAACAACGCATCGGTCACCCAAGGCATTTCGCCTTTTTCTCTCAATCGATCGAACATCAAGTCGAACTTCGGCACAAAGAAGACCAACAGAATCGTGATCACGATCGACCCGACACCGAACAGAAAGATCGGATAAGCCAGTGCGCTGATCGTGCGTCCCTTGAGGTCTTCTTGCAATTCGGTAAATGTGCCGACCCGCTCTAGTGCGTCTTCCAAGAAACCGCCTTCGGCACCGGCGCGGGTCATGTTGACGCCCATGTCGCTGAAGACTTTCGGATACCGAGCCATCGCTTGGCCGAGCGGTTCGCCGTCTTCGACACGCCCTTTGATTTCGGTCAACACGGCCGAAAGTGTCGCGTCGGTGCTTTGTTGCGACAGGACGGTGATCGCCCGCAGCATCGGCACGCCGCTCCTGAGCAATGACGACATTTGCGAATAAAACGTCGCCATCACCTGGCCTTTGACCCGTCGATTGGTAACCGACGAACGCGAAGCATCCGATTCTTTCCCTTCGGCGGCTTTCACTTCGGTGGGAAACAGGTTGCGTGCGGCAAGCTGAGCGGTGGCATCGCGCGGATTGCCCGCTTCGATGGTCCCGGATACTTTCTGGCCCTGCATGTCGCGGGCGATGTAAGCGAACTGTGGCATCAGACCCGATCACCTTTGGTCAGTCGAGCGACTTCTTCAACACTGGTGTTGCCCAGGATCGTCTTTTCCCAAGCGTCCATTCGCAGCGGCTTCATCCCTTCGGCCAACGCCGTTTTGCGGATTTCCCAACTGCTGACGCGATCGTGAGCCATTTGGCGAATCGATTCGGTCGTCACCAACAACTCGTAAATGCCGAACCGTCCGGCGTAGCCGACACCGCGACAGGCGCGGCAACCGACGGGACGATACAGCGGTTTGCCGGCGAGTCGGTCCCAAGGAAAATCGGGCGGCAAGTCGGTCTGTTTGGGCTGATACGGCTCTTTGCAAGACGGGCACAACCGCCGAATCAGTCGCTGGGCCATCACCGCTTCGACCGTGCTGGCGACCAAAAACGGTTCGACACCCATGTCGATCATACGCGTGTAAGCGCCGGCGGCGTCGTTGGTGTGCAGGGTGCTGAACACCAAGTGACCGGTCAGTGAAGCTTGAATCGCGTTTTCGGCGGTTTCGAAATCTCGAATTTCGCCGACCAGCACAACATCCGGGTCGTGACGCAAAATGGCTCGCAAACTGGCCGCAAACGTCAACCCGATCTTCGGGTGCACCTGAATCTGGTTGATCCCATCAAGCTGGTATTCGACGGGGTCTTCGGTGGTGATGATTTTGTTATCTGGTCCACGGATTTCCAGCAAACTGCTGTACAACGTCGTCGTCTTTCCGCTACCGGTCGGGCCGGTCACCAGAATGATCCCGTGCGGCATGCGGATCAAATCGTGGAACGTGTTATAAACGTCATCCGCCATCCCAAGGCCGCGCAGTTCAAAGACCATGCTCCCTTTATCAAGGATACGCATGACCAAACCTTCGCCGTGAATCATCGGGATCA
>DIUH01000094.1 GCA_002428205.1 Planctomycetaceae bacterium UBA6163
TGCAAGGCGTAACGGTCTTCGTGCGAATAGATGGCAACGGTGCGAATGCCAAGTTCCGTAGCGCTGCGGAAAACACGGGTGGCGATTTCACTGCGGTTGGCCGCTAACAACTTTTGGATCGGGCGAATCGTCATGAATCGATCTTCGGGGGGATAGGGATTCGGCGGGGAAGAGTTTAGGGACAAATGTAACGCCTTGTTTCGGTTTTGCACGCCCAGTACCCCCAACCGTCGCTACAGCACGTTACCGCGGCGTGCCGCTGGTCACGACAAGCGTCTCGTCGTACGCTTGCGGTTACGCAGCGACGCGATTTCGATTTTGCGATGATAAGATGAAGGCGAGTGAGCGATGGTGAAGCGAGATTATGCGACGGTGATGCCCGACGCGGCGATGGAAGATGATTGTCGGCAGTTGATCCGTTTGGCAGTCCGCGAGGATTTGGATCGCAGCCTCGACTGGACCACAGTGCGATTGCTGCAACCGGAGACTCGTGGCCGTTGTGATGTTGTGTCGCGGCAACCCGGCATTTGTGCTGGCTTGGTAACGGCGGCCTGGGTTGTCGACGAGATGGATGCCGACCTGGAATTGATTCCTCACATCGCCGACGGCGATCGGTTGGTTGTTGGCGAGCCGATCCTGACGGTTCGTGGCAACGGACGCGACCTGCTGACCTGTGAACGGCTGATCCTGAACCTGATGTGTCGTTTGTGCGGCGTCGCGACATTGACATCACGTTATGTCGAGCAGATCGCGGGGACTGGTGCGCGGCTTTACGACACCCGCAAGACGACTCCGGGTTGGCGAAGATTGGAAAAGTATGCGGTCAATCGTGGTGGCGGACACAATCACCGCACCGGATTGTTCGACGGATTTTTGATCAAGGACAATCACCTGGCGCTTGGTAACGTTTCGCCCAGCGATGCCGTCGATCAAGCGCGGCAGTGGGCCGGTGGTGTCGCGGAATTGGCTCGAGTGCCCGAAATCGTCGAGGTCGAAGTCGATTCGCTGCAGCAACTGGCAAATGTTCTGCCCAGCGGCCCAGACATCGTTTTGGTCGACAACTTTTCGCTCAGCGACCTTCGTTTGGCAGTGGAGATGCGCAACGAGATCGCTCCGGCCGTTGAATTGGAAGCGAGCGGAAACGTCAAGATCGATACGATTCGTGATATCGCCATGACCGGCGTAGAACGAATCAGTTGTGGTGCTTTGACCCACCAAGCGGGCTGGTTGGACCTAGGCATGGACTGGTCCTGCGATTCGTGAGCTAAGTTTTGGAAAATCGGTTTCGGCGGACCTTCGCGTGTTTCATCCCATGGATGCGGCGTGGAGTTCTTGGGCTTGGCATCGATTCTCATCACTCATCTATTCGCAACGAAGTTTATCATCGTGACCAATCAATCTGGCCCCGTTCGCAGCCACCGCGTTTGGTGGGATGCGTGCTTACCGGCACTTGATGCCTGTTCCATTGTTGCCGCGCTAGCGATTGTCCGTCTAGCCTTTCATGGCGAGATGGAGGACGCGACTTTTCAGTTGGCGCTCGTCGCGACAATCATTTTTCTGGTGATCGCTCAAATCACAGGTTTGCATCGCCATCCCAAGGCGTCAACGCTCGACCGCGAATTCGCGTCGGTCGCATCGACTTGGTCATTGACGATCTTCGTGCTCGCACTGCTGTCGTTGGCGACACGATCAGGCGACATCTATGCCCGGTCTGAGTTGTTTTCATGGTTCGTCCTCACGCCGGTCACGATCGGCTTGTGCCGCATGAGCGCCAGGGTGATTCAGCAAGGCGCAATTCGACAAGGGAAGGGAATCCGTCGCGTTGCGATCGCAGGTTTTAATAAGCTGGGCCATAAGGTCGCGACGGAATTACAAAGCAACGCCACACTGGGTTGGCGAGTAACGGGATTTTTTGACGATCGAGTAATCACACGAGACCAACCCTCTAGTCACGAACCGGTTTCGACGACCGCGCTATCAGGCAACCTGGAATCTTTGATCGCTAAAGCTCGTGCTGGAGAAATCGATACTGTTCTAGTAACATTACCGATGCGAGCGGAAAAACGTATCCGTGACGTGTTGAAAGAATTAAGCGACTCCACAGTTTCCGTTTATGTGGTTCCTGATATCTTTGTATTCGATTTATTGCACTCCCGGTGGACACATATCGGACAGTTATCTGCTGTTAGTATTTTTGAGAACCCGCTAGACGGCATCGACGGATTCGCAAAACGATCGACCGATGTCATTATCGCAACCTGTGCACTCTTCGTTGCTGCGATTCCGATGGCCATTATCGCTGGGGCGGTGAAAATGACTTCGCCGGGCCCGGTCTTTTTCCGCCAGCGACGTTATGGCCTTGATGGCCGCGAGATTCGCGTTTGGAAGTTCCGTTCGATGCGCACTTGTGATGATGGTGCAACGGTTAAGCAAGCGACCAAGGGCGATTCTCGAATCACTCCGCTGGGCGCATTTCTGCGTAAGACCAGCCTGGATGAATTGCCGCAATTATTCAATGTGATTGATGGCAGCATGTCGTTGGTCGGCCCGCGACCGCATGCGACCGCTCATAACGAAGAATATCGTCAGCAGATTCACGGTTATATGCTACGGCATAAGGTTAAACCTGGTATCACCGGACTGGCGCAGGTCAGCGGTTGTCGTGGCGAAACCGATACGCTTGAAAAGATGGAACGTCGCGTGGAGTTTGATCACCAGTACATTCGCGGCTGGTCGCTGTGGTTGGACATCAAGATCCTGTTCCGAACGTTGCTGGTTGCTTGGCGTCAACCCGAAGCATACTAATGTCCAGTGCAACAACGCTTGTGCACCGACAGAGCGATGAATTGCTAGCAATGTTCGGCAACATTTTTGCGGAAAACGCGAACGCGGTCCAGCTTGATATTCACTGCCAGCGACTGACCTGCGATACTAACGCCCACGTCACATTGCTGACCACGAACGCACCGCACAAGCCTTGGAACCACGGATGAAAAAGATCGCCCTCAGCCAGTTGACTACGTTGCGTTGGGATCTCCACCAGGACGTCCATGCGGCGGTTCACAGGGGCATCGGCGGCATCGGCTTTTGGCGACCCAAGTTGGATGATATCGGCGTCGAAGAGGCGTTGGAGCAATTGCAAAGCAGCGGATTGCGAGCATCGTCGCTATCTTGGGTTGGCGGATTTACCGGCAGCGACGGACGCACTTTTTCCGAATCGGTTGATGATGCGATCGACGCGGTCGAACAGGCCAGCCAATTGGGAGCCGACACGTTGGTGGTGTTGGTCGGAGGCCGCAACAGCCACATTCGTCGCCATTTGCACAAAACGATTCGTCAGGCACTGGTCGAAGTCAACGCGGTAGCGCTGGCACACGGAATCTCGCTTGCGATCGAACCGTTTCATCCCGGCTGCGGTGATGAATGGTCTTTCATTCACGACTTACGAGCGACAATGGATGTGGTCGCAGCGGTCGGCAGTGGCAACGTCGGTCTGGTGCTAGATACCTATCACGTTGGTATGGACGAGAAGGTACTCGATTTCCTGCCTACGGTCAGCGAGTTTCTGCAATTGGNNGGCGACAGTCGCCACAACCCGCTCGGAGAAATGAATCGCTGCTTGCTGGGAGATGGAAGAGTGCCCATCCCCGCTATCTTGGAATCTTTAAATCAAGCTGCATACGACGGTTGGATCGAGATCGAAGTCCTTGGTCAAGATGTTGAACTCCTCGATTACGAAACCGTTCTCGACCACTCAATCGACTATCTCAATCGCCTGCGTGGATTAGTCACACAGGCGTAGAAAAAACCTTCGTCCGATCACGCCATCGATGCGACAGGCACTTCGGCGATTTGATAGGCACGTGATCGGAACAAGAAATCGATGATGTTCCCTTCATGCGGTTGCAACCAATTCAACCGATTGGTCGCAATCGGTCCGATATTCAACCGGTCGATTTCGACACAACGCCCAGCCGCTTCGATCAATTTTTGATCTCGTGTGATCACGGTTCCCACCAAGGTCGGACCGATGCGACGAAGCATTTCGGCTTGCGGACACTCGACAACGCTTACGAACGGGAACATATATTCCTTGGCCGCGACACCACGATCGGGCGAATCGGCGTGTACCACCATCGGACGCAAGTAAGCACAGTGCTTTCGCTCGATCAGTTTCTCGCCAAACTTGGCGGTCATGTCGGTGACGCCCGACTCTGCCAAATCTTGCTTGACCATCGAGTAAGTCCCCGTGGCCATCGCCGGATTGCTGAACGCGGCCAGTTTCGACTCTGGGTCCGAAGGCGGCAGGACATCGACCGGACCGATTCGCTCGGCGATCGCCGCGGCGATTTCTCGCGTGTGGCGACTGGCCCAGATCCCCGAGCAATTGATGCAACTGCGTCCGGAATTGCTCAGCACGCTTTCGACCATCATGTCGAGGAACAATTCCCAGTCATCGACAACGTCGTCACCGATCAGGATCTTCGAGAAACCTGGGCCGTGAGCTTGAACGCGGGGATTGCCGGCGTGCTGGGCAACGGTCTGTGCCGAGCCGAAAATCATGCTTCGCGAACATTTGCTCAACAGTGCCCCGCCGGCGTCGTGGCCACCTGGGTACAGTGAAAATGCTTCCGCTGGAACACCCGCTTGGATGAACGCCGAAATCATGCGGTAGGGAGTCCACGGTTCCTGCGAACCGGGCTTGAGCGCCAATCCGACCTGCAGCGGAATCGCCGGCAGCCAAAGTGTGTGAACACCCGGCGAATTATTCGGCAACACAGCACCGAGGATCGGTGTCTGGGCTTGGAAGCTGACCGTCACGCCGCGTCCTTCGTCGCCATAGCCGCGCGACAGGATCGACAGATCGAGTCCACGCGTCAGGCACTGCAGGATTTGCTCCATGTTGGC
>DIUH01000223.1 GCA_002428205.1 Planctomycetaceae bacterium UBA6163
ATCGACCATGTCGGCACGTTGACCAACACGATTATCCAATCGTCAGGTCCGCGCGGTTAAACCGAATCGATGCGATTCGACCACTCCGACCGGTTGCGAACAAAATCGCACGCTCTGATCCCTGGCGGATGCCACGCCTATGCCAAGGCTGACAGCGAATACCCGCAATTGTCGCCAGGATTCATCACGCGTGGTCAAGGGTGTCATGTTTGGGACGTCGATGGAAATGAGTTCATCGAATACGCCCCCGGGAATCGTTCGGTCAGCCTCGGGCACGCCTACCGGCCGGTGGTCGAAGCGATTACCAACGAATTGCAACGCGGCGTCAACTTTACCCGGCCAGCGGAAATCGAAGTTCGCGCGGCGGAAAAATTGCTAAGCGTTTTGACCAACGCTGAAATGGTCAAGTTCTGCAAAAACGGCTCTGACGCCACCACTGCCGCCATTCGCCTGGCCCGCGCCGCGACCGGTCGCGACCTCGTCGCCTGCTGTGCCGACCATCCCTTCTTTGCGTTTGACGATTGGTTCATCGCCACAACACCTCACAGCTGCGGCATTCCGGAAACCACAAAGTCGTTGACATTAACGTTTCGTTATAACGATATCGACAGCGTTAAAACTTTGTTTGAAAGTTATAAGAAACAAATCGCCTGTTTGATTCTCGAACCGGCACGTCATGAAGAACCCCAGGATGACTTTCTGTCGGATTTGAAGCAAATCTGTCGCGACCACGGCACGTTATTGGTCTTTGATGAAATGATCACCGGATTCCGCTGGCACCTTCGTGGCGGGCAAGCGGTCTATGGAGTCGACCCCGACCTCGCCTGCTGGGGCAAAGCGATGGCCAACGGGTTCAGCATTTCGGCTTTAACAGGCAAACGCCGTTATATGGAATTGGGCGATCTATCCACACAACCAAATAACCTGTTCCTGTTATCAACCACGCACGGCGCCGAAACGCACTCGCTCGCCGCCATGATGGCGACCCTTGATGCCTATACGACGCTGCCGGTCATCGACACGCTTTATAAGCAAGGCCGGAGACTGGCCGAAGGTTTTCGGCGGTTGGTCGCGGAGCATCACCTCGGTCATGCGATCGACGTGATTGGCAGGCCGTGTTGCCTGTCGTATCACACCAAAGATTGCTCGGGCCATTACTCGCCGCTGCTACGCGCCCTGTTTTTGCAAGAAACGATTCGCCGCGGGATCTTAATGAGTTCCTTCGTCGTTACCTATTCGCATTCGGACAGCGACATCGATCAAACACTCGCCGCGATCGACGGGGCGCTCGGAGTTTATGCGAAGGCTCTGCGAGAGGGCACAGAAAAGTATCTGCAGGGCCCGTCGCCTCGGCCAATCTACCGTCGGTAAATGACGGGACGATATCCGGTTCGCGACGGCTGGTTAAGTGACTATGATAAAGCGGCATTGAAAATCGTTCGCGATACGCTCCGTTCACCCGCTTGATTGCTGTTTTTAATGAATAAGTTTTTTTGCTTGCTGTCGGTTATTCTTGCAGTTTTGACAATCGGGTCGCCGCAGCGAGTATGTGGGCAAGAATCGCCGCAGGCTCCCTTGCGTTCGGAAACACCCGCATTCCGCGGTTTAGACGCGAATCTCTATCTGCAAACTTCGGCCGAATATCGTGCCGTTTGTTTACAGACTTTCCAGTGGGCGATGGTGCGGTTGAAGCAATCGCTGGCGACGGCTCCGCAGGACGGCCGGCGGCCAGTTGTGGTGATGGATCTGGATGAGACCGTGATCGATAACGGCGGCTTTCAATCGTGGCTGTTGCGCACCGGACTGGCTTATGAACAGGCCTTTTTCGACCGCTGGGAAATGCATGGCGGTGAACAAGTCGAATTGATCCCAGGGGCGAAGCAGTTCATTTTGGAAGCCGAACGGTTGGGTGTCCGCGTGGTCCATATCAGCAATCGCAATGATCGGTTTCGCGAAGCGACCAAGGTGACGCTGCAGCGATTGGGCATACCGATCCAAAGCGATCGCGATCTGAAGCTGAGCACGGTTACGAGCGATAAAACGGCGCGTCGCCAGGAAGTCGAGTCTCAAGATAACGGCCGAATCCTGTTGTTGATCGGCGATAACCTTCGCGATTTCGACGATGCGTTCCGATTCCCCGCGATCGCCTCTGACGCACCGGCGACTGAAATCGCCGCTGCGATCGATGCTCGAAAACGGCTGGTCGATTCCACCGCCGGAAACTGGGGTTCGAAGTGGATCGTGTTACCGAACCCGGCTTATGGCGAATGGACCAAACCGCTAGGACGCGGAAATCGTGACCTTGCCCAGTTAAAACATCGTGGTACCGAAATCGGTATGGCTTTTTGGAACGTCGAAAACCTGTTCGACCTGGTGGATGATCCGAACGTCGAAGGTGATGAGGAGTTCACGCCCGATGGCCCGAATCGTTGGACGAAAGAGCGATTGGAGATCAAGCTGAATAATCTTGCGCGAGTGATTATGAGGATGCACGACGGGGCCGGCCCGGCGGTTCTGGGCTTATCGGAAGTCGAGAATCGCTATGTGGTTGAACTGCTGGTTGAAAAATTGGCGCCTCTGGGACGTGATTATAAGATCGTGCATAAGGATTCGCCCAGCNNTTTCACTTCGTCGACGCGGATAACACTCGGGATATTGTCGAAGCGAAGTTGGTTCGCGATGGTGCGGCCATCACCGTGTTCGTAAACCACTGGCCATCACGCGGCAACCAACCGAGCACTCGGATGACGGCAGCGAAGACGCTGCGCGGCCGAACCGACGAGATCTTGGCCGCCGATCCGCTGGCCGATCTCGTCATCATGGGCGACTTCAACGACTATCCGGTCGACCCGTCGTTGACCGATGGCCTGCGCGCTGTCGGTGATCTGTCGTTGCTAAAGCAAGGCAACTTGTTCAACACTTCGTACACGACGAATCCTGACGCGACCAACGGCACCTACGTTTACCAGGACCAATGGGGCGTGTTGGACCAGATTATCGTCTCGCCTGGAATGCTGATTCCCGGCGGTGTCTCGTGGGGCCTGGGTTCGACCAAGCCGGTCGTTTTAGCAGATGATCAGATGTACGTGCCAGCTAATGGGATCCCGCGTCCGAGTCGCTCCTATACACGAACGAACTTTCACAGCAACGGATACTCAGACCACATGCCAATCGTAACCACAATTTTTTGGTGATTTATTCGACCGGGCCCGGGTTACCTCCCAAGGGCCCCCCATGTTTTTGATTCGTGCGAGAGATCAACCAGTTTAACAATGGTAAGCGAAACTTTTTTTTGATGAAGAGATGAGAGGTAAGGAGCGAGTTTTTTGCCAAAACCAAACGAATACGATTCACTTGGGGCACTATTTTTCGTCGCAAGAGTCAAGAAAAAGGGTTCATCAGACGAAGCCATGCGTTATGTAAACCTGTGAGTGACCGAACACACCCCGAACAAGTGTTCACGCCTGTTAACCGTGCTCAAGACAGTTCGTATCGGTCGATCGGAAACTTGCCGGTTGACGCGGTTGAATTATCTTTGACACTGACGGTTAGTTTCGCTACGTTCGTTACTCTGGAAAGTAAGTTTGTATCCCACCGGGTGGCCCATTGATGGCTTTCCCACAAAACCCTCCCTAGCAATCAACCCACTTTTAGGCTGCTGGTTTCTTAAAACGAAGCTGCTAACCGCTGGGTCAAACCAAGATCAACGGATTTGGTCGTTGCATTCCAATTTTTGAGTGCTTCGGACAAGCCGGTTTTGATCGGTCCTCTATAGGCCGATCAATTGCAATAATCACATTTGAAGCATTGGGTCCAGCGGCATTGGTGCCGCCTTCCATTTCATTTTACAGGAGTTGAGGACAATGAATCGTTGTCACGGGAATCGTCTTAGCCGTCGAGGATTTGTTGCGGCAGGAGCCTTCGGCGGACTCGGTTTAACCTTGCCTGAACTGTTGATGATGCGCGACGCGCAGGCTCAGCAGAAAGATTACGACTTCATCGAGGCGAAAGCCAAGAGCGTAATTCATATCTTCCTGCCCGGCGGTATGGCCCATCAAGAGTCGTTTGACCCCAAGCCGTACAGCCCGCTGGAATATCGTGGCGAGTTCAAGACGATTAAGACCAACACGGGAGAAACGTTTTGCGAAACGATCCCCAACTTGGCCAAGTGTGCGGACAAGTTCACCGTGATTCGTTCGATGACTCACGGCGAAGCCGCTCACGAACGTGGCACCCACAA
>DIUH01000220.1:0-6921 GCA_002428205.1 Planctomycetaceae bacterium UBA6163
GAGCGGAAACGCGGTGCCCACGCCGCACATCGGCAAAAGTGCGATGCGGCGAGTGACCGACGTTTGATTCGCCAGTGGTTGAGGATTCCGGTGGCGAGCAACTATGATGGAGTGATGCCGCAAATTTAAATTGCCGCTATCCTGCCCCCTCCAGCAGCCACAATCGCCGCTGAACTTCCTCCCTCCCGATTGCTGGCCGATTCGCCTGAGGCCAGCACCAGGTTACCGCCTTGATCATCACTGCACCCCAACGCTTCGGCGTCAGTCTCATCGCCTTTCCACTGCTTTTCTGGACGACGTTCGGCGTGGCCACTGCGGCACCGCCGGAGATCGTTCCTGGACCGTACAAGCACGGGCCTGATTCCAGCCCAATCGACGGTGTCCCCAAGGGCACGGTTACGGAACACGAGTTGCTGGAAAGCAGCGTGTTTCCCGGCACGAAACGACGTTACAGCGTCTACGTTCCGGCTCAGTATGATGGCACCAAACCGGCGGCGTTGATGGTGTTTCAAGACGGGCACGCGTATGTCGGTCCCGGCGGCGATTTTCGCGCCACAACCGTCATGGACAACCTGATTCATCGTGGCGAAATGCCGATTACCGTTGGTGTCTTTATCGATCCGGGAACGAAAGACGAATTGCCCGAAAAACGCGGCTGGAACCCGCGACCGACCAATCGGGCGGTCGAATACGACTCGGTCAGCGACGATTACGCACGGTTTTTGTTGGAAGATGTCTTGCCGCGAGTGGCAAAAGACGTTCGCATCACCGACAACCCCGACTTGCGAGCGATCTGTGGGATGAGCTCTGGCGGCATTTGTGCGTTTTCCGTCGCCTGGTTTCGTCCCGATTCGTTTCGCAAGGTGGTCAGCCACATCGGCAGTTTTGTCGACATTCGTGGCGGCCACGTTTACCCCGCGCTGGTCCGCAAAGGCGAACAAAAGCCGCTGAGGGTGTTCTTGCAGGACGGCGCTGGCGACCTTGACAATCAACACGGAAATTGGCCGCTTGCGAACCAGCAAATGGCGAATTCGTTGGCTTACCGCAAGTACGATTACCAGTTCGTGTACGGCGATGGGGAACACAACGGGGTTCACGGCGGCGCGATTTTCCCCGATACCTTGCGTTGGCTGTGGCGTGATTGGGCCGATCAAATGCCGTAGCGCGATTGTGACAGGGCTGTTTGCGATTTCGTCGATGGCCGGTTAACTAAGTCCTATCCGACAGCGACGCGGCGGATTCATACTGCTGGCCAACCCCAACTTTGCCGAACGAACCAACCGACGTAATGCGAATGACCGCCTTTGACCCCGCCGATCAGCCAACCGCTGATTCGCCGCCCGCCGAACTTGCCCGGTCGCCCATCAGCGACCCCCGGGACATTCATTTCGTGGTCCCCCAAGTCCATCGTTTGCGGACCACTTGGGAAGTCGCCGGTGGTGATTTCGACGAACTGGTCGAAGTGCTTCACCCGTCGGCTGATCCGCCACAGTTTGGCGAAGCGCAAGTCTATTCACCGCCACGAGTCCTGTTGTGGGCGGACGAGGAAGTGGCCCACGCCAGCGACCGTGTTGACGTGATCGCAAAACGGCTGGCCCAATCCCAACGAGTCGATTTGGTGGGCGGACCGACGCTGATTCCCGGCGGAGAAGCGGTCAAGAACTCGCCAGAAATCATTCAATCGTTGCTCGGTGAAATCAACGACACGAATCTCGATCGCCGCAGCTACATCATCGCGATCGGTGGCGGAGCGATGTTGGACGCCGCCGGTTACGCTGCCGCGATCGCCCATCGTGGCATTCGCTTGGTTCGTATTCCCACGACGACGCTCGCTCAGGCCGATTCGGGCGTTGGCGTTAAGAATGCGATCAACTATTTCGGCAAAAAGAACTGGGTGGGGACGTTTGCGGTTCCGTGGGCAGTGATCAATGACGCCGGATTTTTGGCGACGTTGCCCCTGCGAGAGTTTGTGTGTGGGTTCAGCGAAGCGGTGAAGGTTTCTTTGTTGAAAGATGCAGCTGAGTTTGATTCCTTATGTCGAAATGCCAAGCAGATCGCCGAACGAAACATGCAAGTCGCGTTCGCCGCGATCCACTCGTCATGCCAAATGCACATCCAGCATATCACCCGTGGTGGTGATCCGTTTGAAACCTTAGAAGCTCGGCCGCTCGACTTCGGCCACTGGTCGGCGCACCGCTTAGAATCGATGACCGATTATAAGATTCGGCATGGTGAAGCGGTTGGTATTGGAGTCGCATTGGATTGCATTTATTCAACACTGGTGCACGGTTTTCCTGAAGCGGATTGCCAGCGAGTTTGTCAATGTTTGCGTGAACTCGGAATACCATTGTGGGACGACGCAATGGATGATTTCCAAACGTTGCTTTCGGGACTAGAAGAGTTTCGCCAGCACCTTGGCGGACGTTTGACCGTCACAATGTTGCGATCGGTCGGCGAACCGATCAACGTCCACCAAATCGATCACAAAGCGATGTTGGTGGCGAGCAAAAAGTTGAAGGCGATTGCTCATGCCGATTCGATTGTCCCCAATCAGAAACTTACTGAGCCAGTCGGACCTAACGCATTGGCGAAGCCAACAGGTGGACGAAGCCCCCGCTGAGTCAACGGGGAACCAACAATTGGGGTTTCGCCTAGTGCGTTGGGTCATGACGGGTTGGTGGACTGTCGAGACATTGATGTTGGCTTCGCCAATCGTGGTCCGACACAGATCTCCTTCGTTGCCACTTTGATCGAGACAATCAACATCGGCCTGGTGCGGCATTGCGGTTGCTTGGTGGGTAAACTGTTGGCATGAAAATCGTATTCCTAACAGCCGGGGCCGCGGGCATGTATTGCGGCAGTTGTATGCACGACAATGCGCTGGCGAAAGCTCTTCGCCAGGATGGCAACGATTGCATTTTACAGCCGCTTTATACGCCGATCCGCACCGATGAATTGAGCGTTGCGCAGGATCGCGTTTTCTTCGGTGGCGTGAATATTTACCTGACCGAAAAATTGCCGCTGTTTCGATTCGTGCCGCGATCTGTGAAACGTTTGCTCGATCGCCCAGCGTTCCTCAAGTGGGCGACTCGGCGAGCTTCGTCAACCGACGCTTCGGGCCTGGGTGACCTGACGCTGTCGATGCTTCGCGGCGAAGATGGAAATCAAAAGGAAGAGGTCGAACGCTTGGTCCGCTGGCTGCGCGATGATATCCAGCCTGACGCCATTTTGCTGACTAACCTGTTGATCGCTGGTTCCGTGCCGATGATCCGGCGCGAATTGCCTGGCACCCGCGTGATCGTGATCCTGCAAGGCGACGACGCGTTCCTCGATTATTTGCCAAAACGGTATCGCGACGCGGCGATCGAGCGGATGGGCGAGCTCGGCCGTATGTGCGATTGGCTCGTCGTGAACAGCCGTTTTTATGGCCAACGGATGACTCAGATGCTGGGACTCGATCCGGCCAAAGTCGTTGTCGAACCGCTGACAATCGACGGGGCGCCGTTCGTTAATCTGGAGTTGGCAAAAACGGATCGGCCAAAACGAATCGGATACCTGGCCCGCATCGCGCCGGAAAAAGGGTTGCATCATTTGATCGACGCTTATATCGATCTGGCACAACGCCCAGGTTGTGAATCGGTCGGCCTGGATATCGCGGGATGGTTGGGCGAACAGAATCGCGGCTACTTTGCCGAGCAAATGGCGCGGTTGAGCAGCGCAGGTCTGGCCGATCGCGTGCGGCACCTGGGCAGCCCCGATCTGGATGGCAAGATCTCGATGCTGTGCGGGATTGACGTGATGAGCGTACCGACCGAGCACGAGGAGCCCAAAGGCTTGTCGGTGCTGGAGGCGATGGCCGCTGGGGTTCCCGTTGTCTTACCATCCAAGGGGGCGTTTCCGGAAATCATCGAACAGTCGGGTGGCGGGTTGCTCGTTGCGCCAAATGATCCCAAGGCACTTGCCGATGCGCTGCTGCAGGTGTTGCAAAACGAAAGCTTGCGTGATGAATTGTCAAAGGCCGGGCGCCAGTGGGTGTTGGGCCAGCGGACGATCCAAACGCAAGCGATCTCGCTTGTTCAGTTGATCGCCAATCAGGTGCAGACGACCGAGCACGTTGGTGTACAGCCTTTAGGCGCCAAGTAGCTTCCGTCATTGTACTTCCCACGACTTTCTAATACGCTTGGCGGCTAAAGCCTGCACACCAGCGCGTTCCACGAAGGGCTTCGCCGGGGATTCACCCAAAATGATTGCGAGGGGCTGCTTAGGGGATACGACGATGATTTTCCGGCAAATCGACCGGGATATTCGACCAGACATTGGCTAGTACGGTTCCGGTCAACATACACCCAAATGTATAAGCCGCCGTGGGAATGGCGGCGGCGGGATGATCGGGAAACAATGTTAGAATCAATCCGGTTCCCAGTCCCGCGTTTTGCATGCCAACTTCTAAGGTCAGCGCCCGCCGCATGGGTGCCGGCAATCGCATCGCCAAACCGCCAAGCCAGCCGGCTGTGTATCCCAATAGGTTGATCATCAAGAGGGCGACCAGCAAAAGAGGAGTCGCACTGCCGAGTTTATCGCGATTCAAGCCAACTACGACTGCGATGATCCAAAGGATGGTCCCGTTGGCGATCCATGGCCCCAGGCGTGTCATGATCGACTCGATCACTTGAGCTTTACGACATGCGATATAACCCAATAAGACCGGGCCAACGACTGATAGAATCAGTTCACGGAAAACTTGCACCTTATCAAAATGTTGAGCGAGACCTTGCGATACGCCCAGCGCACTGGCTAAGACCAGAGGCACCACAAGTGGAGAAAAGAGATTCGCCGATGTTGTTAAACTGATCGAGTAACTGACATTGCCTCGCGCCGCCAATGTCAAGATATTCGATGCCATCGCGCCGGGCACACATCCCACCATGATGACACCGGTCAATAAATCCGGTTCCAGGTTCAGGGCATTACCGACGCTCCAGGCCAACAAGGGCATGACGCTGTATTGGATGGCGGTTCCGCCAAGCACGGCTGGCCACAACTTGGGTAATCGCTTTACCTCGTCAGGCGGTAACAAACAGCCGATCGCAAACATCGCTACGCCGATAATCGGCATCAGCAATCCGTACGTCTTGGTCGCTGTGAAGGGATCGTATGCGGAAGTGGCAATCGATGGCCAGAAATAGGCGACCAGCGATAGCAGTATCAGCCAGAGCAGTAGGAAGCGTTGGAGCATGAAGACGAATTAGTGATTGGTTTATTGATCGGCGGAGCGATCAACGACGTTGGGGCTTGTTTGCTTTACTGATCGACGGAGCGATCAGCGACGATGGTGCCGACTTCCCAACATCGGCGGTCGATTCTAATCTTGGCTGATCAACAGAGTAACTGGTAACAGCGTGGATAAGCCGAGCATACCGCTGGGCAGGGAGTGTAGCGAACGGATATGTCGACCAAGATTTCTCAGGACTTTGACCGGGATGCCGCAATTGCCGCCATCGCCAATGAACTTTCGATCGCCGTGGGCCGCGTCGCTTCGGCGGTCGAATTGCTCGAAGCGGGTAACACGATCCCCTTCATCGCCCGGTATCGCAAAGAGGCCACCGGTGGGTTAGACGAAGTCGCGTTGCGAGCGATCGAAGACGCGATGGAAAAAGCGGTCGCATTGGCTAGTCGCCGAGCGACGGTTTTGAATTCGATCGCCGAACAAGGGCTGTTGACCGACGACCTCCGCCGCCAGATCGAAGCGTGTACCGATATCCAAACGCTTGAAATCATCTACCTGCCGTACAAGCCAAAGCGGCGAACGCGAGCGACGGCGGCTCGCGAAAAAGGTTTGCAACCGCTCGCCAACCTATTGCTGTTGCAAACCGAATCCAATCGCGGCAAACAGGCTGTTCTGCAGTCGTTCGTCAACGCCGACAAAGATGTGCCCGATGCCGATGCGGCACTTCAGGGTGCGCTGGATATCATTGCCGAACAATGGTCAGAAGATCTTGAAACGCGGTCATGGATGGTCGACCAAGCGTTTTCAACGGGACGGATTCGGTCGCAAGTCAAACGCGGCAAGAAAGAAGAGGCGGATAAGTTTGAACAGTATGTCGATCATCGTGAACCAGCAAAACGCATTCCTTCTCACCGCTTGCTGGCCATGATGCGTGGCGAGGCCGAAGGGGTGCTGCGTGTCGAAGTCGAAATGGATGACGATCCTGTTATAAGAGATCTGAAATCAAAGTGTGTCCCCAATCGCAAGTTGCTGTTTCATCAAGAATTGTTGTCGGCCGTTGACGATTGCTATGAGCGATTGTTAATGCCGGCGACACAGTCGAGCGTTTTGGCGACCTTAAAACAGAAGGCCGATGAAGAAGCGATCGCGGTCTTTGGAAAGAACTTGAATGAGTTGTTGATGGCCGCGCCAGCCGGGCAACGGGTGACGATCGGAATTGACCCAGGATTTCGTACCGGTTGTAAAGTCGCTGTCGTCGACAGCACCGGTAAGTATCTGGCCAATACAACGATTTATCCGACGCCGCCGAAAAGTGATGTCGAATCGGCGGAGCGTGATTTATTGAAACTGATTTCGAAGCACGGCGTCGAATTGATCGCGATCGGCAACGGTACCGCATCGCGTGAGACCGATGCCTTTGTCGGCGACGTGATTCGCAAACACGCTTTGAAAGTGACCAAGGTGATGGTCAGCGAATCAGGGGCGTCGATCTACTCGGCCAGCGAATTAGCGGGCAAGGAGTTTCCCGATTTGGACATCACCGTTCGTGGTGCGATCAGCATCGCTCGGCGGTTGCAGGATCCGCTTGCGGAACTGGTCAAAGCCGACCCGAAATCGATCGGCGTGGGACAGTATCAACACGATGTGAATCAAACGCTGCTGCGAAAGTGCCTCGACCGGGTTGTCGAATCGTG
>DIUH01000220.1:6938-11840 GCA_002428205.1 Planctomycetaceae bacterium UBA6163
GAATACCGCGACACCAACGGACGATTTACTGATCGCAAACAATTGACCAAGGTGCCCAAGTTAGGCAAAAAAGCGTTTGAACAAGCGGCCGGATTCTTAAGGATTCGCGACGGCAACCAACCGCTGGACAATTCTGCGGTACATCCGGAATGTTATCCGATCGTCGATCGCATGGCGAAAACGCTCGGTGCGAATACCAAAGCCTTGGTCGGCAACGCCACGCTGAGTACTAAATTAAAGCCGGAAGATTATGTCGATGGTCCGTATGGTATCCCAACCATCATCGACATTATCACGGAACTGGGTAAACCGGGGCGCGATCCGCGCAGCGAGTTTCGTGCGGTCCAGTTCGATGATTCGGTCAGTTGTATCGAAGACCTCAAGCCAGGACTGGTTCTTGAAGGGGTGATTACCAACGTCACGCACTTCGGAGCGTTCATCGACCTTGGCGTTCACCAAGATGGCTTGATTCATATCTCACAACTTGCCGATCGATATGTCAGCGATCCGAGCGAAATTGTCGCGGTGGGCGATGTCGTGAAAGTGAAAGTATTGGAAGTTGACATTCCGAGAAAACGCATTTCGGTGACGCGGAAGTTCACATAAGTTTATACAGCCGATGGATCGGTTGATGGCGAATCAGACTCGGTGGTTGAAA
Organism: Planctomycetaceae bacterium UBA6163; assembly: GCA_002428205.1. Taxonomy (GTDB): domain Bacteria; phylum Planctomycetota; class Planctomycetia; order Pirellulales; family Pirellulaceae; genus UBA6163. Next base: position 7,597 of record DIUH01000220.1, read on the forward strand.
TGCCAAGCGTCACATGGTCAAGCCAAACGATGAATATGCCGCCAAAGATGGTTGACAATGATTCGAATGCGGTCCACCAAATCGGCATCGCGGCTTGGGCGTCGACGATTGCCTGCGAGATGCCGAACAGCACGGTTGCATATCCAAACGGACGGACAAGGGAGCGATATTGATCGATGTGGATGGCGATCCACAGGACCAGCATTCCGATAAAGCCGTACATCAACGAGAGGTTTCGCGCCAGGTAGAATGTCAGCGGTGCGGACGGGAAAGGATCAAAGCCAAGCCAAGTTGCAATGTTCACAATCCACGCTTGAGGCATTACCGCAGCGGCGAAGGCGGTCATCGTCACAGTCCCGACAACCTTCAGGACCAGGGCTAACCAACGCGGTGAAAGTCGAACCATTTCTTATTAAGCCAACATGCAATTTTATTTTGGTATCAATCATGCCCGTCCAGAGAAGCACGACAATATGTCATCGTCGAAATTTTACAGAATCACTTCCAACGAGATTTTCAAATCAGCGAAATATCCTCGGGGACAATCTAGCGGATAAGCCGAAAGCAAACTCGCTTGATTTTATTCGTAATCATTAAGAGTCTTTCGGTTAAGTTCCAGTCAACCTAAATCCAGACCCTGAAGATCGGCAAGTGCTCAATTGAGCACTATTTTTCGGTCTGGCGAATGCCCCTAAGGAGCGAAACAGCGAAGAAAGATGGCTAGGCCCGAAGAAATAACGAAAGATGCGGTTTTGCGCGGCATACACCCCAATGCGACAGTTAGGATTATCGACGCGAAGTGGCACGGAAGCGACGTGCTGGTAGTCACTTATCGAGCGGCGGACGGCTCACTCGTTGATGACCTGTTGTGCCGTAACAGCCAGGCTGTGACCGATCTGGTCAAAGAAGCGGGCCGTTACAACACCTTCGTCGCCAGTTGGCCGGAAAGCGTCCGCCTGTCGCGTCAGAAACGTGGAAGTGAACAGTTGGAAATGGAGCTTGACTAATCATGGCAACGACGCCGGAGCAATTAGAACAATGGATGCGTGAGGGTGAAGGCGAACGCTTGGAATTTAAGGCGGCGCGCGATAGTTACAGCGTCGAGAAGTTGACAAGGTACTGTGTGGCGCTGGCCAACGAGCGAGGCGGACGATTTGTCCTGGGCGTCGATGACGGGAATCCTCGACGGGTTGTCGGCAGCCAAGCATTCTCGGACTTGGAACGTACGGTCACTGCCGTGCGTCAACGCTTGCGAATCCTGATTACGGGCGAATCGCTCAATTACCACGGCCGTCGTGTAGTCGTTTTTCATGTTCCCTCGCGTCCTAATGGTGTGGCGATCGAATATGACGGCAAGCATTGGGCGCGCGACGGTGAAAGCCTTATAGGTTTGTCCACCGACCAACTTCGTGAAATTTTTGCCGAAGCGGGACGGGATTTTTCAGCGGAGGTTTGCGTTGGTCTGACGCTGGATGATTTGGACCCGGATGCGATTCACCGATTCCGGCAGGCCATCGTGGCGAAAACAGGCAACCAACGATTGTTGGCCGCCTCGGACGAACAATTGCTGCGCGACGTCGAAGCGATTGTCGAGGAAGGGGTAACAAACGCGGCGCTGATTCTATTTGGCAAACGTCCCGCCTTGCGAAAGCATCTGGCGCAAGCAGAACTCGTGTTCGAATATCGTTCCAACGAAGCCTCGGGACCGGCACAAGACCGCGAAGATTATCAATCCTGTGTATTTGATTACGTGGACGATCTTTGGCAGCGGATTAATCGGCGAAACGATAAGGATTCGTTTCAGGTCGGTACCCAGCTGATCCCCGTCGCGACGTTTGATGAGCGGACAATTCGGGAAGTCATTTTGAACGCGATTACGCATCGCGATTATCAGCTCGGGGGTAACGTTTATGTTCGCCAATATCAGCGACGGATCGAGGTGACGAGTCCCGGCGGATTGCCATTGGCGGTTAATCTCGAAAATATTCTTTACCGTTCATCACCCAGGAACCGACGAATCGCGGATTTGTTCCTGAAATGCGCGATGGTAGAACGATCGGGGCAAGGCGTTAATTTGATGTTTGAGACGGCAATCCGACAAACCAATCGGTTGCCGGACTTTCGCCACACGGACGCTTATCAGGTCGGCGTGATCATTTCAGGTGAAGTAACGGACAAGCCATTCCTCCGCTTTTTGCGGGGCTTTGACGAGAACCTGCTTCGACACCTTGGCACCGAGGACTGGCTGGCCGTTGATCGGGTGCGTCAGGAAACGCCGCTGCCGGAAGAGCTTCGAGAATGTGCCGACCGGTTGCTGGAACTTGGGCTGATCGTTCGTGGCGGCCAAGGGCAGTTCATTTTGGCCGAGGCTTACTATCGCTTTTCTGGGAAGCTTGAGCGGTTTGAACGACTGCGAGCCCGAGAGCGGCTCAAGGAACAGATTATTGAGCGGCTTATGGAGCATTCGCTTGATGGGGTTTCGCGCGGACAGCTAGATTCTCAACTTGACCAGGTCAGCTACGCCGATCTGGGAAAACTACTGGGTGAACTTGCGACGGAACAGCGAATCCACAGTCGGGGTGAGAAGAAGGGGACTCGGTGGTTCCCCGGACCACTGCCGGAGGAGAAGTGAAGCGAGATTTTATTTTTTTAATTCGCGGTGGCATGCATTTCCACACAGAATCGAAAAATCGATCCCTTGCGTAAGCCTCGTTCTGGAAAGCACTTGCGGATCGAGGCGTTAATTTATTTAAAGTAATCGCAATCACGCTGGAGATACGCACGACATTTTCGTCGATGGGATGTTGGCGTACGTCACAAAAGAAATGAAGAGTCGTCATGGTGATGCGTGGGAAGATAATGTGCGCTAAATCATGCGGGAGAACACGTCAACCTCATGAACTTTGAAACCGTGCATAACCGTTATCGCGAACTTTGGGGCTTGAACCCCGAGGTTGACTTTTTAAATCATGGATCGTTTGGCGCCACACCGACGCGTGTGCTCGACGCCCAGCGGCAGTGGACGCTTCGTTTGGAGCGTGACCCGATCGAGTTTTTGGGCCCCGAACGGACGTTGTTGCCACGAATCGATGCGGTTCGCGCGGTGATCGGCAAACTGGTTAATGCACCGCCCAAAGATATCGTGATGGTGCGAAATGCGACCGAAGGTGTCAACGCGGTATTGCAGTCGTTTCCGCTGCGGACCGGTGACGAAGTGGTGATCACCAGCCATGGCTACAACGCTTGTAACAATGCGGTCCGCTATGCCGCCGGTCGCTGTGGCGCATCGGTGGTCGTTGCGGATGTTCCGTTTCCGATCGATGGGCCGGGCGATGTGATCGACGCGATCGAGCGAGTCGTAACCGATCGAACTCGGTTAGTTTTGGTTGATCACGTCACGAGCCCGACCGGATTGGTGTTTCCGGTCGCACAGATTTGCGACCTTTGTCATTCACGCGGCATTCGCGTGATGGTCGACGGCGCGCATGGTCCGGGAATGGTGGACGTTGCCCTTGATGCGATTGGTGCGGATTATTACACCGCCAATCATCATAAATGGTTATGTGGTCCCAAGACGTCGGCGTTCTTATATGTTAATCCGCAGTGGCAATCGGAAGTGCATCCGACGACGATCAGTCACGGTGCCAATACCGATCGCTATGGCGAGACGCGTTTTCAAGCGGAGTTTAATTGGGTCGGTACGTTTGATCCGACTCCGATCTTGGTGGTACCCGATGCGATCGATTTCGTCAGCACGCTGATCCCTGGTGGGCTAGCGGCGTTGATGAATCACAATCGCCAGCTCGCGATGGCGGGACGGCGGCTGTTGCTTGACCGACTTGGCATCGATGCACCGGCACCCGAATCGATGCTTGGTTGTTTGGCTGCGATTCTGTTGCCAAATCCCCAGAATCGATCGGCCACCGAGACAGAAGCGCTGAAGACAAGGTTGTTTACCGAGTTTCGGATCGAAGTGCCGGTCTTCCAACTCGGTAAAGAAAAATCTTGTTTGCGTATATCGGCTCAGGCTTATAACGACTTGGAACAATATGAAAGATTGGCGAATGCGCTGGTGCGAATGATGTAGGGTTATTCGAACGAAGCAGCGCCGAAAAGCAAATCAGCATAAAATCGATTAGAGATCCTCACGCGTCGCACCGGAGGGCCATCTGCCGCCCCGAGGAGCCGACTCTGCCAACGGCATTGGTATCTCCATAACTTACACTGGCTCCCTTCTTTCCCCC
>DIUH01000358.1 GCA_002428205.1 Planctomycetaceae bacterium UBA6163
GCGAACGACACCCCATTTGCGAATCAAGTGTTCGACCCGCCCATGGGCACAGAGCAGCGTCTGGTGATGGATGAGAATTACTTCAACGCGATCCCATTTCATGGGATGGTAGTACCGAGCGGTACTGCGCTGGCGTATGACGTGACGGCTATGGTCGCACAGGCAATGGCGGCTGGTAGATTCAACTCTGGCGAAATGCAATTTCTATGGACCACCAACCAGTTCTATTCCGACTACTATCAATTCACGGTTGGTACGCCATCGCTTTCTCTCTCATACACTCCTGCGAATCTGGTCCTAAGTTCAGATGCGGGCATCGTCAACGTCGGCGCGACGATCACGGGCACTGTCACACGCAACGGATCGACCAGCGGTGACTTAGTCGTCACGCTCACCCAATCGCCTGCGGGACGCCTGACGATTCCAGCAACAGTCACGATCCTAGACGGCCAATCGCAGCAAACATTCGAGATTCTGGGTGCTAATCCTGGGAATGTTACGCTCACTGCGACTGCGGGCAGCGATTCCAGCAACCGATCACTGTCCGTTTTGCCGGTTGGTTTGGGTGACGAGTACCTTTGGATTTGCCCATCACTTGACAATGAAGGCAACGGAACATCGACCGCCAATGACCTGAGCGGGAACAATAGCAACGGGACGCTGACGGATATGGACCCGGCCACGGACTGGGTTACTGACACAGTGGCTGGCGGTGTCAGAGCATTAGCTTTCGACGGTTCGGACCGAGTGCTATTGGGCGAAGTATCTGCCGATCAATGGACATTTGCAGTTTGGGTCAACGTCACATCAGTAGGCGGCGCATACAAGCGGATTTTCGGCCAAACGGGGTTTCGAATCGACATTGCGCACGATCCGAGCGGATTGCTGGCGGTATTTGCAGGCGTTTGGCACACATTCGGATCAGCCGTTCCCACCGGTACCTGGGTGCATTACATCGTCACGTTCGATGGAACATCACTCAGGGCTTATCGCAACGGCTCGCAAATTGGGGCGACCATTGCATCTGGTCGATCAATGGCGGGCGCATCACGACTGGGCGACTACGTATCAGGACCAGCCGGTGGCGATAACAACCAATTCATTGGTCTGAAAGACGATGTGCGAATCTTTAATCGCGTGATCAACAGCGCAGAACGCACACACTTGGCCAGCGCTCGCGCCGTATTAGGCTCACCGCCAAGCGGCCCGAACAAGGCGACACTCCATCACCTGCGACAGATGACGGTCAACTCATGAAGTTTTTACGACAATCAACCGCTTCACAAGTCCGCACGATCGGCCCGTTTGTTGACGATACCGACGGCAAGACGGCGGAAACCGGTCTGACAATCGCAGCCACCGACATCAAACTGATGATCAATGGTGCCGCGTCGGTCAATAAGAACAGCGGCGGTGGCACTCACCGTGTCAATGGCCACTACAGCGTGACCTTCAACGCGACGGACACGGCGACCGTTGGCGAAATGACGGTCAGCGTAGTTGTCGCCGGTGCGCTTCCCTATTGGGATAAGTTCTTCGTTCTTGAAGAATCCGTGTTTGATTCAATGTTTGGGGCCAGTGCTGCGGGGCCGCTGACATCACTGGGCGCGAACGCGCCGGCCAATTGGCTCAATGCTGCTGGGATTGCCGCTGGCGCGCTCGATGGCAAGGGCGATTGGGCCACAGCTGGCGACGCCATGACGTTGACCAGTGGCGAACGTTCGACTTTGGCCGCCGCGATCGAATCGGCGATGATCAATGAGGGTGACGCAACGGCGCTCCTGCAGGCGATCGCTGATAAGATCGCCGACGCAAACATTGACTTTGGTGACCTGACCGCCGCCGGGATCGCATCGGCGGTTTGGGCAAATCAGACGCGGACGCTGACCGCAAACCCTGGCCTCGATGCCGCTGGGATTCGATCCGCGCTGGGAATGACAGCCGCGAACCTCGACACCAAGATTGCCGAAATCTTGGCCGAGTTTGGGAACATCGAGGGCGGTGGATCGGGAAGTATCGACCCATCCGACTTGGCCGACGCACTGTTGCCGTTGCTGATCACGGCACTGCGTCCGTTTGTGATCGACGCCAACTTGCCTCAAGTCTCCGATGCTGGAACGTTCGCATTGACAGCACGCGATGACTACGCCGACAACGAAGACATTCAGCCGATCGGGCCGATCCGCATCCAAACACCGCTCGCACTGCTGCGCGAATCAAATCCGCCGCGATTGCGTTTCGGTGCGACTCAGCGGATCGGTTCACGATTGGGTGACGTCAAGTTCATCGGTTCCGCCTTTGCCGTTGCTGTCGATGGCGAAGATGACCTGTATGACGTCTTTATTGAGATTCCCAAGTCAGAACTCAACCGTGCCCCGGGTGCCTACTCTTGGGACGTCGAAGCGGTATTCCCGGCCGGATTTGTATCGACGTTGTTTGGTGGATTGCTGACGTTAAACGCATCGATGGGCGACAACGAAGAACGTGACCCGCTGAATCCGGAATAAGGTAGCAGGCACTCTCCGAGTGCCGTCAGCGTCTTTCGTTACGGCACACGGAGTGTGCCTACTACCTTTGTCACGACACGGAGTGTGCGTATTTCCTTTGTTACGGCACACGGAGTGTGCCTACTACCTTATGCCGCCATCCAAACCTCCCGCAGCTGCGTCGCCTGATGATGGCGCGAATTATCGCAAACGCAAGGCTCGCGCGGCCAATCGCGATCGCGCTGAATCGGCCGCCGGCAAAGAGATCGGCGAAATCCCAGCCGTCAAAAATCCGCGACGGCGGAAGAACTGCGAACGCAATCTGCTGAAGTATCTCATGACTTATTGCAGAGAGTCGTTCCCGCTCGACTTCTCATCCGATCAACTCGACTTTATCGAAGCGGTTCAAGATGCGGTACTGAACGGCGGAGCTCGGGCCCAGGCGATGCCCCGAGGCTCGGGCAAAACGACCATCATCATCAACGCGTGCAATTGGGCGATCGCATACGGCCACCGTCGGTTTATTGTCCTGATTGGATCCGAACAAGACGCCGCCGACGAACTTTGCGACGACGTTCGCGTGATCTGGGAAACCAACGATCTGCTGGCCGAAGATTTCCCCGAGATCGCTGGGCCGATCCGTGCGCTCGAGGGCGTGGTGAACCGGGCAAAGGCTCAGACCTGCAACGGCAAGCAAACGTTTATGCGTTGGTCGGGTGCAAAACTGGTGTTTCCGTCGATCTGGGTACCACAAAAAGACATCCGCGCCCGAAAGGATGCCAAGCCTAACGATAACGGCAACGTGCCGACCGCATCATCCGCCGCCGTTGTCCGTGGGCGTGGTTTGCTGGGCCGATTGCGTGGGATGAAAACCACGACTCCGACCGGTGAAACGATCCGGCCTGACCTCGTGCTGGTCGAAGACTTTCAAACGGACGCATCGGCCAAGAGTGATCCGCAATGCGCGACGCGTGAACGGACCATCGCCGGTGCGGTGCTCGGCCTGGCCGGGCCCGGGAAACGGATCGCCGCCTTTGCCACCTGTACCGTGATCCGACTGGGCGATGCCGCTGACCGGATTCTTAATCCGAAGCTGTTTCCGAAATGGCGTGGTCGTCGATGTAAGCTGGTCAACGCCTGGCCGACCGATCCGGCCGCGATCAAGCATTGGGCGAAGTATCACGAGATTCGCGCCGGCGAACTCGACACCGGTGACGACGAACATCCCAAAGCGACCGCGTATTACAAAAAGAATCGCAAGGCAATGGACGCCGGGGCCGATGTGCCTTGGGCCGCTAGAAAATTCCCGCATGAATTGTCGGCACACGAACACGCTCAAAACCTTCGGTATGACAATCCGGACACGTTTGATGCGGAATACCAGAACACGCCCAAAGACACGATTCAGGCCGCTGGTGAGCTGGTCCTGTTCAACAGCGATAGCCACGTGTTGAACGTCAACAGCCTGGCCCGGCTGACGTTGCCCGAGGATACCCAGTGGTTGACCGTGGGGATCGACGTTCAACAAGCGGTGCTGTTCTGGGCGGTGTTGGCGATCGATGAACACTTTGGCGGTGCTGTGGTCGATTATGGCACTTATCCCGAGCAACCGACCGCCTACACCCGGGCCGATGAAGTCGAAATCACGCTGCAACAAGCGACCGGTACCGCCAACGTCGGCAACTCGATCCGCCGCGGGCTCGACATTCTTGTCAAGGAATTGGCCGACAAATCTTATACCCGTACCGATGGCGTTGTGATGCCGATCGACCGGGGCCTGGTCGATGCCGGATTCCAAACGCAAGCGGTCTACAAATGGGCTCGGGCCACCGAATCGCCGTTCATGGCCGCAATGGGGTTTGGCGTGACGGCCAAGCAACGACCGTGGGACACGATCAAACGGGCTCGGGGTGAGCGGATGGGTTACGGATGGCGGATGCCACCGGTCGCCAAGACATCGGGGACTCGACGCGTGGACATTGATACGAACACGTGGAAAACGGCGATCTTGCCACGGTTTGCATTTCCGGATGATGAATCGGGCAAGTTCAAGTTGTTCAAGCGATCGCCGACGGCTCATCGAATGATTGGCGACCACCTGGCCGCTGAGTTTCCGGTGAAGACGTCGGGACGTGGGCGTGAATTGTTTGAATGGTCGAAGCGGCCCAATAGTGAGAATCACTTATTGGATGCGGTGTTGTATGCGTCCGTCGCTGGGAATATGGCCGGGGCAAAGCTGCCCGAGGAAACATCGACGCGCAAGTCAGCGCCGCCGAAGTCGGTGGGCGGTGGCGATGATAAGAAAACACGCAGACGATCGACTGGGAAGTCGGCGACTGGTGGATTACGTGTTGAGGATCAACGGGAAAGCCGATCGCGTATGTCGATGAAGGAGATGAAGGCCAAGGCGCGGGGAAGGTAGCGCTGGTGTCCAGGCTTTAGCCCGGATATTGCATTCGCTGCTGGGTTGACTCGGATTTTCGCTTACATTATCTGGCCGATCGAAATTCTGCGTGAGTTCGACAGAAACAGTAGCGTTGGAGCGCAGGCCCCCCAACCCCAGACGTGCTTTTTGTCTCTGAGTGGCGTAGTTCCCTGCGATGGGTGCTGCTAACCACTTCCGCATAGACGGTCTAATACTTGGTTGAATAGCGACGCGTAGGGGCAGTGGCTGCATAGATGAAAAACCACTCGGCGATGCGTCACGCCGACCCGAGCAGCAATCTTAATTAGACGCAATCGAATCGTGTCGACCCGTATGCGAGAGTGCTTCGTTTCGCTAAGACCCAGACGACGCAACCCGTCGATTAATATATAGGCGAAGGATGAAAGCATCACACGAAACTGATTGGCTAAAAAACTGCTACAACTGGTACGATCAGCGAATAAACAAAGTTGCTGTTCTTTGATCCGATTCTCCATCTCGCCACGTGGGCAGTACGAATCGCGATAGAATATTTCGGGATTGAAGGCGACCGAGCATTTAGTGCCTGGCGTGTCAACTTCAATCGGCTGTCTTTTGCCGGCGACCATCGGTCGATGGTAAGTGGTATCAGCAATTCCATCGCTTGAGAAAAGATTTGTCACCACAAAGCGAGGATTAGGACCTTTGCCAGTATACTCCGCTTTACCAACGACCCAGCGGTGACGATCCCAAGTTCTGCGGGTGCGATAGCGAATCCATTTGAAGCAAGCCTGGTTACCACCCAAGCTTGATTGAAGGATCCTTGCACGAGTCATTTCACACGCGATTTCCGCAAACAAAACGGGGTTTTTGGGTAAACCAAAGACGTAATGAACATCGTTCTTGTCACACCAACGCATGAGTCGCTCAATCGCAAAACCTCCGTCGCCACGAAGGATGATTTTGACCTGAGGCCATCTTTGGCGAATCTTTTTCACCAGTAATTTAGTAACCCCGCGTGCGTGATGGGCATCACCGAGATTAGCCGGACGAAGATACGAAACGAGAAGTTGGTCACCACAAAACACATAGAGTGGTTGGAAACAATAACTGTCATAGTAAGCGTTGAAGGACTTCTTTTCTTGATCGCCATGTACCTTATCGTCCGTTGCGTCGTAATCCAGCGTAATTTCTTCAGGCGGATTGTCGAAGCTATCCAAAAATGTGTCGACGAAAATCTCATGCAGCTTAAAGTTTTCTTTAGAGCTGATACGGTTTTCGAACCGGGAGTGAGTTGCAGGGCTTGCCAGTGTGGGATCTTCTTCATCACTCGAATCGCCGTCGATTTTAGGAGTACGTCCTGCGGCGACTTGAAATGCAGGATCGTCACGAAGTTGCTGCTGATCATTGGCATCTTCGTAGCCTGCCGCGATTGCAAAGATTCGGCTGGTGAGGATCTCAGCCTGTGAATGCGTGGTGTAGATCGGATTGCGTGGATCGAGAATGGCTTGGTTGATCCGAGCGATCAAATTGAGCTTTTTGTCGACTTCGCGAAGCACTAGCAAGCCGCCATCGGAGGTGAGCTGTCCGCCGTTGAAATCGACCTCGACTGCTTTCCTTCTGAGCCGTTTCAATCCGGACCGTTTTTGGTTACGCTTTGTCACTGCCGAAAGCCTTGGGTTCGTGGTCTATGAAGTGTCGTAACTCCAATAGATAGCGGAACTAAGGCTTTCGCGCTATAGGGGGGGGGTGGTTCGGCGGGTGAAATATCCGGGTTAGCCGCCCGGTACCAGCGCGGGCGCCTAAAGGCTGTACACCAGCGCATTCCTTCTATAACGAAAAGTTTCTTAATTTTCGCACATCCGCTTAATCTCTCCCTTTTCGCAAAGGGACGTGATGACACAAGCGAATCCGCAACCTGATCCGACCGCGCCGAAGAAAATGACCGTCGACGATCAATCGGTCGAAGCCCACTCGTTACGCGAACAACTCGATGCCGCTGACCGCCGCGACGCAAACGCTGTCGCTGCCAAACGACGGCTTGGAGTTCGATTTTCTCGCATTCGCCCTGGTGACGCTGTTTAGAGGGTAGCAGGCACACTCCGTGTGCCGTCAGCGTCTTTCGTTACGGCACTCGGAGAGTGCCTACTACCTTTGTTACTGCACACGGAGAGTGCCTACTACCTTGGACCAACCTTGACCCTAGTCGATCAATACGGCCGTCCGCTCGTTTCGCGTCAACCGCGTGGTGTTCGCATCGCTCGGAATCGTCGCGCCGCGATCGACGCGCTTTACGATGCCGCTCAATACACGACTGAGAACTCCAAACATTGGCGTTGGACCGATAACTATTCGGCTTCAACGGCCAACAGCCGCGACGTCCGCCAGACGATCCGTGAACGAGCCCGATATGAAGTCGCCAACAACTCATTCGCAACCGGCATCGTCGACACGCTTGCGAACGATTCTGTTGGCATCGGCCCTCGCTTACAAATGCGAACTGACGACGAAGCATTCAATCGACGCGTCGAAAACCTGTGGTCCGAATGGTGCCGAAAAACCAAGTTTGCATCGAAGTTACGAACCGCACGCCGCGCCCGTACCGTGGACGGCGAATCGTTCTTAATCTCAAGCAACAATCGCCGACTCCGCAGCCTTCACACGCTCGACATTCAAGTCATCGAATGCGACCAGTTTGAAGACCCCAGCGACACCCAAACCGAAAATCACATCGCTGGTGTGCATCTCGACAACGACCGCCAACCGATCGCCTACGACATGCTGCGATCGCACCCTGGCGACCATACGAGTTTTGATTTCCGCACTCAGGAAATCGACGCCGACAACGTCGTTCATTGGTTCCGCGCCGATCGCCCGGGCCAACTCCGCGGAATCTCCGAGCTGACCCCAGCGTTGCCGCTGTTCGCGATGCTCCGCCGTTACACGCTCGCTGTCCTGTTGGCCGCTGAAACCGCCGCCGACTTTGCTGCGATCCTCGAAACCGCGACCGCGCCGTTCGATGAAGACGGCAATCCTGACATCGACGATCTCGATCCGTTCGACTCGGTCGACATCGACCGCGGCATGATGACCAGCCTGCCACGTGGCTGGAAGATGAACCAGTTTAAGCCGGAACAACCGGTCACGACTTACAAAGAGTTTCGCGACGCGATTCTCAATGAGATCGCTCGCTGTGTGAACATGCC
>DIUH01000444.1:0-156 GCA_002428205.1 Planctomycetaceae bacterium UBA6163
TCCCAATTTGTCGCTGGACTTTGCATCGAGGATCAGCGAACTCGGCCGCCAACCTTATACTTCGCGCGAGTTCTTAATTCGTTATGCCGATCGCATATTGTTCGGAACCGATGGGCCGTGGCCCGAAATGCGGTTGCATGCTTATTGGCGGTTTTT
>DIUH01000444.1:198-1980 GCA_002428205.1 Planctomycetaceae bacterium UBA6163
GGAGTGATTGTCAACGTATGGATTATCGTCGTTATCAGCAGTACGGGTTGGTTTGTTTCTGGGTTGTGGCGTTTGCCGGTCATGGCTTTGCCCAAACACAACCGGCCACCGATACGCTGCGTCACCCTGCCCCGTTTGAAGCGCTGTTGAAAAACAGTGACGCAGGTTTCATTGCTGAAGAGGCGATTCGCCGTGGTGATCCGCGCCGTGGTGCGCTGCTGTTCTATAAGTCGGCTGCGGCGTGTGCGACTTGTCACGCCAGCGGNNACATTTGGTCGAATCGATTTTGTTTCCGTCTAAAGTGATTCGCAAAGGATATGAAACGATTTCGGTTTTAAAGACCGATGGGCAATTGGCCAGCGGGTTGGTCGTGCGGCAAGATGACCAGGAAGTGGTGCTGCGTGATGCGACCGATTTGTTGAAAGAACTTGTTATCCCACAAGATGATATCGAGGCCATCCGACGAATCGAAACTTCGATGATGCCCGATGGGCTGGTGGCTGCGATCGGTGGCCAACGTGAGTTTTATGATTTGATCAGTTATGTGCTCGAAATCGCCAAATCACCGGCGGAAGGCGGTGGCCAATCGCGTGCACAAGAACTGATGCCGTCGGACGATGAAATGTTGGTCGTCGACGATACGGGAAACCTCGATCATGCCGGTATCATCCGTGGCCTGTCGAAAAGAGATTTTGCGTCTGGCGAAGCGATCTATCACGGGTATTGTTACAGTTGCCATGGCACCGACGGAAACACGCCATCATTGCCGACCGCTCGGGCGTTTGGCACCCAGTTGTTGAAGTATGGCGCCGATCCCTATCGCATGTTTCTGACGTTGTCCAAAGGGAACGGATTGATGGCTCCGATGAGCCAATTGACGCCTAAGGAACGTTATCAAGTCACGCATTATATTCGCGAGCAATTCATCAAACCTGGTAAGCTTGACCAGGTGAAGGTTGACAAGCAGTATTTAGAATCGCTACCCAAGGGGACTGATTCGGGCGATCGAGTGTTGAGTGTTGAGCGAGACTTTGGGCCAGCGCTTGCTTCGCAACTTGGCCGTTCGGTTCAAAGTGCGTTAACGGTTCGCTTGAAAGACATAACCCTTTCTTACGACCTGCATTCGATGGACGTCGCGGGGGTTTGGACGGGCGGTTTTCTGGACCTTGACCAGACCCAGCATATTCGCGGTCGCGGCGAAGGGACCGCCGATCCTGCTGGACCGCTCATCGAATCTTTGTCCTATTGGCATTGGGGCCATGGCGGCACGCTCGATTATCCGACCGAGGCATTGTTGCCGCGCGGGCCGATGCCAGAGGATTGGTTGGATTACCACGGGCATTATTTGAATGATGATCGGGTCGTATTGAGTTATGCGATTGATCGACGTGAGATTCTGGAAACGCCAGCGGTGATTCCGGCACGCGGCGGCAAGTCACCGGCGATTGTTCAAACTTTGCGAATCGGCCCGGGCCGCGAATTGAAGTTGGCTCTGGCGGCCGATGGTCGATCGACGTCGACGATCGTGAACGGTCAAGCTTGCGATCAAGTGGTCGTCTTATCGGACGTGACTGGGGCGAGTGATTCCGATCGGCTTGCGATTGGGATTGCGGGTGATCGCGACGGATTGTCTTGGTCGATCGATCCGAAAAACCGCTTGGTGCTGGAAATACCCGCTGATGACCGGACACGTCTGATTGACGTGATTCGCCAGGTGTTGCCGGCCAAAGGCGATCCCGGCCAGTCGCCAGCTTGGTTTGACCGGTTCGCGGCGAACGATCG
>DIUH01000444.1:1989-2402 GCA_002428205.1 Planctomycetaceae bacterium UBA6163
ACCGGTTATTTGGGGCTTGAGTCTGGTGGTTACCAACTCGACACCTTGTCGGTTCCCGCATCGACCCCGTGGAAGACATGGTTTCGCACTTCGGCGATCGACTTTTTCAATGACGGCCGGATGGTGGTGACCACGTATGGAGGCGATGTTTGGATCGTTTCAGGCGTGGATCGCGATCTGTTGGAACTGCGATGGAAGCGTTTCGCGGGCGGGCTGTATGAGCCGATGGGTGTTAAGGTGGTTGGCGACCAGATTTATGTAACCTGCAAAGATCGAATAACACGGTTGTGGGACTACAACGATGATGGAGAAGCCGATTTCTATGAAAGCTTTGCCGCGGATCCCGACGTATCGGTAAACTTTCATGCATTTAACTTTGACTTGCAGGTCGATGACGACGGGAACTTTTATTA
>DIUH01000444.1:2571-3314 GCA_002428205.1 Planctomycetaceae bacterium UBA6163
TTGATCTCCCGAAATCGTTCGATCGACCGTTGGTCTGGATGCCACAGGTGTTGGACAATTCGTCCGGTGGGCAATTGTGGGTCGATGACCCTCGTTGGGGGCCGTTGTCAGGTCGATTGTTGCACACCAGCTTCGGGCGTGGTTGGATGTTTTATTTGATGCAGCAAGATGTCGGTGCGGTCTCACAGGCGGCGATCATCAAGTTGCCGTTCGATTTCAGTTCGGGGATCATGCGCGCGGCGGTCAACCCGACTGATGGCCAAGTTTATGCTGTTGGACTGGATGGGTGGAACGGAGGCGGGCGTCCAGGCCTGCTCGATCATGGCATCCAACGTCTGCGCTACACAGGCGCCTTTCATCCGATGGTCTCGGATTGCCAAGTGGAGCCTGCGGGGTTGCGACTGAGCTTTAATTTCCCGCTTGACGCGTCGGTGGCGGAAAGCTTGGATGCTTATCAGGTGCATCATTGGAATTATAAGTGGCAAGCATCGTACGGTTCGGAGATGTATTCACCGACGACTGGAAAGGTTGCGGTGGAGTCGATGAAGGTGACGGCGGCAGAAGTGGCCGAGGATCGTCGCAGCGTGCTTTTGCGTGTGGATGACCTGCAACCGGTGGATCAAGTTCACATTCGTTTGAAAGTAAATGATGAGTCGGGCGAGGCATTTGAAGAAGAGGTTTACTGGACGATCAATGCGGTGCCGCAAAGTGACCAAGCGAAGTGATTGTCTATGTTGATGTGG
>DIUH01000444.1:3496-5367 GCA_002428205.1 Planctomycetaceae bacterium UBA6163
GTCGCAAGTTCGCTCATTTTTTCTTCACCAATGACTGGATTCACCGACATCACATACACCCTTATCGTATCGAGCAGATTCCTAGCTTGTTGAGCGCTGAGCACTTGTGACAGCACTTCAAACATCGCCCGCAGGATAATTTCCAAATCTGGCTTCCGACCATATTTTAGCAGCTTAAGCGTGGCTTGCAAAATCGGTTCGCTCGCCATCTCTGCATCATCCATCCGCCCAATATCCAAGATCGGCAGTTCAAGTCCAGGGACATAACGTTTCCAACTCTCCGGAACAGGAATCAGTTCGCCCAGGCTTCGTGCCGCTCGCCACGGCTTTACTCCGTTGTAAAGCACCCAGGGGACAATCGGCACCAGTGGCTGTTTGTTAGCCAAGGCGTTTTCCCAAATGCGGACGATGTATCCGAGCATCTGAATCAACACTTCCGAATTATCCGTGCTTTTGTGGTCGATCAGAACCAGCACGTAAACGTATTTGGTTCGCATTCCCAAATCGCTGACGATTTCATTAGACACATCAACCGAAAACAGCCGATCTGCGAACCTGCGTTGAAGGTTGTGATCGATCAGGCTTGTATCCGCCGGCGCCAGCGTTTCCAGCTTTAAGTACTTCACCAACTCGTGCGGAAGATGACATTCGATCAGGCTCCGCGCCGCATCGATTTGTTGAAGCGTCTGATTCACAAGCCGATCATGAGGCGATTGAACACCCACGTCTTGTTCGACCGAATCCTGCAGTTCGGAGGGCGATTGGTTATCTGCGTCTGTCATGGCGAAACATGTCCTCACTTGCGGCAACGGATGACCACCCGCGGGGCCGTATACGGCACAGTATAAGGGAGTGGTATTTACGCCGTCGCCACCAAGCGATGCCTTAAAGAATGGTTGTCCAAAAGGAATTACGTTGCGAAATGCACCTTGCCGGTCACCGATGGGGCAGTTCTTTTTCGGCGAGGCTGCTTTCGAAGCCGTGGTCGCCCGTTTTTCGATGGTGGCAATTCGGTCGCGGTGGCTGGCGGAATGGCTTGCCGAGTCGGCAACGTTTCGCCAACCGGCACCGAAGCCGCTGGCCAGCGCCGGATGCGGATGCCCGAGCCGAGATTTTCGTATCCAATTTGACGCTTCTTTGCCGTTTGCGCGGGCAGACAGCGCAGCGACGGGTGGTTAAACTCTGTGCCATGACAAACATGGCGGTTGGCAAACGGTTTCGGGCCGGTTCGTCGTACATGTCGATTTCTGTTCGTGAATCCTCTTTCCGTTGAAGAAGCAAGCTATCGTGAGTGTTGATCCACTGGGCGCGCGTGACACGTTTGACACCGGCAATGGTCGGGCCGCCATTTATCGCATCAGCCGTTTGGAAGATGCCGGACTGGGTGCCGTCAGCCGTTTGCCGTACTCGATTCGCGTGTTGCTCGAATCGGTGCTAAGGAACTGCGACAACTTCGCCGTTACCGAACAGGACGTGCGAAACTTGGCCGCTTGGAACGCCGCCGAACCGGCTCCCCAGGAAATTCCCTTCAAACCTTCGCGAGTGGTGCTGCAGGACTTTACCGGCGTTCCCGCGGTGGTCGATTTGGCGGCGATGCGGGCCGCAATGGAACGACTCGGTGGTGACCCCGAGAAGATCAACCCGCTGATCCCGGTCGATCTAGTTGTCGACCACTCGGTGCAGGTCGATTTCTTCGGCGGCCGCGATTCGTTGGCGAAAAACGTGGCGATCGAATACGAACGCAACCGCGAACGTTACGAGTTCCTTCGCTGGGGCAAGCAGGCGTTGTCGAACTTCCGCGTCGTGCCGCCGAATGTCGGCATCGTTCACCAGGTGAACTTGGAATATTTGGCGACGGTGGTGTCGTTGCG
>DIUH01000310.1:0-131 GCA_002428205.1 Planctomycetaceae bacterium UBA6163
GGCACTTGCTGGCGGTTATCCGATCGTTGCTGCATAACCAGCAGCGGCGATCGACAATAAACCAGCCGATAGGCCGCTGGGGCGAATACGATCGCTAGCAACGTTGCGCCCACAACGCCTCCGGAAATCGC
>DIUH01000310.1:231-430 GCA_002428205.1 Planctomycetaceae bacterium UBA6163
TTGATCGCGATGCCGATCAGCCCCATCGTGCCGATGATCGCCATGAAGCCGAACGGATATCCGCCCAAACCGATCGACAACAGACCCAGCCCAACCGACATCGCGGCGATGGCACCAATGATTGCGGCAAGGCGGAACGAACCGAGCGACAGCACTAAGGTGGCCAGCATCATTGCCATCAGAACTCCGACGCTGGCCA
>DIUH01000310.1:467-938 GCA_002428205.1 Planctomycetaceae bacterium UBA6163
ATAGCCACCGATCTCGTTCATCCGCTGGCGATTGAGCCGAACGATGACGCCCGGTTGGGGCTGCAGACTCAACTGCGACACCGCGGCTAGTGGCACCATCGTCGCCGCCGATCCGTTTTGCCCCGTCCCGCCACTCATCGAAACCAATTCGATCGAGCGCAGGCCGGCAACTTCCGATCGTGAAGAATCGTCGGTGCGAACACGGACGGGCAACTCTTCGGTCTCTTGCAGCAGCGTTCCACCAATCCTGCCATCGAGCGACATCTGCACTTGGTCCGCAATCTGACGCGGCGTCAATCCGGCAAGGCTGGCCGATTGGGCGTCGACATCGATCGTCGCCTTGGGCAACGTTTCGCCCAACAGACTGCGGGTGTGCGTTACCTGCGGCAGCGTTGCGAGGATCGCTCGCGTCTGGTTCCCCAACGTCGTCAGGGTGTCGAGATCGGGGCCGAACAGCCGGATTTCGATCGG
>DIUH01000310.1:950-3925 GCA_002428205.1 Planctomycetaceae bacterium UBA6163
CCCACTTTTTCCGCGTCGCCGGTGCGCACGATCGCTTGCGCGAAATTGGGAGTCCCGCGTCGATTGGCAATGATGTTGTAATAGAACGTCGGCGCGCTTTCGCCGAAGTACCAATCGACCTGCTCGATCGGTTCGCCCGACAAGACTTCATCGACCCGCTCTGCCACTCGGCGCGTGCTGGCCAGCGAAGAACCGGTATCCAACTCAAGCTCAATATGAAATTGATCGCGATCCGCTGGCGGAAAAAATTGCTCGGGCAACAGCGGTGCGACACCAAAACCCGCAATCGGCAACACCAAAGCGAATGCGATCGCAGACTTAGGATGTCGGAACGCCATCGCCAACACTTGACGATAACGAACCTCTAGTTGCTTGGATTTGATTCCATGTTGAAAGAATGATGAAATCGACGCGAACAAGCCTCGTTGATCGTTCTGCTTTGATTCACCAGGCATCACTCGAATAAACAACGCCGCAAAAGCGCTGATCACCGTCAACGAAAATACCAGCGAAGCAAAGATTGCCAGAATCACACTGGTCGCGATCGAACCGACAAACTCGCCCGCCGGCCCCGGCATTAGCGCTATCGGCGCGAAGGCAAACGCAGTGGTCAGGGTACTGCCGAGCAACGGGACGGCGAGCCGGCGCACGACGCTCGCTACCGCATCCGCTGGCGATTGCCCTTCGCTCAATTCCGACCGCACTTCATCCGCCATCACAATCGCGTTGTCGATCAACAGCCCCAGCGCGATGATCAAACCGGTGATCGACATCTGATGCACCGGGACACCCAACACTCGCATCGCGAACAAAACGGTCAGAATCGTTAGCGGCAGGGCCGATGCGACCACAATCGCACTTCGCCATCCCATCAAGACCAGAATCACGAGGCAAACGGCCAGTCCACCGGCCGCCAGGTTCGTGACCAAGCTCGAAAGTCGCGCCTGCACATAACCGGCCTGGTTCATCACTTCGGCCAGTCCCAAACCCGACGGCAATTCCTGTTCAAAATCGGCCAATAACTGATCCGCCGCGGCAGACCACTGATCGATGCGAACCTCCGGCCGGATCAAAACGCCCAGCGAAATCGCCGGTAAGTCGCCGTGCCGAGCCTGCCGTGGCAATGGCTGGGGCGTCGACAACGAGATATCGGCAACCTGATCAAGTCTGACGAATCGACCGTCGGCACCGCGGATATCGGCCCGCGCGACATCATCCATGCGATAAAATTGGTTCCCAATTTGAACAGCCAAGTTCAAATCGCGTCCGAACAGCGTTCCTGCCGCATCTTTGGCGTCGTAAGCGGCCAANNGGATCGCCGAATCGATCGACCGTTTCGGTCCCGCGCAGCGATTGCAAACGGTCTTGCAAGGTTTTCGCCGTCCGCCGAAGCACACTGAAATCAGGCTCGCCGCCATCTTTCCAAACGACCGAAACGATCCGCGCGAAAGCTCTGACTTCTAAATCATCAAACTGAGGTCGCGAAGCTTGCGGCGGCAAAAACGGCAACGCATCCTCGATCTTGCCACGGATCTTTGACCAAACCTCATCCGAACGCGTAATCGCATCGAGCAACTCGATCGTGATCGTGCTGATCCCGGGGCGACTTTGCGATCGCAGTTCTTTGATCTCTTCGATCTCACGCAAGCGATCTTCTATCTTTTCCGTCACCAACGCTTCGACACGCGTCGCATCAGCACCGGGCAATTGCGTCGTCACGATTGCGACGCGTTTACTTAATACCGGATCTTCCATTCGTGGCAGGATCGCCACGCTCGACAAACCGGCCACGACCACAAGCAACACGATCAGAACCATCATCCGTCGGTCGTAAACCAAACGCGTCGCCCACCCGCCTTGATGAGCGTCGTCGGTTATGAGATTCCGATCGCTGTTGGGAATCATTGTATCGGCTCGACTTTCATACCCGGCGTCACACGATGCAACGCACCAGACACGACGCTATCGCCCGGGCGAACCAACGCACCACCGACTCTTGCCAGTTCCGCTTCGATGGCAAGGACCTGCACTTCGCGTCGCTCGATTTCAAAGTCACCAGCGGCGGTCTGGACGATCGCAAACAGCGACCACAAACCGCGATCGGCTCGTGACAAGGCGCCCAGCGGCACCCACAAATGGTCGCTCAACTCGTTTAACTGGCCCCCCGTTTCGGACTCACCCGCGACTGCCGAAGACAACGAAATGCTGACCGTTTGCCCGGGCACCAGTTTGCAAACACTACTGGCCGTGGCACTTGCACCGACTTGATGGCGGGCCGCATCGGGCGCGATTGAAACGAACAGCCCTTGGGTCCGCGTCACCAAATCGACTTCGGGTTCAATCCGAGAAACGGTCGCCACCACCCTTTCTTGACCACACGTCAAAACCACTGGTTGGTCAGGCGCCAGTAACGCTGCATCCGCGGGCGAAACGCCGAATCGGGCTTCCAGCGGATCGACCTGCAGCAGCCGCAGCGCTCGCGATTCTGGGCCGACAACCGCTCCTTCGTCGAGATAACGTTTTGCGATCACACCACCGAACGGGGCAATGATTCGGCTATCGCTGAGGTTCACTTCCAGTGAGCGAAGACGAGCACGCAAGCTGTCGACTCGCGACCGTTGGGCGGCGATCTGTTCCTTTCGAGTCCCTTCGCGAAGCTCGCTCAATCGCTGCTGGGCCACCGTTAGTGCCGCTGTCTGTTGGTCGAGCGCCGATTTTGCGTCGTCCAGTTGTTGGTAACTCGACGCGTTGACTTCGATCAGCGATTGCTGGCGTTTCGCCGTTGCTGTCGCCAGCTCAACGGTCGCTTGCAACCGTCGCACCTCGGCCTGAGCCGCTTCGATCGTCTGCTCTCGCGGTCCGGCGACCAATTCGCTCAACATCGCTTCGGCCTCGTCGATTTGCGACCGCGCGACGTCGATTTCCGCTTCGATGTCCGATGCGTCCAACGAAGCGAGCACGTCGCCCATGCGAAC
>DIUH01000310.1:3974-17811 GCA_002428205.1 Planctomycetaceae bacterium UBA6163
TTGGCGACATCGCCGACTGCGGCCCGCGATTCCTCACCCGAATCGGTAGCCCTAACGCGCATCACGCCCAGCAGAACTGCCGCTATCGCGACGGCCAGCACCAGCGGCGATCCGACCATCAACCACTTTTCTTGATTCGGCGTCATAATTCTTGTCCCGACTGTACCGGTTTGGCCAATTTCTTCGGTTTGTTTTCGGACTGCGTTTGCGAGATTTCGCGATCCACCACAAGTCCCGTTGGCGGACAATTCGCTTCCAAATGGGCCCGCACCTGTTGAACCCAGGTCGAATAGGACTGGGGATCGTACAGCGGTTGCCACCTCAGCCCATCGAGCATCGAGTTACAGTTGCGTCGGATCGCCGCACGCGAATCGACAATGCCAACATCGACCAACGAGGGACTGGTCGTTTCAAGCACCATGCCACCATAGACCAGTGACCAGAGTCCAAAAACGATGTCTTCGATTCGGTGGGCAGCTTCGAGTTCCAGATCACCCGCAGAGACCGCGTCCCGGACCACTCCGGCAACGGTGTGCATGCACCTGCCTTCACAATTTCTAAGGATTTCCTGGCGTTTTTCAGTCGTTTTCCCCCAAACCGTTTCGTGGCGAATGATCTGTTCGGCGCGGAAAAATTCGGGCAATGCATCAACATAAACCTCACAGGCGATGCCGATCGCCGCGATCCGCTGTCGCGATGTGCCGCGCATCATCACCGCATGATTGAACAATTCCAACCGCCGATCGACCGCTTGCACGGCGAGCGCCAGGACGATCTCTTCCTTATTGGGAAAGTGGTTGTAGATCGTCCCCTTAGCGGTCTGCAGCTCATGCGCGATCGCATCCATGCTGAGCGCCGCCAGGCCGCCGAGGGCGATCATCGGCCTGGCCAGATCGAGTATCTGCGACTCGCGAAGGCGAATCATCCGTTGCTTGGGAGTTAGTCTTGCCATGCCCAAGAATATGGCGCAGCGTCAAAAATGACAAGGCGTCAATTTAAGAAACTGCCCATTCATTAAAATTGCCTGCGCAACTAACCGCTGTTGGCGGTCATGCTGACTTTGGGGTCGCGGTAGTGGCGGAACAAACCGCACAGCCCTTGCGTCAGATACAATTCGTAGACGACACTTCATTTCTTAATGGGTTTCTCATCAATTTAGATCGTCACTACACTAATCTGTGTACTTGCGCGGGCGATCCCGCGTTCAATCATAGGTAATTTCTTTTGCCCTTTTATCAGCCGTTTGAGGCGTGCGATGCGAAAACAATGGTCGGTCCGTAGTGGTTTTACGCTGGTGGAGTTGCTGGTGGTCATCGCGATCATCGGCGTGATGGTGGGTCTGTTGCTGCCTGCGGTCCAAGCCGCCCGCGAAGCGGCGCGGCGGATGAGTTGCAGCAACAACCTGAAACAGATCGGGTTGGCTTTTCACAATTACGAGTCGACCTACAAGACTTTCCCAGCGGCGTGGGGCGTTTATCAGCCGGCACCGCCATACAATCTGCAGGGTCTTGGGATCGCTTTACTACCTTTCATGGAACAAACGACGTTAGTCGATCAGTACAATTCGTCGGTCTCGCCCTCCAATCAAGGTGGCCCAATCGGCATCGCAAACGTAGCTGTTATCTCCACCCCGATTGCAACTTTCGTTTGCCCCTCGGCCCCTGGCGGATTGGACAGAATTTATGACGGCGGTGTACCCGCGGGTGCGTTACCAGGCCTTGCGGCGCTGACATGGCGAGCCGCGCCATCGGATTACAGCGTTACCACTGGGGTTCGAAACACTTATGCGGCTCTCGCCTATGCGGCTTTTCCAGGCGGCGCCGGCGGATCCCGAGGCGGTGCGTTGGCACAGTCGACTTTCCAGGCCCCGGCCAACAATAAGATGTCGTCAATCATCGACGGCACCTCCAACACATTCCTGATGGGTGAACGCACCGGTGGCAATCGGATCTACTCAGGCATGCGAGAACTTCCCGTACCGGCGGCTGTCATCGCAGCGAACGGTGGTGGCTGGGGCGATCCTTTGGTGGGTGAGCACTGGATCACCGGTACAGTACGAAACCCAAGTTTTCCTGCCGCAGAGGGCCCCTGTGCGATCAATTGCACAAACCTTCGCAGCACCGGCTTTCATTCATTCCACCCTGGTGGAGCTCACTTCTTGATGGCCGACGCGTCCGTGCAGTTCATCACCGACTCGGTTGCGCCGTTCAGCTTTGCCGCGCGGATCACACGTGCTAAAGGCGAAGTGGTTCCGTCAGAGTGATCGCTGCACTACAACCTTTTTAGAATTAGACTCGTTCGCCCTCTCTAGGCGGCTTGTGGCCGCTTAGTTGGGCGATCGATTTCGCCCCCCAAGAACTGTTCCCGCATTTGAGCCGAAGGATCCTGAATTGATTCGAACCAGCCTTTTTTTGTGTCTAGCTTGTCTATTGGTCGGTTGTGCGAAAAAGTACCCAGATGAAAAGGCGGTTTATCCGGTCACTGGCGTGGTAACCGTTGACGGAGTTCCACAAGAGGGGCTACAGTTCAAACTGCACAACGAAGCCGGAGATGACCCTGCGAAGCCGACGTTTTCAAGTGGTTATTCCGGCCCCGAGGGTAAAGTTTCCGTCTCCACCTATGCTGATGGCGACGGAGCTCCGGCGGGGACTTACAAAGTGACGATCCAGTGGCAGGAGTTTAACCCGCTGTCGATGTCCTTTGGTGGACCAGATAAGTTAAGCGGTCGCTATGCTGACGTTGCCACCACAGAACTTAAGTGGACGATTACAGAAAGCAAAACCAACGATCTTGGCACGATTGCCTTAACCACGAAGTAAAAAGTGTCATAGGCTTCGCGAGCAGGCAGGAGTCGTTCGGCAAAGTAGCCGCATGAGGCGTTAGACACGGTTCCCGCAAACAACCGGGGCTAACGCCCGGGCGGCTAACGACGTTTTACTCGAATATTCCTGCCTCCCTGCTTAGCCTGTGAAGACCCAAAGGAAAAGGCTTCCGACGAGTGACCCATTCACACGCCGGAAGCCTTATTCATTTCTAGCCGTTCCCAACCTTTACTTAAAGTCGCCGGCGACACCAATGACGATGTTGCTCGGATTAATCAAGTCGACGATCGCTTGATTAACTTCTTCAACCGTAAGCTTCGAAATCCGTTGTTCATGCTCCGCATTGAACTCCAGCGTGCGGTTATTGAACATCGACCCAAGCAACTGTGACGCCAAGCTGCTATCTTCGGCCCGTCGCACCTTTTCGCCTTGCAGATACGAGTCCTTGGCCCGCGCCAATTCTTCTTCTGTCACGCCTTTTTCGCGCAGCAGTTTGATCTCTTCGTTGATCACTTCCAACAATCGATCGACGTTCTGAGGATTCGTAATCGCATACAACGTGAAGTCGGTCCGCTGGTCGCGATGTCGCCCGGTGACACCCGACGCGATGCCATATGACAATCCTTCCTGTTGACGCACGCGGTCTGCCAGGCGGCTGCTGAGCGATCCGCCACCGAGCACATAGTTGCCGATTTCCAGCGCGGCAAACGCGGGCGCCTCATCATCCAAGTTAAACTGCATGCTGCCGTACAACATCGCATTGGACTTGTCTGGTGTATTGATCCGCTCGACTCCGCCGGCGACATGAGTCACCGCGCGGCGATCAAACCTTGTATACGGCATCTTGGCTTTCCAGTCGCCAACAATCTCCAGCACCTGTTTCTTGATCGACTGGTCATCGAAATCACCGACCACGGACAATTCGCCCGCTTGGCCACCGATGAAGTCCGCATAGAAATCACGAATTTGTTCGATCGTGACGTTCTTATACATCTCAATCTCTTCTTCCATTGTTGGTACATACCGAACGTCATCTCGCTCAAATGGTGCCAACGCACGCCGGACCGCTTGTGGCGCCAACGCTTGAGGTTCTTTCAGTGACCCTTCGATGCTCGTCAAAATCTGGCGTCTGACGACTTCCAACTCGCTCGCATCCAAACGTGGATTGCGGACCAGGTCGCCGATCAACGCCACCACTTCGTTAAGGTATTCACCTTTTGTTTTTACACGGATTTGCAGCAATCCGGGCGTGCTGTTGAAACTCAAATCGGCCCGCAACTGAGTCAACTTGTCTTCGACTTCTTGATAGGTCAGCGACTTACTGCCACGTTGCATCATTGCCCCAACCAGCTCGGCTTCGGCGATCTTGCCGCGCAGCGAAGTTTCGTCACCGAACCTTAATGTCATCATAAGGGTTACCGATCCGCCACGAGTCTTCTTGGGCAACAGCGCGTAAGAGTAACCGGGATACAGTTCACCTCGCTGAGTCCGTTTTTCGATCGCCAGCGGATCGACATCAAACGCTTCGCCAGCGGCGATCACTTCGCGTCCCACGTACCCATCCAACCGTGCCGCCAGACTAGGCGATTCTGGCACCGAAACACGTTGCGGTTTATCGGTTGGGATAAACAAACCGACGGTGCGGTTGTTTCGCACAAAATACTTCTGTGCCACAGTCTGGATCTGTTCGGCGGTTAAAGATTCGACCGCATCACGGAACAGGAAATAGAGTCTCCAGTCGCCCTGAGCCGCCCAGTCGCTTAGCGACACCGCGATCTGGTTTGATTCTGCCGCCTCGAGTTCACGGCGTTTAAGGATCTGTTGCTTAGCCCTTTCGGCTTCCTGCTCCGAGATTGGCGTGGTCTCAAACGATTCTTCCAAAGTCGCGATCATCGTGCTACGTGCCGCTTCGATCGACGCTGTTTGCGGCACTTCGGCAAACGCCATATAGATGCCGGGGTCATGAAATGCCGAAGCCATCGCGAACACGTTGCTGGCCAAATCCTTCTCGACCATGTTTTTATACAAACGCCCACCCGGTTCGTCTGACATGATGTAAGTCAACGCACGAACGGCGGCGAAGTCGGGATGGCTGCTTGCCGGCACGTGATAGGCAACGCCAACATACTGGACATCGCCAACACGGCGGAGCACGACCGTGCGTTCGCCATCTTTGGGCGGCTCGACCGTATAGGTCGGATCAATCGGAACCTCAGGTTGCTTGAGCGTACCAAAGTATTTTTCAAGGTACTCAAGGGCCGTTTCCGGTTTAAACTTTCCGGCCACGATCACCATGACGTTATCGGGACGATAATACTTTTTGTAGAATTGACGCAGTGCAACGATTGGCACACGTTCGATATCGCTGCGGTTGCCGATCGTGCTCTTGCCATAGTTATGCCATTCATAAGAAACGGCTTGGATTCGTTGCATCAGAACTTGAATGGGTGAGTTTTCACCGCGTTCGAACTCGTTCCGCACAACCGTCATTTCGCTGACCAAATCTTCGCCGCGAATGAAGCTGTTCACCAACCGATCGGCTTCCAAGCGGATCGCAAACTCGAGGTTTTCGTCTGTCGCGGGCAGCGTTTCGTAATAATTGGTGCGGTCAACCCAAGTCGTGCCGTTGAAGTTCGCCCCACGCTCGGTCAATACCTTCGGGATACTCGGATGGTCGGGCGTCCCTTTGAACAGCATATGTTCCAACAGGTGGGCCATTCCCGCTTCGCCATACCCTTCGTGTCTCGACCCCACAAAGACGGTCATATTTACCGTCACGACATCTTTGCTGTCGTCGGGAAACAGCAAAACCCTCGTGCCGTTGGGCAGTCGGTATTCGGAAATTCCTTCAATCTCATGCAGTTTCATAATTCCGGTATCGGGTTTCTTTTTAGTTTCGGTTTTAGTTTCAGAGGATTCGATCTGTTCCGCTTTGGGCTTGGCGTCGTCAAAAGCCAATAGCGGTGTCGCGGTGACGATGATTGTGACGGCCAGTACAGCGGCTTTTACTAACGCGGGCATGTACCCGCCAAGTCGATACGAGTCGAGACATCGGGCATCAGCCAATGTCAAGTAACTGGATTCATTGACATGAATCTTTCGGGGTGTGAACATCGTTGCTCCTTGTTTAATTCGTAACTCAAATCCATGTGAAGTCGTTTCGCCTCTCTGTGCTTGGTTCGCAAGCCCATCGACCTGACGTCATTAGACGAGCCGGTCAGAAGCGGAGCGACCCGAGTAAGTGGGCATGCCAACAACCTGGGCCGGCGCGGCTGCCCCCGGGGTCCCATTAGCTTTGTCCGCCATGTTAGCGAATTGTCCAGCGGCGGATGCCCATCGCAAATTCGAATTTCGCAACCCGTTGGTTGCAAGGCGCCGCCTGTTCCGCTGCGGGGCCAAGAATCATGGCCGATCTGGCAGCTTACTTCGTCGGACCGAGATGTTTTGCCGATTATCGATTCCGGCCGCCATCTGCATCTGAACGCATGTGTATGTTTTGATGGAGTCGACCTGTCGCGCAACCCTGCTGATTCGGTTTCTTTCGAATAATTGCAACAGCCGGATGAGATAGGTTGGGGGTGAAGGGATTCAAATCAGACCAGATCCGTGCGAGTTTTCGGTTCGCTTGAAAGTTTTTCAATTTTTTCTGCCAAGATCCTCCGCCGCGCTGCGAATCCCCTGATGAAAACCGCGTTCGGTTTGGTTTAGCGATTCAGCGATTCACCGAGTTCAAGAGGGGTAGTGTCATGTTGAGGAAATTGGTTTTTGGAATTGGGGCCGTGACGGTGCTCTCCGGATTGTCGTTGTTGACTCCGCTGGGCAGCTACGCTCGTACGGCAACGACCTGGTTGACCCAGTCGGCCAGCGACGCGGTACCGTTGGAATGGGAGATCAAACGAGCCCGGCAGATGATCGGCGACTTGCAGCCCGAGATCGCCAACAACGCCAAGCAGATCGCTCGCGAAAAGATCGAACTTGCGCGGCTGCAGCGTCAGGCAAAGGAATGTGGCGAACAACTTGCCAAAACGCAAAGCGACATCGAGCGGTTGAGCAGCGACTTGAAGAGCGGTGACGCCAAGTACACGTATGCCGGCAAAACCTACACGTCGTCTCAGGTGCGTGGTGACTTGGCGAACCGGTTTGATCGCTTCAAGACACGTCGGGAAACGTACGAAAAACTGCAGCAAATGGTGGCCGCTCGTGAAGCGTCGCTGCATGCCGCAGGCCAGCGAATGGATACCATGTTGGCGGCGAAGAGCCAGTTGGAAGTCGAAATCGAAAACCTGCAAGCTCGTGTCGGGTCGTTGCGATTGGCCCAAACCGCCAGCCCGCTGAATCTGGACGACAGCCATCTGTCGCGAACCCGCGAACTGCTGGACGATATCGCCGCACGGATTGATGTCGAAGAAGAAGTCGCCACGGCAAACACTTACCAAGCTGGCGAAATCAACCTCGACGAACCAAGCAGCGAAGATTTGCTCGACGCGATTTCGACCTATCTGAACGAGTCGGCAAAAATCGATTCGGATTCGCTGGCCGCAATCGTCTTAGAATAATCGAAGCTTGTGGTGGTTACCCTCAGTCACTTCCAACCGTTCTGCCGCGATCGTGAAATCAGCCGTGAACGAAACGATGCCCGCTGCGATCCTGCCAAGCAAAGAGCAGGGCGCGGCGGGTTTTCGCTTTCATCGCACCGTTACTCCGCTGGAAAACATGACCGCAAATCCGCAAACAAAATTGAGTGGACAAGACAACTTGGGCGACCGGTGGGAATTGTGGGTCGATCGCGGAGGCGGTTTCGATCTTTTGCAGCGTGATCGAGTGACGATCGGCGGCCCCGGCGGCGATGTTCCGGCCGACATCGCCGTGCGATGTGCGTGGCGAAGTCGCGTTGCAACGATTGTTCGCGGTCAAAGCGGCGATGCGATCGAAATCGCACCCGGCTCGGACTCTGCTGTCCAGCGGGCTGGGACCGAGCGATCGATCGCAACATTGCAGTTGGCGACCGACCAATGGTTGCCTTTAGATGGGTTATCGTCAGGCGATTTTGTGGTCGCGACGAGCGACGCGGCACCACGGTTGCGATACCAGCGACCGAGCCCGCTGAGCCGATCGGCCGTGATTACGGTTGCTGCGCCACACCGACTGGTCCGTCCGATCGACGCGACCATCCTGTTTGACCAAACGATTTTGGTCGGGCCGGAATCGTTTAATCATGTTCGCGCCGAATCGCTTTCATCACAAGGATGGGTGCTGTTTCGTCGCGATGACCGATGGTGGGTTCGCGGTCGAAGTTTAGCACCCCACCCGATCGAACTCGGCCAGGCGTGGCGTCACGAAGATTGGTCTATGATGATAAAAGCAAGATGATCCAGATTAAATCAAAACAGCGCGCCACCCGCTTTGCCGGTTTCGGCCTGAACCTTGGTGGCAATCAAAGCAAGCGGGTTTCACGGGAAGACAAGCCAATCGGCAATCAACAGCCAACCGTTGCCTATAATTCGGACCACGACCGTGGGAGACCTTCGATGACGACACCCGCATACACAGCCGCGACGCACTTTACGCTCGCCAGCGGTGCGCGCGTGCTCGACCGATACACGATCCAGCGTGGCCTGGGGATCGGCGGTTTCGGCGAAGTCTACTTCGCGATCAGCGACGCGGGCAAAGAAGTCGCGATCAAGAAAATCCAGCGAAACCTAGAAATCGAACTCCGCGGCGTTTCCCATTGCCTGAACCTCAAGCACCCGAACCTCGTTTCGCTGTTCGACGTTTGTCGCGATGAAACCCAGGCGTGGTGGGTAGTGATGGAATACGTCGCCGGTGCAAGCCTGCGTGATGCGCTCGATCGAAACCCAAGTGGGCTGACCGATGCGGAAACACGCCGCTGGTTTACCGGGGCTGCCACCGGCGTGGCGCACCTGCACCGCGAAGGCCTAGTGCATCGCGATCTCAAGCCAGGAAACCTGTTCGACGATTATGGCGTTGTGAAGGTCGGCGACTATGGGCTCAGCAAGTTCATTTCCGAATCGCGACGCGGTGGTCAAACCGAAAGCGTCGGAACGTTTCACTATATGGCCCCTGAAATCGGACGCGGTGAATATGGCCGCGAGATCGATCTTTATGCGCTTGGCGTGATTCTTTATGAGATGTTGACCGGACGATTGCCGTTCGATGGCGAGTCGGCGCATGAGATTATTGTCAAACACCTCTCCTCGCATCCCGACTTGACCGGCATCGCCCAGCCTTATCGCGACGTGATCGAAAAAGCGCTGCGCAAAGACCCACGAGAGCGCTGGACCTCCGCGACAGCGATGCTCGAAGCGATCAACGGCGATTCAGCCCCCTTGGTTGCGACGCTCGTTTCACGCCCTGGCCAATCGCCGGTCAGTTCAGCCGTAAATGTCGATGCCAAACAGACGCAGCCCAGTCCATCCGCTGACGATCCGATCGCTTCGGTCGATCCTGGCCGTCCCGAGACGGCGCAAGTCAACCAAGCATCGATCCAGGCCCTTGAGCAAACGTCCGAAGAACCGATCGCCCGTGCCGTCGTCGCCGGTTGGAATAATCTAGCCGAATGGTGGAAGGAAGTTCGACTTTCACCCGTTGCTCGAACCTTGGTCATCCTGATGGTCGCATTCATTTTGATGCGCAACCTTAAATGGATGTTGCCACTGCTGACATTCTTAGGTTTCGTGTATGTCCCTTATTATGTGATTCGCCAAGTTTTGGTCGGACGAAATGCGAACCATCGGCCTGTTTATTTGCAATCCGGCCAGCGTGGACGAAACGGACATGGCCCGGTACGTCGGCCTGTTCCACGAGTGACCCGAAAGCAATGGCGAGAACAAAAACGCAGTTCGCTGGCGGCAAAACGTGCCTCCACCCAATTAGCCGAGTTGTCCGGATCGTGGATCGCTGCGGCAATCGCTGCCCTGTTCTGTGCCGTCGCCGCAGGCGTGATCGGACTGCGAAACGGCGATGTCAACGCGCTGGCGATCGCGCCATTCGGATGGATTACCGTCCTTGGGTTTTCGATGTCCGCAGTGGTCCTTGCGTTAGGCAAGTTGTGGGAAGGACGCGACGGCGACCCACTGAACCGTCGCATCGTACTAGCAGGTTCCGGAGGTTTGCTGGGGGCACTGGGTTATGTGGTTTTCAACCATTTAATGATTCCTGTTGAACCTGGTGTGACTCGCGTGTTGATCGATGCCGACCTGCCGCAAGCTTTATATGATTCCAACGCCATCCCACGACTTTCAGCCTGGATGTTGCACTTCGCGATTCTGATGGCAGTCGTCCGCTGGTGGCGTTTAACCGACCCGATGCGATCGCGGCGCTTAAGCCTTTGGTCAGTCGCCGTTGTCGTGGTTGCTGACTGGTTGATTCAACAATTGATTCCGATCCCGCAACCGTGGGGCATGCTGGTTGCCGCAGCGACGGTTATCGCTGTCCAGATCGCGGCGACTTGGGAATCGGATGACGACTACACCGCCGCAGTGTCACAGGGGATCGTTCGATGACCAATCGAAGTTTAGTACTTCTTGCACTCGTCATGCTCGTTTGTTGCGCAACCGTCTGCCGGACGGGTTGGGCCAACACGAACACCGCGGAAATCACTTCAGATTCCGAAATCATTGTGGCTGAACCGAAGAACGAAGCCACGTCCAAACCGCTCTCAGTTGCTCCCAGCAGCGCCACCTCCTTCACCTATCCACCCAATCGCCCTTCTTGGGTCGATCAATCGCCCGACATGTCGACCGACTTGCATCGCTGGTCAGTGGTTTCCACCCCGTCTAGCACAGCGGAACTGAGCCGCCAAGCGCTGTCCGCCCAGTTGCGTGCCGCTGCCGAAACGTATGTTGAAACGATTTTGGGCGACCCCGCCGCCGCTTCAGTCGTCAAGCTTGACGATGCTTGGATCGAAAGCCATCTCTCGGCTGACCATCAATACGATGGCGAAGTCTTCGCCGGCGACGAAGTGATGTACGAATCCGCCGCACAACTTTTGTTCGAACCGGCCGATCGCCAATCGATCCAAACGCAGTGGAAATCGCATCAAGTTGGTGAACGTTTGGTTAATCTTTCGATTTTGACTTTTCTTGGTGGCACGATCCTGTTCTTAACCACCGCAGGCATGAGCATTGTCGCCCGCCGCGCCGAACGACGCGTGACCCAATCGCTCGATCAATAATCGATCCATTTTTTTCTGGTTTTGCGCGCCCGTCCTGCGGCATCTTTTCGCCTAGCATCTCCTCAGCCGATCCGCAGCAGATATCGAACGCGTTTTTTCGACCGCCAACTCTGTTATGCTGGTCGCTTAATCAGCAGCCTGCACCGCAAACGCAACCATACGCGAAATCAGCCTATTGTTGCGTTACGGGCGGTGTCGCTGAATAATCCCGACACTGGGTTCCGAAAGCATCCGAAGGGAGTCTTCTCATCAACAACATTCCTGAAATCCCGGTCGCCGACGAAAGCCAAACGCAAACGGGCTCCGATCGTGCTGCCGCCGAAAACGCGAACGTTATGGGGCTAACAGCCCCCAATTATGCGTTCTTCAGCCGGCTGGCGCGTATTTTCAACTCGGGCCAGTCTCGATGTGTCGTCTTGCATGGCAACATCCACGACTTGTTCTGGGACGGATCGAAGTACGTCCCGCTGATCGGTTTCCTGAGACATAAGACCGAGATCCCGGGCATCATTCGCTTGGTTTATGAACGCAACGGGCCGATCCGCGTCGCCCCCAAAGATTACGAACGTTTGCGAGACGCGTGGGTCAGTTGGAAAACGGGACTCGATACCGATTCTTTGATCCTCAGCGACCTGACCCGCCGCGAAGATCAACTCCAGCGCCGCCGCACCGAATACGACAACCTGATTCATGGCTCGATCAGCAACGCAACGCAAGCCTTAGAGTTCCTGCGCCAATTGACGATCTGTTCACGCCTGTTGCTGCGCGAAAACCTGCTGATCGTGATCGAAGCGACCGATATGTTGGTGCCAGCCGATCAAGGCAATATCGCCCAGTTAAGCGACGCGCATTTGCGGCGCATCAGCATCATCAGCGATTGGTTCAGCGACCCCGACTTCATGGCCGGCCGCGATTCGGTCTGCTTCCTCGCCGAATCACGCAGCCAGATTCATTCGCGAATCGCGATGTTGCCACAGTTGCTGGACATCGAAGTCCCCGCGCCGTCGACCGAGACCCGATTGCACTTCATCCAACACTTTCAACAGACCAGCACGGCCAAAGCCAAACTTTGGTCCGAGCCGTCCAGCCTAGCCGACTTCAGCGCCGGACTTTCACTGCACGCGCTGCGACAATTGTTGGTCGAATCGGCTTATGTCGACGGCGTGATGCAGCCCAGCGATGTGATCGCGATGGTCCAGCAATACATTCAAGGTCAGTTGGGCGAAGATGTGGTTGAGTTTAAAAAACCTTCGCACCGGTTGGCCCAAGTCGTCGGCTTCTCCCAGCTAAAAACTTTTCTAGCCGAGAAGATGATTCCGCGATTCAAAATGAAAGGCGATGCCGCATTGCCCGGCGCCGCGGTCGCCGGTCCGATCGGTGGCGGTAAGACATTTATATTCGAAGCGCTCGCTGCCGAACTCGATCTACCCGTGCTAGTGCTCAAGAGCATCCGCAGCCAGTGGTTCGGGCAAACCGATGTCATTTTCGAACGCTTGCGACGTGTCCTTGAATCGCTCGAAAAGGTAGTGATCTTTGTCGACGAAGCTGACACGCAGTTTGGCGGCGTCGGTGCCGGGGCGCATGAGACAGAACGTCGTTTGACCGGCAAAATTCAGGCGATGATGAGCGACCCGAGGTTGCGAGGCCAAGTGATTTGGCTGTTGATGACCGCACGGATTCATTTGCTTTCGCCTGACATTCGTCGCCCCGGCCGAGTCGGCGACCTGATCATCCCGATCCTCGACCCACGCGATGACGACCGCCGTGCATTCATCCGCTGGGTGCTCGGTGCGACGAAGTTGGATGGTGATGAATCACTGGTCGAACTGCTGGACCGCGATATCTTGTCACAAGATTTTTCGGCCGCGGCGTTCGCGTCGCTCCGCAGCCAACTGAAGGCCGAACCGCCCGCGGATAAGGAAGCTTTGATCGCGCTGATTCACGACCACTTGCCTCCCGCGATCGAACAAACGCGCCGCTACCAAACTTTACAAGCTTTAGTCAATTGCACGCGACGAAGCTTATTGCCCGATCCGGAAATCAGCGACGAACAACGGGCCAGTTGGGAACACGAAATTAGACAACTCGAACGTGAGGGGATTCAGTAAATGAAACGTTTCAATCATCTGTTGATCGCTGTCGGTATCGCGATCTTTACACCGCTGACCACAATCGCACAACAGAACTTTGCGACATTGGTCGGCCCAGTTACCGTCGCGCCGGTTGCTAAGTCCGATGTCTTACAAGTTCCTTATATCACCTGGGGTGGTGACGTCGCAACGTTTCACGCCAATGGCGGTCTGACGACTCAGTCGAACACAATATTTGGTAAAGAAAAGTTAAATCTGAAACTCACCTCGGGTGACGACTTTATCGGCCAAGTCAAAGATTACTTAAGTGGCAAGACTCCGTTCTTGCGTGGCACGTTTCGCATGCTGGGCCAGGCCAGCGAAGTGCTCGGCCAAGACCCGCGAACAAAACCGGTGGTCGTGCTGCAACTTTCATGGAGTGCCGGTGACCATATCATCGCTCGCGAATCGATCAAGACATTGAACGATTTGAAGGGCAAAAAAATCGCTTGCCAACAAGGCGGACCCCACGTCGGATTGTTATACGATTCGCTCTCCGCGGCTCAACTTACCAAAGACGACGTGACAATCGTTTGGACTAAAGATTTGACCGGACCCGAAGGTGCCGCCGAGGCGTTCCGCAATGACCCGTCGATCGATGCCTGTTGTGTGATCACGCCGGACATGTTCGGCTTAACCGGTGGATTCGATTCGACCGGTTCGGGCGCCGAAGGGACCGTCAAAGGGGCCCA
>DIUH01000310.1:17855-17980 GCA_002428205.1 Planctomycetaceae bacterium UBA6163
CCGACTTATCGAAAACTGCTGACTCAATCACAACAGATTTTCGGCCAAGAAGTGATCCCCAGCATCGAAGTCGACGGACACGGCCTGTTGTTGGATTGCACGTTCGTGGGCCTGCCAGGACAAAT
>DIUH01000310.1:18053-18733 GCA_002428205.1 Planctomycetaceae bacterium UBA6163
AAACTCGCCGGTGTTAAGTATGTCGAACCGCAAATGACGGAACGATTTGCCGACGCCGCGGAATCAATGGATCAATTCTTTGGTGCTAACCTCGACAGCAACACGATCGTTTCGTTTACGATCAGTTTTGAACCGAATCAGAACGATTTCTCGGCCGATCGTTACGGCGCCGAGTTCACCCGCGCCCTGCAAGCCGCTTCGACTTTCGGCAACGCTCGCGTTGTCATCCGCGGCCACAGCGATCCGACCAAAACGTTGGTCGATATGTTGAAAAGTGGCATGCAAAAAGGCGTGATCAAACAAACCGGCACGCAGGGGAATTACAAGTATTTTCTAAACGGCCAACCGCTTGATCTTGAACAAGTTCAAAAGCTGCAAGCCCTGATCGAACAGGGCGTCTTTTCTGGTTCATCACCCGATCCGGCGGTGACGATGCAAGCGGCATTGAATCTTTCCAAGAAACGAGCCGAGGCGGTGCGAGACGCTCTGGCCGCGTTCGCAACTTCACAGGGAACGAAGATGGACCCATCGCAGATGACCCCGGTCGGTGCCGGGATCAGTGATCCGGTAATCGCCAAACCTGCGAACTTGAACGAAGCGAAACAGAACATGCGAGTCGAGTTCCGGATCGTGAAGGTCGAAGCCGAAGCGATCCAATCCTCCGACTTCGATTTCTAAGG
>DIUH01000310.1:18801-21050 GCA_002428205.1 Planctomycetaceae bacterium UBA6163
ATCGCAACGACAGCAATCACGACGCTAACCACTTCCAACGCAACCGCCCAGCAGAACGTTGTCATCATTATCGATGACAGCGGCAGTATGGCGACGCGAATGCAAACCAATCGTCGCATCAGTCGCATGACGGCTGCCCAAGACGCGCTCGTCAAGGTGCTTCGCGATGTGCCGGACAATGCCCAGGTTGGTGTCTTGGCACTCAACTCACAGGGCCAAGCCGGCAATTGGGTGATTCCGATGGGACCGCTCGATCGAAGTGCCGTCCAGCAACGAATCAACTCAATCCGAGCCGACGGTGGAACGCCACTGGGGGCCGCGATGCAAACGGCACTGAATACGTTATTAGAATCCCGCCAGCGCCAAATGTATGGAACCTATCGGATGTTGATCGTCACCGATGGCGAAGCGGGCGATCCCGAGTTGGTCGAACGTTATGTGCCGATCGCTCGTGCTCGTGGCTTTATCTTGGATGTCATCGGAGTCGATATGCCGGGCGACCACAGCTTGGCTACCCAAGCGAACACCTATCGCCGGGCCGACGACGAAGCTTCGTTGGCAACCGCCATCGCCGATGTCTTTGCCGAAACGGCGGATGATTCTGGCGATGCCGGCCAATCCGATTACGACATGCTGGCCCCGTTGCCCGCCGAAGTTGCCGCTGTCGCACTCGCCACACTATCGCAAGTCGACAACACCCTGGTCGATGTCCAGTCCGAACAAGGCGATTTCGCGGCATCAAATCCGAGGGCATTCAGCCCGCCGCCATCGGTCGCTAATCCTGGCCAAGCAAGCCAAAGTGGCGGCAGCACGTTGCTCGGATTGGTTTGTATGTTCATGCTAGTCATCTTTGTCGGTGCGCCGATCATCGTCTATCAAGTCGTCAAGCACGCACGGTAAGGGTACGCTGGTGAGCAAAGGTAAATTAGTCGCGGTCTGCTTCATCTGGTTAGCCCTGTTCGCAACCGGAGCGGCGCTATGGCGATTGGTCGTCACGCCGCTGCGGCAAGAAGCGGCCGAACAGGCGAAAACCGAAGCCCAGCAGAACGCCCTTCAAGCGACTCAAGGCGAATTGCCTTATGACCACGAAGTGACGATCGCGCTGGATTCGTTCTCCGGTTACGCGGTCCTGCGCAGCCCGACATTTTCGCGACTGCTGCGCGACCAAAAGATCAAGCTGAACCTGATCGATGACGCCGCCGATTATTCCGGCCGGCTGCAGTCGCTCAGCAGTGGTAAGGTCCAGATGGCGGCGTTCACGATCGACGCCCTGATCAAAACCACGGCCCAGCTGGGATCATCGCCCGCAACGATTGTTGCCCTGATCGACGAAACGCAAGGTGCCGATGCGATGGTCGCTTATAAGGACGTCATCAAAAATGTCGACGACTTGAACCAGACCGATGTCCGGTTCGTTGTCACGCCCGACAGCCCCAGCGAAACGCTGGCGCGAGTGGTCATCAATACCTTTGCGCTCGACCGCTTGCCCGCACAACCTTTCACCATGGCGACCGACGCCGACGACGTGTTCAACCGTTATCGCAAGACGGAGAAAAATTCTCGCGAAGTTTTCGTAGTTTGGGAGCCTTATGTTTCCAGAATTCTGGCCAATGATGCGATGCACGTTGTCGTCGACAGTTCACAGTTCACCGGTTACATCGTCGACTGCCTTGTCGCCGATCGCGATTTCCTAGTAAAGCAACCCGAAGTGGCCCAGAAGATCATCGATTGTTACTTCCGCGCACAGTACGATTATCGCCAACCCACCGCGATGCAAAAATTGGTAATCGCCGACGCCGGTGGTGCCAAGGCAATGGACGCGGCCGTCGCTGAGAAATTGGTAAGCGGTATCCGTTGGAAAAACACCCAAGAAAACTTTTCGCACTTCGGTTTGCAAACGATCAACTCAACCCAGCATATTGCCGACATGGTCACCAACATCACGCGAGTGTTGATCGAAACCGGCGCGATTGCGAAAGATCCGACCGCTGGCCAACCGAACCGCTTGTATTACGACCGCCTGCTGCGAGCGCTTTTCGACAGTGGGTTTCATCCCGGTGACGAAGCCGAAGTGGTCCCCGAAGCGTTCCAATTACCCGCCCTTTCGGATGACCAGTGGGAAACGCTGGTCCCGGTCGGCACACTGTCCGTTCCCGACCTAGTCTTCCCACGCGGCACCACAACACTGACCGCGGCTAGCGAACACATCCTCGATACTCTGGTTGAAAAACTGGCCACCTGGCCGCGTT
>DIUH01000267.1 GCA_002428205.1 Planctomycetaceae bacterium UBA6163
GTGGCATCGCAAACAGCGTTTGACCATTATCCAAAAAACTCCAGATTTCATCGATCGCTTCATCCTTAAATCTCATGATCGCGGCGCGGGCCTGAGCGACGTTGCGGTCAAACTCGGCCAGAATCGCTTCGCGCGACGCGTGCGTGGGAGTTGCAAAAACCGGTCCGCCCGGGGGGTTAATGTCGAACGACGGCTCAGTCAACACGTTCTCTACCCAGCCTGGGATTTCCGCTAGGTGGTTGGCGTTCCATCCGATCGTGTTCGACTTTGCGTGGGGCCGCCAATCGAGCAATTCGCTTGGCACTCGTTCCAGCACTCGCCGCGTCGTTGCCATTTCTTGGTCAAACTCCGGCAAAATCATTTCCGCAAACATCAGTGAAATCCCACTGTAAAGGAGGCGATAAGAAGTCGACTTTGTACGGACCGGCGTTGGCTAATGCAATAACGCGACGAAAAAGAAACACTACGCACTGTCGCAAAAGTAAATCGGGATAACGCGTCGGACACTCTCACTTGGGCATTGGTATCTACACAAGTCATCATGTAACGCTCCCCTGCCAGCTCGTCTGGCAGGAAGCCGAGGTTGGCATGCTAGGTACAAGCCGCAATTTACTTGACCTTCCGATTTTCACTTGTGCTCGCCGCTTNNTTCGGTGTCTAGCTTACGAACCTTATTCACCCACGAGACGAGCTCGTGGGGGTCAGAAAAGATGTGTAGATACCAAAGGTCACGCGTGTATCGGCACGAAGTATCGATTAATATGTTGGAAATCCTCGCGGACGACTCGCAAACCTACATCCCCACAAACCGATCCTCCCCTGAAATCCATGCCAAATCCTTTATCACACCTTTTCTCAAAGTACCGTACCGCGTTACTGACTTGGTTTGCAGCAATTTTGGCCGCTTTCGGGACGTCGCTCGCATGTGCCGAAACGCCCAATGTGATTGTCATCATGGCGGATGATTTGGGCTATGGCGATTTATCTTGCTATGGTGCGACCTCGATTCAGACGCCTCACATCGATCGCTTGGCCAGCGAAGGTTTAAGGTTTACCAGCGGCTATTGTTCCGCCTCGACATGCACCCCCACGCGTTATTCCTTCTTGACCGGAATCTATGCCTTTCGTCGCGATCGAACCGGGATCGCTCCACCCAACGCGCCAGCGATCATTCAACCGGGGACCGAGACGATCGCGTCGATGCTTAAGCGGGCGGGTTACGCGACCGGCGTGGTCGGGAAATGGCACTTAGGCTTAGGCGGCGATGGCGGGCCGGATTGGAATGGCGATTTAAAGCCTGGGCCGCTTGAAATCGGTTTTGACAGTTGTTTCTTGTTGCCGACAACGAATGATCGCGTTCCCCAAGTCTATGTCCAGGATCATCGCGTGTTGAATCTCGATCCTGCCGATCCGTTGTGGGTGGGTGACAAGAAACCGAGTCCAGACCATCCGACCGGGATCACCCATCGAGATTCGCTGAAGATGAATTGGTCTCACGGGCACAATGCGACCATTCATAACGGAATCAGTCGGATCGGGTTTTATACCGGCGGCCACGCGGCAAGGTTTCGTGACGAAGATTTGGCGGACAAATGGGTTGAAAAGTCGAAAGAGTTTATTAGCAAACATCGCGACCGGCCTTTCTTTCTATTCTTTGCCGCGCATGATATTCATGTGCCAAGAATTCCTCATGAAAGATTCCAAGGCAAGAGTTCGCTCGGATTTCGTGGCGACACGATTCTTGAGTTTGATTGGTGCGTCGGCGAATTGATGAAGACGCTTGACGAGCAAAATCTTGCCGACAACACGCTTGTGGTGATCTGTTCTGATAACGGGCCGGTGATGGATGACGGCTACGAGGACGGCGCGCTGGAAAAGCTTGGCGACCATCGCGCCGCCGGGCCATTTTCGGGTGGCAAGTATAGTGTCTACGAAGGCGGCACACGAACACCGTTCATCTCGCGATGGAAAGGCCGAATCGAGCCCGGTGTCAGTGACGAAGTGGTCTGCACGATCGACCTGCCAACCAGCATGGCGGCGATCACAGGACAAGCGATTCCCGCCGATGCGTTTTTAGATAGTTTGGATGTCAGCGGTGCTTTGTTGGGTCGCGACGGCGCAGTCGGACGCGACCATTTGGTCCAGCAAGACAACGGCACCAGCGGATCGTTCGGCTTGCGGGTCGGTGATTGGAAACTGCTGCGTCACGACAAAAAGATGGCTCGGAACATGGTGGTCGAGAGCCAATTGACTGGCACACCCGTTCCGCAGTACCAGCTGTTTCACCTCGAGAACGATCCGGCCGAGAAACAGAATGTTATTGACCGGCATGGCGAGATGGCCCAGCAATTACAATCCCGGCTTCAGAATATCATTGACAACGGACGGACCCGGCCCGAATAATGGGTGGGATGGGGTTTCACTATGCCCAGCCTGGGCGGTGCCGTGGCTTGTCGTCACACCCGTTCAAATCATTTTTTCCACAGCTTGAAACTCATCAACGGATCGGTCGTTCATCGTGCAAGACAAACTTGGTTTTTACTGCTTTTTGGGATTATTCCTCGGTTTCGTTTCTACAGCCTCTGGCCAACAACATCAGGTTATTGAGGCAATCGGCCCGGGACAGGTGGTTGGGACGAATGAAACCTTTCCGACCGAATCTTACGTCATAATCGAAGATCGATTAATCGCCGAACGGCCATTGATTGATGGCGTGTTGCAAGGAACGGTTATAGAGGCAAACGTTCCGCTGGTCGGTGAGCGGATCGATTCGGAGCACGCCGTTACTAGTTCCGATGCAAAATCAGCTGCGTCAGCTGTCGCGTCGACACTCGGTTTAACAGACGATAGAAGTTTAACAGATGATAGAAAGGGTGATTATGGTCACGCAATTGCCGAAATGACCGAGCGAAACGCTAAGCTAGAAGCAGAACTTAACGCTCTAAAAGAACTGCTGCAAAAGCACATCGAGTCCGCTGGTCAAAAACAAGAAGAAGTTGTCACAAAACTGGCCGAAGCGATCAAGGAACGTGACGACGCACGCACTCAGTTCGAGGCATCGCTAAAAGAGTATGCGATCCGCAACGAACAGGTGGTCACTTTGGCTGTAGGACTTCGCGAAGCGTACGAGCGCCTGGAAGCAAAGCGGACCGAATCGGGCGATGCGATGGAGAAGGCGATGGCAACGGTCAGCGAAATCCAAAAGCAGATCGCACGTATCGAATCAGAGTTCGCCAAAGGTGGCGAAGCAATCAAGGTCGCGGTCGCAGACACAAACGGTGCGACGAAGAAACTAAAGATTCAACTCGACGAATTGGCTACAGAGTTGAAATCGGTCGTCGGTGGCGCTGAAAAGCAAAACGGATTGGTCGGTAAGATTGAGGGTGAAGTAAAATCGCTGTCAGGTTCTGTAAAGAAGATCGCTGGCGATCTTACTAAGAACGCTTCGCAAGCCGAAAAAGTTATCGATCGCGTCGAAGGTGTTGCCGGTCATTTGCAGTCGATACAAAGTGAAGTCGGCGAGAACGCGGAAAGTGTCGAAGAATTGCGAAAGTTAGTATCGACATTGGAGAATCGGCTGAAGGATCTAGAGAAGAATCGCGGCAAGGGTAAGCCGAAGAAAGCTGAGTGATTTCTTCATTCATACGATTCACCGTGACAACTCAGCTTTGCGATTGCGATGCGATCGCTTCGACCAACGATTGCATGGTCGGCTGGGCGGCTTGAGCGGCGACTGTGAAGCCGAGCGATTCAAGAGTCCGCGAGACGCCCGGGCTGAGCGATACCAGTCGCGTTTGGTGCAGGTTTTGACCAAACATGCGAACGACTGAACGGGCGATCGCGTCGCTGGTCACGGTGACCCATTGGATATCGCCGGACGCCATTCGCCGCATAATCGTTTCGTCGGGCTGTGGCACGTCGGAGTGTGAATAGGCGACAACGCTGCGGACTTCTCCGCCGGCCTGCGTCA
Organism: Planctomycetaceae bacterium UBA6163; assembly: GCA_002428205.1. Taxonomy (GTDB): domain Bacteria; phylum Planctomycetota; class Planctomycetia; order Pirellulales; family Pirellulaceae; genus UBA6163. The sequence goes on from DIUH01000267.1 coordinate 3,971, forward strand.
AATGCTGGGCCAGTGTGTCGGGACCGCGGCTGGCACGAACGAGCAGAAATTGATTGTCCGGCGCTTCGTCCAGCAGCGAATCGGCGAGCGAATCGGCCGACATCCCCTTAGCAACGACATCAGCCCGAATGTGGTAAGTCGCCAACATTTCGGCTGTGCGCGGTCCAACGGCGGCGATCTTCGTCCAAGCCAAATCACGAACATCGCCGACGACGTCCAAAAAACGCTGCATAAAGTATTGAACGCCATTGCGGCTGCTGAACACCACATAGTCGTATTCCGACAACCGCGCGATCTCGCGGTCCAGTTGCTCGAATGAACTCAAAGGCTCAATCTCAATCGCCGGTTGGCTGATGACCTCGGCACCCAGCGACCGCAGTGGCTCGGCCAATTCGTCCGCCTGTTGTTCCGACCGCGTTACCAACACGGTTTTTCCGGACAGTGGCCGCGTGTCGAACCACGACATGCAGTGGGCCAAACGGGTAACTTCGCCGATAATGACGATCACCGGCGGACGCATTTTCGATGCCGGAGTCAGCTGGTGGGCAACCTCGTCCAATCGACAGTGGATGGTTTGCTGGTCGGGTAACGAGCATCGTCTCAGGATCGCAGCGGGCGTGTCGGCTGGTTTTCCCGCACGCATCAATGCCGACGTCCACACACCGGCGGTCGTGACGCCCATGTAGACGACCAAAGTGCCCGGGAAACGTGCCAACGCGTCCCAGTCGAGTGCCGACTCGTCTTTGTCCGGCTCCTCGTGGCCAGTTACCAAGGCGACGGCCGAAGCGTAGCGGCGATGAGTGATCGGAATGCCGGCGTAGCTGCCTGCGGCCAGCGCTGCGGTGATTCCAGGAACGATCTCGAACGCGATCCCGGCCGTTCGAAGCGCTTCGGCTTCTTCGGCCGTGCGAGCAAAAACGGCCGGATCGCCACCTTTGAGTCTCGCAACGATTTTGCCATCGCGAGCGAAACGGAGCATTTCAGCAATGATCTCATCCTGCCGCCAAATCCGACTTTGCCCGTGTTTTCCAACGCAAATCAGCTCGGCACGCGGCGCGTGAGCCAGCAATTGCGAATTGCTCAATCCGTCATACAACACGACATCACAGCGGCCGAGCAGTTCGGCACCGCGTAGCGTCAGCAAGCCGGGATCGCCGGGGCCAGCTCCGATCAGGAAGACTTTTGGAAGCATTTTTTGTGTGAATCAGCAATGAAATTCGGCGAACGTCGTGTTTTGGCAATCGACCCGCTCGCATGCGGGCATTATCTATTGAATCGGTTATTTCACTTTTCAACGAGCCCACAATATGGCTTCAGCGATTAGCCCTGGACAGTCAACGCTGGGCTTGGCATACTTTCGAACCGTTATTTCGGTAACCCTTTGACACGCACCGCTATCCTTACCGCGACCGCGTGATTTCGTCACCCGGTGTTCAACCCTAGCCATGCCAAATACCTCAACAGCCAAAAAACGTCTTCGTCAAAACGTAAAGGTCCGAGCACGCAATCGGGCCCAGCGAAGTGCACTGCGGTCACAGATTCGCAAGGTGCGAACCGCTGTTGAAGGTGGCAAGTTTGACGATGCCGCCACCGAGTTCCGCTTGGCAACCAAAAAGTTGGATAAAGCCGCTGCGGCCAATTTGATCCACAGCAACACTGCCAGCCGATTGAAGAGCCGCTTGAACGCTTTCATCAAGAAAGCTCAAACCGCTGCCGCTGGTTGATCAATTTGCGATCATCCCGTGCGATTGGTTGAAGCAGATCGGTTCCGCAAAAGTAAATCGGTTCACCCGCTGGATGGCCCACTCTGGTGGGTTGGTTGTTCGGCGGCATACGGCGAATCCTAACTTCGACCCGTCGCGCAACCCGGCCCCATCAATTTTGATTCGGCTTTCTTGCGGAAAACCTGCCATCCAACTGCTTCAGTCTGGCCTCACGGCGACAGATTGTGTCGATTTACGCAATGGAGCTTGTCGATCAGGCGACCTGCAGGATTCGCTCGTCCTGAATGCGGCCGTTCTTCATCCTCAGCAGATTGTCCGCGCCAGCGGCGATCGAATCGTCGTGCGTGATCATAACGACGGTCAATCCATCGTCGCGGTTCAGCCCACGCAGCAGTCGCAGAATATCGGCCCCGGTTTCGGTATCGAGGTTGCCCGTCGGTTCGTCGGCCAACAACACCGAGGGTTGTGTCATCAGCGATCGGGCGATCGCCGTCCGCTGCATCTCACCGCCGCTCAATTCGCTCGGCTTGTGCGCCCCGCGGTGTAGCAACCCGACGCGATCGAGCATCGCTTCGGCCCTCAATCTCGCCTGCTTTCGGTTGCGAAAGTATTGCCAAGTGCTTTGGCCGATCATCATCGGCGCCAAAACGTTTTCGACCGCCGACAATTCGGGCAACAGATGATAAAACTGAAAAATCACACCGATATCGCGATTGCGATACGCATCCCGTTCGGCGCGTGACGCATTGTCGATTCGCTTGCCACGAAAATAGATCTCGCCTTGGTCAGGCCGGTCCAGCGTCGCCAACAAATGCATCAACGTGCTCTTGCCGCTGCCGCTTCGTCCGACCATCGCCGTGATCTTGCCATACGGAACGTCTAGATCGACACCGCGCAGCACCGGCACCTCAAGACTATCTTTCTGGTAACTCTTGTAGATCCCAGTGGCTCGCAGTACCGGTTGGTCGTTCATGTCAACTGACGTGTGAGAGGGTGTGTCGATCGGAAGGAAAAAATCTTATCATTACTCAAACCGCAGCGACCGAACCGGATTCATCCGTGCCGCACGCAGGGCCGGCAGAACGCTCGCCGTCGTCGCGATCAAAATCGAACCGGCAACCACCCAAGCGATCGTGATCGGGTCAACAATCGTCGGGATCGAATTAAAATAATAGACCGTCGGATCAAATACTTCTTGGCCAGTAATCTTCTCGATCACCGCCGCGATCGAATTGATGTACTTGACGAACAATAGTCCTCCCACCATACCGACTCCACTGCCGACGATTCCCAACAACAATCCATAGCTGAGGAAGATGCTCATTACACCGCCACCGGATGCACCAAGCGCTTTCAGTGTCCCGATATCACGTGTTTTCTCGACAACAATCATGAAGAATGTCGCCAGAATCCCGAACCCGGCTACGGCGATGATCAAGAACAGCAAGATGTTTAGGATTGTCGTTTCCAGACGTACCGCAGCCAACAACGGGCCTTGCATGTCACGCCAAGTTTGAATGTTGAACGCGTAAACATCGGGTGGAAAGCGGCGCCGCAAATCATCACGTGCTTCGTTCAAGTTCGCTCCGGGAACAAGCTTCAATTGCACCGTCGTCACGCTGCGGATCCCCGACTCTGGGTTAATCATGCCGCGAAACTCTTGCAACTGGTCCAGCCGCACAAACGCGAACGTACTGTCATATTCACTCATCCCCGACTCATATAAGTCGATCACCGTAAACTTCTGGTTGACAACCTTTGCATTGTCCGACGCGTTGGGGAACATCATCCGTACGTCGTCACCGGGACGGCAATAAAAATGGTCACGAACATCGCCATCGCTGTCACGCATTCGCGAACTGCAAGTGGCAATCCCCAGCACGATACCGGGAAATTGATCGACCGATGCGTCAAACATTTTTGCCTGGCCAGCGTCGTTCGACTCAATCATCGCGGGCGAAAAGCCATACGACATACTCGGGCCTTGAGCGGCCGCGTCGTCCGAAGGATCACTTGCGGTGGCGGGTTGTTCGCCGCGGGCCTTTCGCACCGCCGCGTCGATTCGGTCACGCTCTTCGGCCAGCAGTTTTTCGTAAGACGCTCTTTGTCGACGATACGCCCAACCCGCGTCAGGAAAGTTCTCGCGATCAGGCGCGTAGCCACCGTCACGCAAGTTAAAGTCGACCATCGACTGATTCTGGGGGTGCAGCAAAAACCGGCCAAACTGGCTGACCGTGTCGTAAGTCTCCGGATCGATCCCGACCAAATTGACATGTCGCGTGATCAACTGGCCGTTGAACTCGATCCCCAGCATCGCCGGAACATGCACACTGACCGACGCCCCTTCGACCTTGTCGCCCAAGATCGCGCGGATTTCCTTCAAGTGTCCATCGGGATCGGGCATCCCGCCGCTGGCATGACACTCGATCAGAATGTCCGAAGCCAAGCCGTGCAAACGGTCATGCATTTCAGCCGCAAAACCCGCCATGACGCTGTTCACCACGATCAACGTCGCGACACCCAGCATCACGCTGATGATCGACGCCAAAGCGATATAGCGAGTGCGCAGATACCGGAAACAGAGCAACCAGCGATACATAGCCGTTCCTTCGGCGGGAATTGGGTCCATCCAAACGCTCCGTCTGCAGCGTCGGGCTGCAGGGTAGAAAACATTCGGCCCATGCGTAAAGCCCGGAAACGACTTTCGATCGACGTGTCGACCTGTAAGATCGGAGATAACAGCGCCCGTGAGGATGGAACGCCAATCGTCTGGCTTGATCTGTCCAACACGCCGCCCAGCAAACCAACCAGTTCCCGACTTCCCGACTTCCCGAATGCGGCAAGGAATCGGATCAGCATCACGATCAGGTCACCATCAATTATCCAGCCAGTATTGCTAACTAAACCACATCGCTCCGGTGATTACCCCTGACACCCAAGAAACGGTGAAAGCCATTGTCAGCCGATATCGTCCCGATNNTAAAGAATCTGCTGAGCAGGTCCTGGGCGTTATGCAGATTTACTTTTGTAAGCCGCCTCTGTGGTGGGCCAACGCGACCGACGACCGAGCACGTTGGCGTTCTGGCTTTGGTGTTCTGGCTTTGGTTGGCGGCAGAAACGAAACGTCACCACCGAGTCGCGAGCATTCCGCGATCACTGCGCCGGCGTCAACGATTCTTCGACCAATAGAAGCGGCACTTGAATCGTTTCTTCCTTTCGGAGGAGCGTTACGAGGATGCTTTCCCCGGCTTTTCGACTTTCCACGCTCGACAACAGGTCGTCCGCACTGCGAATCGGCTCGCCATCGATCTCGGTCAAAACATCAGCCGTCGAGTAATCGCGCCGAACCCGTTCCCCCAGCAGAGTTCTTCGGCGGACAACATGAACGCTTTGCAACCCCGCTTTTTCGGCCGGGCCACCCGGTTCCAAGGCCACCAAGATTAGCCCTTTTTTGCTTTCAGCGATCGATTCGATCCCGATACTGGGCCGCCGCACTTTGCCAAATTGGATCAATTGCGGCGCGATTCGCAAAATCGTCGCCGCCGGAATCGCGAACCCAATGCCACTGTTCTCACCAATTCGGCTCGCGATCGCCGTATTCATACCGATCAATTCGCCACTGCTGTTCATCAACGGCCCGCCGGAATTGCCACGATTAAGCGCCGCATCGATCTGGATGATCGACTTCATCTTTCGCTTCGACAGACTCGGCAACGTTCGATTCACACTGCTGACCACCCCAACCGTCATCGTCTGTTCCAAACCAAGCGGACTGCCCAACGCGAACACCCGCTGGCCCACTTTCAACCTTTCGCTCCACCCTGGTCGCACCGGCAGCAGTTCATACCCTTTAGGGTCAATCTTCAAGATCGCGATGTCGTTGGAAATGTCGTGACCAACGACCGTCGCATCGAATTGCTTGCCATCGTGCAGCGTCACGACCAATTGGGTCGCCCCTTTGATGACGTGATAATTCGTCAAAATGTGGCCGGCCTGATCCCAGATCGACCCACTGCCGCTCCCTTCGCTGGTCAAAATCCGGTTCAGCACCGAATCGGTGTCGCCACGAGTCTCGATGTGCACGACGCTGCGGTGTGAGTTCTCGTAAACCGCGACATTCACACGCTCCTCAGGCGTCAGCCCTTCCAGTTCATCGACGCTGTCGACGAAACTGGGCTTCGACGATGTCGCCGGACTAGCAACAAATTGGGCATGCGTTTGAGTCGCCCCAAGCAAACTGGCCAACGAAAAACAAACGCCCCAAGCAATTCCGTAGGCAATGCTCCGTCGCGTCGCCACTACACCGTGCGATCCGTGCCATGACAAGTTCACGCGTTCACTCTCCCGTTGATGCGCTGAATCCGACGTCNNTTTGATAGCAATTCTGCTTATCGACAGCTTTACCGATTTTCCGACGATAGAGATCTGTATCGGCTAATCGCAACGGAAAATCGATTCGAACGTTGCAACCCGTCAGCTTCATCGCCACCGGCCAAGTTTCCCAACTGGACAAACCAATCGTTACAGTCGATAAACCTTAGCCGGTACTTGTCCACAGGCTCATTCACACCCCGCTACCCGACTCGCATGTCCAGCAACCAAGCTTCCTTTACCGTCTGCCTGATGCGGCACGCCAAAAGCGATTGGAATGATGCGTCGCTGGGCGATCACGATCGGCCATTGAACCAGCGAGGCAGGCGTGACGCACCACGGATGGCGAAATGGCTGGCCAATCGAGGCTGTTTGCCCGAAGTGATCCTCGGCTCCAC
>DIUH01000422.1 GCA_002428205.1 Planctomycetaceae bacterium UBA6163
GACAGCTCAAACGAGACAAGGCACCGGGCGTCGATGGAGTCACGGTAGACGACTACGCGGTCAAACTGCAAGCGAACTTGCGTGACCTCGAAAATCGACTACATGCCGGCAGCTATCGGCCTCAGCCCAGCAATTCCCGGCGAGGGCGGTTTGGGAGCTTGCTGAGCGTTGGAGAGGGCAGCTTTGCCAATTCGTCATCTTGAATCTTGAGTAGGCGGGCGTTTTTGAGAGGGCGAGTGGCTTGGGATGTCCTTTTCTCACGGTTTTGCAACCCCTTTGAGAGCGAAATCGGTCGCCCCATGCAGACCGATCGCTCAGAGCAAGCTGATTCTCAGTTCGCCTCGACGTTGCAGTCGGTCATCTCGAAATTCAGAATCATAGTGGCGGTGCTTTACAAAGCCTGCCTGTCGCGATCGCGCGATACAGGTCGGCAAAATTGTTGAACTCGAAGTGACATAGATGGCTGCGGATCGACTCCCACAGTCGAAGACGCCGACCCGATTTTGCAACCGCAGCGCCGAAGAGTCCGCAGCATGCTTCGTGGATTTGGTCGACCGCGAATGCCAAGAACATCAACAGTGCCAGCACTGTCGCGAGCTTCCCTTTACCATGCCCATAATTGTGTTCCAAATGATAGCCTTGGTTCTTAAGCGTATTGAAGATTTCGTTCTCAACTCGCTAACGAGCACGCCCATCGCGTTGATACAGATCCAGACCCTTCTCAATCAGATCAAGATCGGCCATCCTCGCGAACGATCGGCTCAACGGCCAGCGGGATCACCTGCTTGGTGACTCGGTGGACAAGCACCGCTGCAACGACTTGGTGATAATACTGCCCGGTGTTGCTCTTGCGACGCACCAGACAGTGGGGGCAAGATAGGTTGTCTTAGCAAAAGTAGCCTGAACCGTCGATGGCAACGATGTAGTATTGACCATCAAAGAGCCACTTCTTGAGTTCACCGCTGCGTTGGAGTTCCCAGAACAGATCCGCGAACGCCTCGTTGAGCGGTTTGATTTCGATGCCATCGAGGATCTCACGCATCTGAGTATCTCTGAGTACTGCGGAGATCTTGAATGAATTCTCGATATGTAGTTCGCGGTGATGATCCTGGAAGGAAAGCATGGATGGTTCTTTGGTCGCAAACATGGCAAAGGCGTGCATGAGGACATCGGCCATCGGGAAAATGCAGGACGCTTGCCGACGCGAGTCTTGGACGGTTTAGAAGCGTCCTCGTAGCGTATCAATAAGTGGATCAGCGGAGAGTCCACGTCGAGGCGTTGGTAGCGTTGATGGTTGAATCATTGGAAATCCTTGAGGGTATCTTATGATGCTCGCTCCGCTTAGCCGACTAGTCACCTACTCCTGGCATGACCTACCTTCGCGACGTGCTAGCAAAGCGACGTTGTCAAATCACGGGAAAAATCGACTTTTCCAACTCGTCAGGAATCGCCGCTAAAATAGTGATGCTTGTAAATTCCCGTCATTGCTTCCCTGTGTTCGCGGAACGCGGCATCGGGGAAAATACCGCGCTAATTCGCTTGTGAAGCGTTTGCGTGTGGCGTTTCACATCGTTCTGCAGTGTCGTTACATCAAGTTATCGCCTCTGGAAGAAAACAGGAACCGATTTTTCGACCGATCCACCGGAGTTCTGGGGCGGCGGTGTTGGCTTCTCCGACAACTTCACGAACCAGCGGCACGATTTGTTCCTTCATCGACAAAATCAGCCCATCGCGAATATCGGGCNNGCAAAAGATTGATCGACGCAAAGTAGCGACCGGAACGGTATTTCATCGACACCTCCGCGACGAAACTCAACGAAGCTTGGATGCTCCGGTTACATCGACCGGAGTACGCAGGAAAGGCCTACATCGGTGTCGGCCACCGGAGTTGGTAAGGTCCGACATCAAAAAAGAGTCAGAAGACTACCGAAGCGGAAATTCGCTGGATTCGCTCACCATCCCCAAAAACGCCGTGGCGCTTGTGAGAGGCGGCCACGGCCGCCTCTGCAACACATACCTTGAATGATGAGTTTTTCCTGGGTAGGCTACCGGAAGTTAAAACTCCTGTCATTCAGAACTCAAAATTCCTAATCAGTATCAGTTGTCGTTCCTGCTACCGACCCATAAGGACAGCGTGCCCCCACTGCTTCAATGGCCATCACCTATCTGAAATCCGGTAAGCCCGAAATCCAACGGGCCGAAGACGACGCCAAGGTGCGTGGTATTGTCGAGAGCACCCTGGCTGACATTGCTGCCCGCGGCGATGAAGCGGTGCGGGATTTATCCATCAAGTTCGACCGATACGACCCTGCCAGCTTTCGACTGAGCCCCTCTGAAATAGAAGCTGCGATGGCCCGGGTCTCGGCCCGCGACCTTGCCGATATCCGATTCGCCCAGGCTCAAATCCGTCGTTTCGCGGAAGCCCAGCGTGCCTGCCTGATCGACCTCGAGGTCGAAACGCTGCCCGGTGTGATTCTCGGCCACAGGAACATCCCCGTGCCATCGGTCGGTTGCTATGTGCCGGGCGGCAAGTTTCCGATGGTGGCCTCCGCCCACATGTCGGTGTTGACCGCGGCCGTGGCCGGCGTGCCGCGCATTGTCGCTGCCGCTCCGCCCCAAAACGGCGCCCCCCATCCCGCGATTGTCGCGGCCATGCACTTGGGCGGTGCACACGAAATCTACGTTTTGGGCGGCATGCAGGCGATCGGTGCGATGGCGCTGGGAACGTCAACGATCGACCCAGTGGACATGATCGTGGGCCCCGGCAACGCCTATGTGGCCGAGGCCAAACGCCAGCTCTTCGGCCGCGTGGGCATCGACCTCCTTGCTGGTCCAACCGAGACACTGGTTATCGCGGACGATACCGTCGATGCCGAACTTTGTGCCACCGATCTGCTCGGGCAGGCCGAGCATGGTTACAACTCGCCCGCCATCTTGCTGACGAATTCATCCCAACTCGCCCGGGCGACCCTTGCGGAAATCGACCGGATCCTCGATATCCTGCCCACGGCTGAAACCGCCCGGGCATCGTGGCAGGACTACGGCGCGGTGATCCTCTGTGACAACTACGAGGAAATGCTTGCCAAGGCCGACGAAATCGCGTCCGAACATGTGCAGGTGATGACCGACCGTGACGACTGGTTCCTGGAAAACATGACTTGTTACGGAGCCTTGTTCCTGGGTCCGCGAACCCATGTGGCCAACGGCGACAAGGTGATTGGAACCAACCATACCCTGCCAACCCGAAGGGCTGGGCGTTACACCGGCGGCCTCTGGGTCGGCAAGTTTCTGAAAACTCACACCTACCAAAAGATTCTCACCGATGAAGCCGCGACGTTGATCGGCAAATACGGCTCACGGCTATCCATGCTCGAGGGATTCGTGGGCCACGCCGAACAATGCAATCTGCGCGTCCGTCGTTATGGCGGTGAAGACGTCGCGTATGGTGCCGCCTCCGAGTGATGCCGCCGGTTTCCTGAAGAATTCCTTATCCAAAATTAGATTCGAAAACTCCAAACCGAAGCAGCAAACGCCATGTCGACCGAGGTCTATCCGTCCAAACCCCAAGGCAAAATTCCCAACAACCGTTTTCCCTTGTTGGTACACCGCAACGCCATACCCGGTGGTGGAGCCGAGGCGATCAAGGACCGGTTTCGTGCCAACGGTTGGTCCAACAATTGGGATTACCCCGGAGTTTATAAATACGCCCATTTCCATTCCACCACCCATGAGTGCCTCGGTTGCGCCAACGGCTGGATGGAATTCAATCTTTCCGTTGGGGAAGGTGGTTGGACCCGTCTGCGAATCAGCTCCGGCGACGTGGTCGTCATCCCTGCCGGAGTCAGCCACGAGATGACCGCCCAATCGGATGACCTTCACGTGTGTGGTGGTTACCCGGACGGGCGTGATTGGGACGACATCGAGGAAGCCTACCTGAGCGATGAAGACTACAAGCGCGCCTGCAAACGCATCATGATGCTGCCCATTCCCGACCGGGATCCCGCGACCGGCGAGCCGATGCCGCAGTGGCACGCCGCCCCGTCATCGGTGGACGGAGGCTGGAACGACTGGCGCACCGGTCTCGACGCCAGATCTGCGAAAATCGACACCCTATGAATGCGGCACCGCCAACCGTGAACTTGCATCGCACCACTTGCGGGGCAGGTCCTGGATTGTTGCTGCTTCACGGCGTGACGCGCTGTGGAACGGACTGGGAACCACTTTTCCCCGCGCTCGCAGAAAATTGGAAGGTCATCGCACTGGACCAACGCGGTCATGGCGAATCGCCGCGAGCGGAGAGCTATCTTGTCTCCGATTACGTGGCCGATGCCGTTCGTATCGTCCGGGAAGAAGCCGATGCTCCGCTCGTCCTCTTTGGGCATTCTCTCGGGGCGATGGTGGCCGCTGCAGTGGCGGCGGAACTGCCGGAGCGGGTGCGTGCGATCATTCTCGAGGATCCGCCTTTTCACACGATGGGCAATCGTATTGGCGGGGCGGCCTGGCAGACGCAGTTCCTCGGCATGCAAGAGGTCGCGCGACGGGGGCGCCGCGTTGAAGAAATGACCGCCGCCCTCGCACAGATCCGTCTCCCTTCAGGCGACGGCGGTTTCCGTCGGCTGGGTGACTTGCGCGACGAAGCGTCCCTCGCATGGAGCGCGCAATGCCTCAGCCGACTCGACCCCGAAGTGCTCACACCGGTGATCGCAGGCCACTGGCTCGACGGCTACGATTTTCCTGGCGTGCTCTCCCGGGTCCGTTGTCCCACGCTCCTGCTTCAGGCCGATCCGAAGGCCGGCGGCGCGCTCACAGATGCCGATGCGGAGGCGGTGGTCGCCGCCATTCCCGACTGCCAGCGCGTTCGTTTTCCCGGCTGCGGTCATCAACTGCACCGCGACCGTCAAGAGGAAGTGTTGCGGGCGATGGAGGCGTTTATCCTCATTGGGTGATTCACCAAAAGCCCTGCATCTCCGTCTGCCGACGTCATCGTTCCGCGCCGAAGGACGAGGCAGAACCGTCGACGGATGGAAAGCGCGCCCCCAAAAAAACGACAACCACTGGCTCGACTACTTGGTCGGCACCGCCTCGATGCAGGGAGCATTGTTGTTCGGAACTGTTCGACCATTTGCCCCGAAGCGGGAACGTGTTAGCTTCAAAGAGATTCAACCGTGGAAGGATCGTTGAGACGCTGAGTAATTCGTTGCTATGGATGTGCATTGATCTCGAATTGACTCGGCACGTGCGGAGCTAGCGTCGAAGTTTCGCGGCCGCGATCAGAGCATCCACTTCTGACAATTGTTCGATTGGCAGGCGATTGCGTTGAGTCTTGTTCCAAAGAAGCTCTCGCAAAGTTTCGAGGTCGTCGAGCGGGATGTCTGGATAATTGGTCCATTCCTCATCCGACTTCAGTCGGGACCGGAGTCGCCATTTGCCGCCGTGTCGCGAGATGCAGACGAGTCGGACGTCGCCTTCAGGCGTGTTCTCTCGCCATTCGTGTTTCTTCATGATTCGTGTGGCCAGGAAGCCTTCGTCAGGTAGTTGTCGTTTTGTAATGAGGTGAACTTTAAACAGGAACGAGCGATCTCGCCATTGCGCATGGGTCGATGAAAAGCGGGGCAGGGCAAGAAAATCATTATTCGGGTCTTTCGTCATGAGGATGATTAAATTGCAGTACACATTTAATGAAAGATTGAATCAAAAAATGCACCGGCGGCCGACGCCGGAGTCACTTTCTCTAGTTTTTAGGATGCTCCGGTTTTATCGCGACCTAGCGATCCAGTGTACGTCTTAACGATAGCGGTGCCGATACGTCGCATTCAAATCCAGCGACAGCGGTAAGGCCCTGCAATCGAGCAAGTAGTTTGGGCTTGCCGGCAGCACTGCGTCCATTGCCTGATGTTCGTGGATGGTTCTGGTAATATCACTCCCGATTCGTTGTCTGTGTCGTAGCACCGCCAGTCGCAGACGCTCACACCCCGTCCGCTTGATTCGATTTCGCAATGACCACAACGCCACAGGGCGCCAGTGCGGAGATCCAGGGGGTATTTGAGCAACAGTGCGGGAAACCGGTCGTGGCTTGTACTAGCAGCGAGTTTTTCGTATGCGTCCATTGAGGTTGCACCAACCGCCGGCCCAGCTTGTGTGCTGGATTGCAAGCCTGGAATAGAATCTGAATTGCCTTAACTGACGGCGTTTCAAGCCGCGCTGGCCATGCGGTCGATCTTGGCTGAACCGCAGAATCGATGCGAAGTTGATTCGACGGCGGTGATGGAGAGGTTAAGCGGCTGATCGAGAAACACCTGACCAAGAGCGGCACGTTATCGTCGCACCATTGATCGCTCGCATGCTCCACCAGAATCCACTGATAGGCTAAATTGGCTTTGGGGATTGCCCGACTTGAACGGTTGCTGCCCCGGCTTTCGGGCCCGTCTTACTGAATCGCCCTTTTTGGCAACGCAACTTCTTCGCCTATCGACCTGGCAACCAAGCCGTCTTTCCGTGCCGAGCGACGCACCGATTCGAAAACCGTCACAGATTCGCGATGCCTGTGTTCGCAAGGTGCCGCAAAACGATAGCGGCTTTTTCTTGTGCTGTGAAAGTTCTGCGTACTCGGGTCATTTTGCGAGCCTCCTTTGGCCCATAGAATAACTCGATCAACAGAAAAATCCAGTTTCAGCTGGGGCAAAACATTTTCCGTCGATCTGTAACCGACCCCCGGAATCGTCGCTTCGCAATCGACGGTTGTGGCGATCTTCATCGACGATAAAGCCGGAACACCAGCGCGCGCTGGTGTCCAGCCTTTAGGCGCCCGGTGTGAGATTCGTTATGAGGATGTGTGGGGAAGACGCATTGGTGTTATAAACATAGTTGAATCTTTAGGCGATTCTATTCAATGCTTGGCGCCTAAAGGCTGTACACCAACGCGCGCTGGTGTGCAGCCTTTAGGCGCCCGGTATTAGGTTCGTTATGAGGATGTGTGGGGTAGGCGCATTGGTGTTATAAGCATTGCTGAATCTTTAGTCGATTCTATTCAATGCTTGGCGCCTAAAGGCTGGACACCAGCGTGCTACGGCATCTACGGTCGCTGCTCCGCGACTCCCTCCGTGCCTACGCTCGCTTTCGCCTGACCCGGCTCCGCCGCTGTCTGGATGGACGGACTCAGGGCCAAGTGGAAGCCGCCGCTCGTGCCACGGGACGACGGAGTGCCCGGGTCGCGGGACGCCGTCCGGCTATCCGNNCGGCTCGTCGCCGAGCCTCCCATCCCTATCGTGGCGCCATTCAAGCAGGTTCCCATGTATGTCAAATAGTCCGCGAACGTTAGTCCGTAAGCGTCCAACCGGGTGCGACCACTGCGCCGAGTTCTCCTGGTACCAGCCATCGTCAGCCAATAAACTTAAATCACCGCCAAACGAATATGCGGTCGCGATTCCCCCCGCGGCAGGCCACTTCCCATTCCGCTTCCGTCAATAATCGAAATCCACGTCCATCGAGATTTAGTTTTTCGTATTTCGGGTTCCCTTCGTCATCTCGGTTCAAGTCGTTCGGGTCCTCGTAACACTGCCCCGACTCCTCAGTGCCTGCCTGGGTCGATAGCCAGCGACAATGCGTGATCGCCTCATGCCAGTTGATTCCGAACGCAGGGTCCATTTCTCCAAGTGTACGGCCAAATTGCCGCTGTCAAGCTCGGTGCCTGCCGCCTTGGTCAAAAGGGTAATAGTTTCGCCACGTCAGCTCCTGGTCGCAAACCGCAAACGGTCTCGTCAGCTTGACCCGATGCTGGACTTCATCCGAGCGACGTCCCGGTTCACTTTCAGGCGACCCGATCGTGTGTTCGCCGGCTGGAAACACAATAAAGGTCAGGTGCAAAGATTGTGTTGTCGGAGAAAGTGTGTTGCTATTTTCTGGCGACGACTCGCCTTTGAGTCGGATCTCCTGGACGTACCATTCCCGCTGTCCCGACGGATCATAGGGGGCTGGCGTCTGGTCTACTTTTGTAACTTCAGCGTCCCGATTCCAGCGGCGAAGCAGCCAGTCGGCAGTTCCGTGGATCCCGGAGCTGGGGTCAGTCGCGTGCCAAGTAATCACTCGTTGGATCAAAGCTTGTTGAGCGGCAGCGGGAAGTTGATCAGGAGAATAATCGCCCAGTGCCAACAACAATCCAAACAGCACTCGGTGTTCGGCTTTGCGCGCGGATCCGGTTAATCTTGTACGGCCAGCGTCGCACCTCTCAAGACATTCCAACAGTTCGGACGCCGTGACTTCCCGTTGTTTGCATCGGGCGACAAATTGAGACAAAGCTTCCGGATCGGTGCTAAAACACAATGCATCAAAAATAGCCTCACGTTCGCCCTGCCGCAGTAATGTAATCGCCGCACCGGTTCGACGCCGTCCCAACAGAATCCGGTTCTTCGTTGCCAGGTCGTCAGTTGGCGTTTCCCGCACAATCTGGAGAAGTGATTCCGTGGCGGCAGCATCATTAGCGGCAGAGAAGAGTGGGTATAGCACTGCGTACTGCTGAGGAGTTGCCAGGACCCGGAATTTTACTCAATCGTCCACTGTGGACGGCCGTCAGATTCGATTCCTAGGCATCTTCGACCGACACACTCGGCTTTGTTCGAGCATCAAGTCCAGTCGCAGCAGGAGCGAAGACGCGATCGATTCGTTAGCGGAGTTGTTCGCGATGCAGGATGTGCCGAAGCAAGTTCGATGCGATAACGGCCAAGAGTTCATCGCAACTGCGATTAAAAACTGTCTTGGCAAGTTGGGAGTGGGCACTCCCTGCGCCGAACCAGGCTTGTCTTGCAGATTGGGTAGTGCAAGAGCTTCAACAGCAAGCTTCGCGATGTTTACCTCCATCAGGCGGAGCTGCTCAATGAAAGCGACACGAAGATTGAAGCTCGCGCTCGGCATGAAGATTTCAACAGTCATCGTCGGCACAGTTCGCTGGGGTGCCTGGGCCCCATCCGAGTCCCTGCGTTGCCGTACTGCTTCCGTGGAGCGGTCGCAGCGAGCGGAACGGAATAAGCACAGCGACACACCTCAAATGTTAACTGTTACTCTGCCCCTTCGTTTGTAACACCTTGGAAGAGTAATTTGGGGCAATCCAGATGAACTGGATCTCGAAATGGCTCAGCTCTCGACGAATACCGAAAACTGAGCCTATGTCGAGTTCCTATTGCGGCAAATGCGCGCGTAAAAACTAAGTAAACGATTAATAAAACACAGCCTACCCGCAAAAGCAAAAAGCTTTCGATTGCTTTTCGGAAATTCCGAGAAGCTCGGAACAGATTCCCACCTATCGAAGAGGGTTCTGAGAATCCCGAATTGTGGCTAGGCGAGAGACGGCGATTTTGGAAAAACGGCATAGTGAGATAATTGCAGCATCCTATCTGCTGATGCCTGCTGAGGATGTCAGTCCTCTTTCGGATAATTGGTATTAGAAGTTTCAGCGCGCTGCGCGGAAACGATTTCGCTGTAAACCGGCAGACAGACGTATCGTGCGCATTTATGGTCGATTCGCGAGTACGGCTCGACAGAGCGAAGAAAATCTTCGGATGTTTCAGAAAACTGCCGGTTGGTACCTGCCATCGTCACACACTATTTTCCCCGTGCCAATCTGCTCAGCCAGCAATTGCGGATCATCCATCCGGAACAAGCCGTGATAGCCACGGTTGGTACGGTACGTCGGGAGGCGGTCCGCTTCGCTGCGATACTTTTTCTGCCATCGTAGATAGGCGTCTCTGTCATCGTAGTCGCGGACACACTATCCGCCGATCCCGCACAGGATTCCAACGTTGGCTGGCTCAGCGAACCACTGCTCGCATTGATCCCATGTTGGCCCTACATCCCAGAGCGTGTCGAGGAGCGGTCGTGCGTCAGCACGGACGCTTCCCTTGCTGAGCGGTTCGAGAGGTACACATGCAACGCCAGCCATCCAATGTCCGTCCACGGCAGCCTGTACTCGGGGGATTTTCGGTTGGCGGTTACGGATCGAATCGGCTTGTTTGCGCAGCCGATCGTACTCATCAGTCTGCTCAGCAGCCATAACAGCCGTCAAGGCATGCACCGAGTAGTCATTGCCGTCACGGGTGGTACCGGTGCACACCGGTACCAAGAGCTTGCGCACCATCGACGCCGACCAGCCGCGATGTTTCACTTTCGTAGTTGTGAGGAGATCGTCGCGGCATTCCGCGCGACGATCTACAGCGGTTGCAGTATCATTGTATTGATCGATCATCTACTGCCCCATTCGATCCACACCTCAGGGCTTTGGGACCCTGCCGGGCATTTTGTAAGAAGAAATATCGACACATATAGATAGAATGATACCGCTCATCACGAACTCTCTCCGCTAATCGCACCTCTTCGGCAATTGCGATCGTTCCCAGAACATTGCCGCGAGAAGGCGTTCTGCAGAATCTGCGGAAGCCGGTAGAGCTGGCAAAAACAAGAATGGCATGTCAGCCATGCCAGGCCTAAAAAGGGGACAAAGCCCAACCCGAAACCAGACCACATGCAAAGCTTCGTAAGTCCTTTTAAAGAAAGGACTTAGAATGGGCAATACTGGATTCGAACCGGTGACCTCTGCCGTGTGAAAGCAGCGCTCTAACCAACTGAGCTAATTGCCCGGACGAGGTAAGGCAATTTGAATGGGTCGCTTTACCTCGACCCGAAAGTCTATCTGCTGGGGTTGCCGTGGACAAGGTGGGCCGTTGGCTGATATCGCGATCAGGGGCGGCCGATTATGCTGGTGGCCGTGGTTTCTTGCCGATTGGCTTCCTGAGCTTCGGTGACGAAACTGCCTCCTTCCCTTCCTGCCTGAGCCCTTTTCTTGTTTTCGTGGAGGCCCGCCGCTGATGTTGAACGATTCGAGCGAGGAGAGTGCCGTCGATGCTGACTCGCCGTCACACGATGCGGCGGCGATAGCGCGGCAACAGAATATGCGGTTGGGGATGGGGTTGTTTGGTGTCTATTTGATAATGTACGCGGGCTTTGTTTTTACAAGCGCATTCTTTCCTGATTCGATGGAATGGCGGCCGCTGGGCGGTTTGAATCTTGCTTTGTTGTGGGGATTCGGATTGATCGTTGCCGCGATCTTCTTAGCATTCGTTTATGGCGTGTTCTCTCGCGTCGCTAAGCCGGAGCAACGGTCATGATTTATGACGTTTCACCGCTTGCGGTTATGATCTTCTTGGCGTTCGTTGGCGGCACGGTTGGCTTGAGCTTTTTCTTGGGGCGAAAGACAAACACTTCCGAAGGTTACTTTGCCGCGCATGGCCAAATTCCTTGGGCGGTCAATGGGATCGCGTTTGCGGGTGATTATCTGTCGGCGGCGTCGTTCTTGGGCATTTGCGGCATGATCGCGATGTATGGTTACGACGGTTTCTTATACTCGATCGGTTACTTAGCTGGCTGGATCGTCGCGCTGTTCGTGATCGCTGAACCGATGAAGCGTTTGGGCCGCTTTACATTTGCCGACGCTCTGGACAGCCAGTTTGATTCACGTGGCATTAAGTTGGCGGCGGGCATTAGCACTTTGGTTGTGAGTGTGTTTTATTTGATTCCTCAGATGGTCGGCGCCGGGGTGTTGATCCAACCGTTGCTCGGTTTGCCGCACTGGGCTGGGGTGTTGCTGGTCGGGGCTACGGTCATTGTGATCGTTGTTACAGCAGGAATGGTGTCAACGACGTGGGTGCAGTTCCTTAAAGGCGCCATGCTGGTCATCTTTAGCTTTATCTTGTCGATGATGGTGTTGCAGCGCGGTTTGGAAGTGGGGCAGGGCGGCAATGATGGTCATAAGCTGGAAGTGATCGGCCCGATCGCTGCTGATGAGCTTAACGATGCCGAACGATTAGATGGTCGCAAGGTGATCGCCGGCGGCGACGGGTGGGACGAGGATGTGTGGGTTCGATTGGCAGATGTCGAAGGGGGTGGATATACGGTTTTCCGAATTCGCAAGGAGGGAAGCCAAGTCTTTTTGGATCAGGCTCAATCAGAGACTCGTCGGCCCGGTGGTGCGGTTTTGGTTGATGGTCTGCCGCGTGGACGCGGGCCCGGCGAACGGTTGATGCATCCGGTGGGCCACGTTTCG
>DIUH01000183.1:0-518 GCA_002428205.1 Planctomycetaceae bacterium UBA6163
GATTACTTCCGCCAGCAAACCGATCAATTGACCAAGCTTGCGCTAGCCAATATCCGATCGCTCGATGATTGGAATGCTCAAAAAGGTGAATTGCGTCGTCAGTTGCAGGACATGTTGGGGTTAGACCCAATGCCTAAGAAAACGGATTTAAACGCGACCGTTACTGGCACTTTAAAGTTCCCGATTGATGCGGAAAATCCTGATGTGATTGTCGAAAAACTTCATTTCCAGTCGCTGCCCGGATTGTATGTGACCGGAAACTTATATCGCCCCGCGAACGTGACCGAGCCGCTGCCGACAATCCTTTATGTTTGCGGGCACGCGAATGTAAAACAGGATGGTGTTAGCCTCGGCAATAAAACGGCCTATCAACACCACGGGCTGTGGTTTGCACGTAACGGTTATGTCTGTCTAGCGATCGATACGATTCAATTGGGCGAAATCGAAGGGATTCATCACGGCACTTATCGCCATGGTATGTGGTGGTGGAACAATCGTGGCTACACTCCGGCGGGTGT
>DIUH01000183.1:620-2589 GCA_002428205.1 Planctomycetaceae bacterium UBA6163
TCGCTGCACAATCACGTTGTCGATGGTT
Organism: Planctomycetaceae bacterium UBA6163; assembly: GCA_002428205.1. Taxonomy (GTDB): domain Bacteria; phylum Planctomycetota; class Planctomycetia; order Pirellulales; family Pirellulaceae; genus UBA6163. Next base: position 649 of record DIUH01000183.1, read on the forward strand.
GCGTCGAAGGGCATTGCGATTGCATGTTCATGGTCAATACCTACCAATGGGACTTTCCGATGTTGGCGGCGCTGGTCGCACCACGACCGTTGTTGATTTCAAACACCGATAAAGACGGCATCTTTCCACTCGAAGGCGTTGTGGACGTCCATCGTCAAGTCAGGCGAATCTATCAACTGCACAAGGCATCAGCAAACCTTGGCTTGCAAATTACCGAGGGGCCGCACAAAGACACTCAAGAATTGCACATTCATGCGTTTCGCTGGTTCAATCGCCACTTGCGCGACACCGATGAAATGATCGACATCGTTGCCATCAAGGCATTTGATCCCGGGCAATTGAAAGTGTTGGATGCTTTGCCAGGCGATGAACGCGTCACCTCGATTCATGAATCGTTTGTGCCGGCTTATGATCCCGAGCAATTTCCCGTCGAGTCAGAGAGTTTTAAAGAGTTCCGATCCGATTCGCTGGCGTCATTGGCCGCGAAGACGTTTCGTGCCTGGCCAAAAGATCAAGACGCCGGTGCCGTTGATGCGAAACTGGCCTGGTCATGCACGGCGGATGGTGTCCGGATTCGTAAGTTCGACTACACGAGCCAGCAACCGTTTCGATTGCCGATCTACTTGCTAGACGCGTTGCCCGCGACCGACGCAAACCCCAATCGACCGACATCGATTTCGGATCTGGTTGTTTTGAATCAGGACGAGTACGAAAAGTTTGCATCCGCAATCACCTATGCGTTATCAGAAGGTTCTCTTGGTGATCAAGATGAGCTGCAAAAGCGGGACGGTTCGGACGCATGGAAGGAATTGATCAATCGTGTATCAAAAAAACCTGGATACGCGATCGGATTTGTTGCGCTGCGAGGAATTGGGCCAACACAGTGGGGCAAAGACGAGCGAGCCGACACGCACATTCGTCGCCGTTTTATGTTGCTGGGCCAAACCGAAGCATCGATGCGTGTGTGGGACTTGCGACGCGCGATCGCCTCCATCGCAGAACTTGGGATGAATGACCCGTCGGGCATGACGCTGCAAGCCAATGGTGATGCAGCACCGTTGGCCGCTTATGCCGCTTTGTACGAGTCGCACATCAAGGGCCTGCACTTAAAAAACGTCCCGACTCGCAACCGTTTCGCTCCCGATATGTTGAATGTCTCGCGATTTTTGGAGATGCCGCAATTATTGCTTTTGGCTGGTGCGAATGTGAAAGAGATGACCATCGTCACTTCGCAGAAAGACATGAGTGATTGGAAATCATTAGCAACGAGATTAGAAAAGCTCCGATCGGAGTCTCCCGAAATGATGAGCTGTGAAATGAAGATCGAACTCGCGGATTAGGCGATGGTTTGCTATGGAATGCGCTCCGCCTTACTTGGTTCTTTATTCGGGTCTTGCCGCCGATTGTTCCGTTTTCGCACCGCAGAAGTTGGCATTTCCAGGGTTGGTTGTCCCTGACTGGCCGATTCCCAATTATTCGGAAACGCTCGATCAATACGCCCGGCGATTGGCAGCCGAGTTACCAAAAGATGGGCGATTAATCCTTGGCGGGGCGTCCTTTGGTGGAATCGTCTCGCTGCACGTGGCCGAGCACGTTCGCGCCCACGCGGTAGTGCTGATTGGCAGCGTGCAAAGCCCGAGCGAATTACCTCGTTACGCGAAATGGGCGCGCCCACTGAAGTCGTTGATCCGTTATTTGCCAGTTCGATCGTTACAAAGTTGCTGTCTGCCGCTCTTACTGCTGATCGCTAGGTTGCAATTTACGCACCTAGTCAACTTAATGCGACAATTCCAAAACGCGGATCCGATCGTGATCAAATGGTCGTTGATGCGGATACTGGACTGGAGAGATTGTCCGCAGCCAACGTGTCCCATTGTGCATATCCACGGCAAGCGAGACCACGTATTGCCGATGCGGTACACCAACCCCGATCACGTCGTT
>DIUH01000253.1 GCA_002428205.1 Planctomycetaceae bacterium UBA6163
GTCGGTCCCGACATTTCGGATATGAGAACTCAAACGCCCGAGCAGATCTTATTGTCGATTCTCGACCCCAGCGCCGCGATCGACGCGAACTATTATCGATACGCCGTTCTAACAACCGATGGGCAATTGATCGAAGGGTTATTAGAAGACAGCAACGAAACCTCAGTCACGTTGAAGTTGCAAGAGGGAATGCGCAAGACGATCCCGCGAGATGAAGTTGAACAATTGCGAGCCACGGGCGTTTCGATGATGCCAGAAGGTTTTGAGAATCAGCTCGATCCCGCGGCGATGCGTGACTTGGTCGCTTATGTCAAGCGTTGGCGACTACTGGAAAACGCAATTCCGCTGGGCAACCTAACACCGAGCAACCGTTAGATGACAGCGCAGTCAAGTGATGCGACGGTGTAAGGCCGCGTCGGCGATCGACGGCGTAGATGTTTAGAAATGCACGGTCGCCGGTCGCGAGCGTTTTTGGTTTTGATCAAGGACCCGGCCGAAGCAAGCACCGCACATGGCCCATAGTCGCTGACCGCTCCGCCGGTCAGTCCACGAAAGCCGGTAGCCTGCCGATAAGACCTCAGCCCTAAATCTTACGCCCAACCCAGACATAGTAGGGCACTCGGGCCAGTGGCAGGTAAGGAATCTTGCCTAAAGAGGTTTGAAGCGTCACCGTTTCGAAACGACTTTGCAACATTGGCAGATGATCTGGGCTGATGTAAACATTGTCCATCGCGAACCAGGTTGGCCAAAAAGTTCGGGTAAACCAACCGTGCTGGGGAATTGGCGACGAAGCATACTTGGGAGAAACGAAAAAATCGACGACTCCGATCATCCCTCCAGGCCGCAATTGTTTGTAAGCCCGCTCGATAGCACGAAACCAGTGTGGGATCATCGTTAACGAATAAGAAAACGTGATCAAGTCGGCCTGCCCAGGCCCGATATCAAACTCACAAACGTCTGCGATATGATGATGCACAGTAGCTTTGACCGGATTCGACTCGACACGCCTTCTTGCAACTTCCATCAATGATTGCGACAAATCGACCAAATGAATTTGATCAAACTGGTTCACGGCATCGCCCATGCGATCCATGTTTTCCGCCGTTCCGCAACCCAAATCGATCCAAACTTGGCCACCACCGCTATGCTGTGGTTGTTTTTGAATCGCATCAATCATCGCTTGCCGACCATGCAATAGTCGCCTGCGAAACGAATCATAGCCCCGAGCTTGGCCAGCATAAAAACTCTCCAACCGTTGCTGGTGTGTTTCACCACGAACCGGTGAAACCAACAGATGCCAAAACGTTTGGGCTTCGGCTCGGATGATTTCGAACATAGCAGTGCTTGGGAATATCGTTTTTTGCGTGCCGATTAGGCGCAAATATCGGCGACTGAGAAACTGCCATAAGTTTGCACACGGTCTGTCGGGTGCAATCGGTCGGAAAGTTCGCGGTGATAACGCAACAGTTCGCCGACGCAGACCGTTTGTTTGCGAACCTTGACCTTGATCGGGTCGACAAAGTCGACCTTCAACGCGGCACTGCGCCACAAAACTCGTGCGTTGTCTGTCGCACGATCGACGATCGCTTGCCATTCGGCAAATAGTGCATCGCGACGGTGATTGGACAACCAATCCATGTGGTCCAACAAAATAAATCGTGAAATCGTATGATTCGAACTCACTAAGAACTGCTGGACCGAATTGGTATGGGTATAAATTCTGTCGACCAAACCATCACGCAATCGATTAAAGTTCGACTCTTTCAAGTATTCCGGACAGCACTGGGGCGTGTAGTGTCCGAACAGATAAACTCGCCAGAAGTAGTTATCCGCCAGCGACAATTGCGTTAAGACGTACTCGAGTCGATCGATAACGAATTGGCGAATTCCGCCACAGTAATCACGTTCCAGTTGGAGACGCTGGGTTCGGGGAACGCCAAGCAGAGACATTGTGGTGTCGCGGCCGATCGCCCATTTCAGCATTGGCCGCCAAATCGCCTCGCGGACTCGGTCCGCGTCGTAAATCTGTCGTTGGATATCGATCGAGGTTGCGTTTGCGATCCGAGCGAGCGAATCGCCAACTTTAGAAATGCTGCGTAGATAATGACCGATACACCAGGCAAAGTAGCCCGAGGTACCAAAGAAATAAAACGACGACCGGCGTGTGGTGCCGTTAAAATACTTAAGTCTTTGGTCCCAGATTGACTGTACACCCGAACTGAGCAGCGGTCGCACTTTGCTGTGATAGAGTTGGTCCCATTGGGGTAATTTGCCGTAACCGAACAATGCAAAGAATTGTTCGTAGTCGAGCGTCCGGATGCAGGCGATTTTGAGATCCAGTAGTGCATTCTGCAGCGGATTCAAATCGACCGCATCGATCCGTTCGGGTTCGTCCAGTGCATAATCCAGGGCATTACAACCGGCAGACGTGATTACCATCACTCGATCGTCATGACTGAGATTCAAAGCTTGGCGATCCAATCGTGGATCTTCCCAGCAAGTATTATAAACCAGATTGCGACTGTGGACGGCATGGAAACTGCGATCGCTGATCCATTGTGAAAGCATACCGAACATCCTCGTATGATGTCCCAGGGTAGCGGAGCGTCAGACTTGACGCTCGCCGCTCCCATCTGCCCGCCGAAACGATCTTGCTTCGGCGAACCGGAACAGCGAAGAACGATAGCCAGATTCTATGAACAAATTATGAATGCATGAGATTTTTTTGATCAAGAGATTTATCGGGCTAAGAACAGACGCACGGAAAACAAGCGAGGCGCGTTGATCGCAACGGTGACTTGGTCGTCTTCGGCTTCGAT
>DIUH01000357.1:0-152 GCA_002428205.1 Planctomycetaceae bacterium UBA6163
CCCGAAGCGGCCACCGACGGCGATGAGCCGTTTATGCCGTATGCTCGCGACGAAAATCTCGCCCGCCCTTGGGCAGTTCCTGGCACGCCAGGTTTGACCCATCGCGTTGGCGGCCTTGAAAAAGAAGATCGCACGGGCAACATCAGCTACGA
>DIUH01000357.1:177-1568 GCA_002428205.1 Planctomycetaceae bacterium UBA6163
ATTTTGGTGGTCAGTTGGGGTGGGACTTATGGTGCCTGCCACACCGCCGTGCGTCGCTGCCAAAAGGCGGGCCTGTCGGTCAGCCACGCGCACCTGCGTTACCTCAATCCGTTCCCTGCGAACCTTGGCGAATTGCTGGGCTCATTCAAGACGGTGCTCGTGCCCGAACTGAACAGCGGACAGTTGCGAATGCTGATGCGTGCCAAGTATTTGGTCGATTGCATCGGGATCAATAAGGTTCAAGGCAAACCGTTTACGGTTCATGAATTGGTCGACGAAATCAAGCACTACGCCGAGCCGATTCAGGCCGAAGCGATGCATCATAAGGCGAGCTGAACGGCATCGCCATTAACCGAAAACTTTGTCAGTCAAAATTAAATCTTAGGTATAGTTTCCATGTCCCTGCCCGTCCTTAAAGCCGCCGACTTTGCCAGTACGCAAGAAGTCCGTTGGTGCCCCGGTTGTGGCGATTATTCGATTCTGGCACAGATGAAGAAGATCATGCCCGACTTGGGCGTGCCACGCGAAAAGATCGTTTTCATCAGCGGAATCGGGTGCAGCAGCCGATTTCCTTATTATATGAATACTTACGGGATGCACAGCATCCACGGCCGTGCCCCAACCTTTGCGACGGGTCTAAAGTCGACTCGCCCCGACCTGATGGTTTGGGTGATCACCGGTGACGGCGATGCGCTTTCGATCGGCGGCAATCACTTCATCCATATGTTGCGACGCAATTTGGATGTGAACGTGGTGCTGTTCAACAATCGGATTTATGGTTTGACCAAGGGGCAATACAGTCCGACCAGTGTCGAAGGCCAAGTCACCAAGAGCACACCGATGGGTGCGATCGACCATCCGCTCAGCCCGCTGAGCGTCGCACTCGGTGCCGAAGCAACGTTTGTCGCCCGGACCATCGATGCCTATGTGACTCACTTGGGTGAAACGCTCAAGCGAGCTGCCGCTCACAAGGGAACATCGCTTGTCGAGGTTTATCAAAACTGCAACGTGTTCAACGACGGAGCGATGGCGTACGCCCAAGAAAAGAGCCAGCGTGCGGATAACATCGTCGAACTCGAACATGGCAAGCCGCTGATCTTCGGCAAGGATCGCGATAAGGGGATCCGTTTGGTCGGCAGCCATCTGGAAGTCGTCTCTCTGGCTGATGTCGCAGTCGACGACTTGCTGATCCATGATGAGCGTGATCCCAACCCGTCGATTCAGATGATGTTGGCGCGGATGCGATACCCCGAAATGCCTGAGCCGATTGGCGTGTTGCGAGCCGTTTCGGGCGTCGCGACTTATGACGACCAAATCAATCATCAAGTTGAATTGGCGAAGGCCCAACGTGGGATCGGCGATCTGCAAAAATTGGTCGAAGCGGGCGATAC
>DIUH01000357.1:1635-3552 GCA_002428205.1 Planctomycetaceae bacterium UBA6163
TCCCCCGTAGTGGGATTCGCCAGAAGTCCCCGAGTGGGATTCGCCAAAATCCCCCGAGTGGGAGGAATTCTGGCGAATCCCACTACCCTAAAATCAAGATTTCACAGACCACTAGCCGCTAGCCATCGCTAGCCATTTTGTGCGGGTGTCCAGCGATGCCCGCAGAAGCTATATATTCGGCGCTGATCTGGCGACATACGGCGAACAGGTGCCGTAACCTGATGGTGCCGTCGGTGCCCAAGCGCACTCTCTCTAATCAAGGAAAGAATCAACATGCCTCGCGGAAAGACCTACGACAACGCAGCGGTTTGTATCGGCGATACCCCGATGATTCGGATCAATCGTTTGGTGCCCCAGGGTGGCGCGACGGTATTTGCCAAGTGTGAGTTTTTCCAACCGCTCAACAGCGTCAAAGACCGAATCGGCGCGGCGATGATTGCCGCCGGCGAAAAAGCCGGATTGATCAACGGCGATACGCATATCATCGAACCGACCAGCGGAAACACGGGGATCGCGCTGGCGTTCGTATGTGCCGCCAAAGGTTACAAGTTGACGCTGACGATGCCCGAATCGATGTCGGTCGAACGACGGGCGTTGTTGCGAGCGATGGGAGCAAACTTGGTGTTGACCCCAGCCGGCGACGGCATGAAGGGCGCGATCGCCACCGCCACGCAAATGGCGGCCGATACGGCCAACGCCTACATGCCCCAGCAGTTCGAAAACCCAGCCAATCCGGCGATTCACGAAGCGACCACGGGTCCGGAGATCTGGGAAGATAGCGGCCACAATATTGACGTGATCGTCGCGGGTGTCGGCACCGGCGGTACGATCACCGGCGCGACACGATTCCTAAAGAAAATGAACCCGAACTTCAAAGCGATCGCGGTCGAGCCGAAGCATTCGCCGGTGATCAGCGGCGGATCGCCCGGAAAACACCGCATCCAAGGGATCGGTGCCGGCTTTATCCCCAAGAACCTTGATACTTCACTGGTCGACGAAGTGATTCAAGTCGACGATGAAGACGCGTTCGCCTGGGGGCGTTTGCTGGCCAAAGAGGAAGGGATTGTCGCGGGAATTAGCAGCGGGGCGAACATGTGGGCTGCGGCCCAGGTTGCCGCTCGGCCAGAGTTCAAGGGTAAGCGGATCATAACGATCATGTGCAGCCTGGGCGAGCGTTATCTCAGCACGCCGTTGTTTGGCGACCTGGGAATGTAATTTTGGGAGGGCCACCCCGGCTCAACCTTCTTCCCAGCCGCTGTGGCGACTATACTTGCAGCACGGATATGCGGTCCTGGCGAGACCAACTGATCTCATCACTTTTGAAAATTTGCTACCTGCGGTCAACGGATTCATGAAGCGAGCCCAGCATCTTGACCACCTTCTGTCACAGTGGGCATTCGATCCCAACACGCTCAATTCGCGACTGGTCAAGGGTCGCGACGGTCGTGATGTGATTCAAATGCGCGTCGATATGGGCGTTTTGCAGATGGAAACCACGGGGCGTCCCGACGGTGCCCAGCCGCACGGCTGTGAAACGTTTCTCGACTATTGCCAGGGACTGTTGCTGGAAGATTCGTCGCGGAAACTTGACGATTCCGAATGCGGCGAGGTCGACCGCGAGTTCATGCAATTTTATCACCGCCGAATCTGCTGGCTGCGGCTGCAGTACTACCATCGTGCGGTAATGGACGCCGATCACACGCTGCGTTTGATGGACGTCAGCGAGAAGATGAGCCCCGACGAAGAGTGGACCAACTCGCACGAGCAGTATCGTCCGTTCGTTTTGTTCCATCGCACGCAAGCCGAGGCGCTTGCGGAGCTGGAAGACAACGGAGCCGAGGAAGCGGTTCAGGCGATCAATACGGGATTGGAAGAAATTCGTGTTTTCTTCGTCAAGCACGAAGCCGAAGAGCATTT
>DIUH01000357.1:3590-7178 GCA_002428205.1 Planctomycetaceae bacterium UBA6163
GACGAGCTATCGCGCCGCGAGTCGCACTAAGGTAGCAGGCACTCTCCGAGTGCCGTCAGCAAAGGTAGCAGGCACTCTCCGAGTGCCGTCAGCAAAGGTAGCAGGCACTCTCCGAGTGCCGTCAGCAAAGGTAGCAGGCACTCTCCGAGTGCCGTCAGCAAAAGGTAGCAGGCACTCTCCGAGTGCCGTCAGCAAAAGGTAGCAGGCACTCTCCGAGTGCCGTCAGCAAGCGAATAAGTCTTGTTTGTTACGGCACACGGAGTGTGCCTACTACCTTAGGCCGCTCTTGCCACCGCGTTCATCTTTGTGTCGGCGATGGCTACGATCGCGATGCCCGCCGCTTCGGCCGCGGCATAAGTTTCGGCTTGATCGACCACAATCGTTCGTCCAGCCTCGACGGCAATTGCCACTCCGCCAGCTTCTTTGACCATCTGAACCGTTTGTGGCCCGATCGTCGGCACATCGAAACGCATGTCCTGGTTCGGCTTGGCCACCTTCACCAAAATCCAACCTCCCCGCCGACAAACTTCTCCCGTGCGTCGAATGCACGCATCGGTTCCTTCGATCGCTTCGACGGCCAACACGGTGCCGTCTTTTACCGTGATGCTTTGGCCGATGTCCAACGCGCCCATCTGTTTAGCGACTTGCCAACCGAAACGGATGTCGTTGTCGAGTTTCGCGGAATGCTTTTTGCCCGCCAGCCAGCCTTCGGAAACCAACAGGTCAGGCGCCAAATCGGTCGCCGGAACCACATCCATCGCATGTCGCAAATACATCGCGGTCACCGCATTGAGTAACGAATCGTCTCGGGCATTTCGGTTTCGGCTCAGCAACAATGGGCCGAAGGTCCGCAGGCATTCCAGATCAGGAAAGTGTCTCAGCCAAGGCGACCCGGCGTACAACAAGTCGGCCTTGAACAATTTGCCCGCCATCGTCACTTGGCGAACGCCCATTTTTCTAAAGTATTTGATGTGCGCCCCCATCCGCCCGACGCCTGACCAGCAAACGTGGTCACACAAGTATTCAAGATGTGAGTCGGCATGCCCTTGGATCGCGATCACACAAACGGGGATACGGCGCTGGACCAACGACTGGGCCACCAACACCGGAAAACGCCCCCAGCCGGCGACCAAACCGATTGGCGCGACACTGCCCGGCGACACGATCCGCCTGTAACCTGACTTGGGGTGATATCCGCCCGTTTGATAACCGCCAACCATCGCGTCCAAGGCCTCACGCTGCGGGCCGACGAAAGGGAATGCACCGCTGGTGATCTTCGGCATGTTCGTCGGCCGACGCCGATTGCTGGCTCTCCTGGGCGGCCGGTTCATCAATCGCATGCGACTGCCGCGTCACTTCGGCCTGAGCTTTTTGCACCGCATCGAGCTCGCGACGCAATGTTTTCACTTCGCGACGAATCTCGGGCAAACGTCGCTGGACCGCCATGATCTGCATTTGATCGCGCTGCGAAGTCGCCGGACTGCCAAGGTAGACCTGATCGCCGGCGAGATTCTCCATCACTCCGGCTTGCGCACCGACGACGGCATGATCGCCCAGCGAAACGTGATCCGCCAATCCGACCTGGCCAGCCAGCACGACATAGTCGCCCGTTTGACACGAACCGGCGATACCGACTTGGCTGCACAACAGATTGTGCCGGCCGATGTGGCAATTGTGAGCGATCATGACCAAGTTATCGATTTTGGTCCCTTCGCCGATTCGTGTCACACCATACGTGCCGCGATCGATCGTCACGTTGGCTCCGACGTCGACGTGCGACTCGATGTGAACATAACCGAGCTGGGCGGTGGAGACGTGGCGTCCTTCGACTTGGCGATAACCAAACCCGTCCGCACCGATCACCGCGCCGGCGTGAATCCGCACATGGTTATCGATTCGCGAATGTTCATAAATCACAACATTGGGAAAAATGCGACAATCGTTTCCGATCGTTGCGTGTTCCATCACCACGACGCCGGGCATCAGGTGGCAATCGTCGCCGATAACAGATCCGGCACCAACAACTACGCCCGCATCGATCCGAGTGCCGCTGCCGATGGTTGCTGTGGGGTCGATTTGCGCCGAACTGTGGATCGAAGCGTAAGCCGGAGCGTCACTTCGCGGACGAAATCGGCTGACGATATGCGTGAATACCGCGTGGATATCTTTGGCGACGATTTGAGTACAGGCGAGCGATTCGATCGGTTCGGTGGTCACAACGGCGACTGCACCAGAACGTACGGCCAAAGGTGCTCGTGCCGGAGCGTCGATCAGCGTCACACAGCCTGTTCGCGAGTCGCGAAGTGGCAAAGCATCGACGCAGAAGACGCCTGAATCGCCGATCACCACGACCTGGTCCAATCCATGAACCAGTTCGCCGACGCTTTGGCGGATGATTTCGTTAGTCATATCTGATTCCTTTCTGTCTGCGGCTTCCTTGCCGATAAATCTTTTATCGGGGCAGGCGGCTTGCCAACAAGACCAATCGTGAAGACTTTGAGCAACAATGTGCATGTACAAAAAAACACTTTCGGCAAGGCCACCGCACCCGTTTGGCGGATAAAGTTAAATTGGGTTGTAAGGCCGAGCTGAATATGGCTTGAAAATTGCCCCCCAGAACGCCTCCCCGAAACCTCGGTGCGTCTGCTATGATGGCGTTCTCGGGAGCCGCGAGTGACCTTGTCGATCCAAAAAGTCGTCGCAAAGATTACTCATCCCCAAGTCGTGCCCGGGAAATTGTTTGTTGTCACTTTGTCAGTCGATCGATTAAGGAGTCACCGATGCAGATCAGCATCTCCGTCCGCCATGGTGAAATGCAATCCGGCGACCAACCGCTGATTGAAGAAAAGGTGGAGAAGCTGCGTCGTTTGTTCGACCGCGTCAATGCGATTGAGGTGATTATCGACATGAAGCAGTTGGACAATCCATCTGTGGAACTGAAAGTGTCTGCCGAGCATGCCGCGGATTGTATCGCCAGCGCCGATGCAACCACTGTCTTGGGGGCACTCGATTTGGCGATTCCCAAAATCGAACACCAACTACGTCGCATCAAGGAAAAGGTTACCGGCCACCGCGCGACCGGACACAAGCACATCGACTCGACCTCCCGTGCAGATTGAAATCGAATCGTCGCAGATCCCGCAATCATCGCCCTCCCGGCGGACAGTTTGGCGTTTTTGATCGGTTTGCGAAATGATTCATGACCAATCGTGCGGCTTTTGTCGCCAGCGCACGGACGATCGAGCCTCCATTTGAACACGTCGGCACGTCGGTCCTCCGCCCCGCCGCAACAGTATCCCCGTTAGGACTCAATTTAATGAAGTTTTCAGATTTTATCTGTGAAAAGGCTATCCGCGCAGAACTAGCCGCGGACAACAAAGAAGATGTGATCAACGAATTGGTTGATTCACTGTTGAAAGCCGGCGAAATCAACGCCGACGAAAAGGCCGACATCATCGCGGCGATTATGAAACGCGAAGAACTCGGCAGCACCGGAATCGGTCGCGGTGTCGCGGTGCCGCACACCAAACACCCTGGTGTTGACAAGTTGGTCGGTACGGTCGGCGTCAGCGTCGATGGGGTCGACTT
>DIUH01000357.1:7200-9104 GCA_002428205.1 Planctomycetaceae bacterium UBA6163
CGAGACGAAACGTTCTGTCGTTTCCTCAAACAGAGCCGAACCAGTGATGACATTCATCAATTGCTGGAAGAAGCCGACAACAATCAATTCGCTTCGTAATCGCGAACCGTTTGATTTCAGCGGATCGTCTGGCCCATGGTTGTCCAACATTGCAACCAGCGTGACGATCCCGACCGCAGTTTTTGTCTATTTTTTCACTCAGTCTGTATCGGCGATCATGCCGTCATGAGTTCCGCAACCATCACTCGAACCGTCGTCGTCCGTAATCCCCAGGGATTGCACGCCCGCCCCGCCGATTTGCTCGTGCGCGAAGCAAGCCGGTACCAGGCCGACATTTCGCTCGAAAAAGACGGCTATCGAGTCGACTGCAAAAGCATCCTTTCCCTGCTGACCTTAGGCGCCCAGTGTGGTACCGAAATGTCGTTGTATGCCGAAGGGGCTGATGCGGAACATGCGGTGGCAATGATCGCAGAATTATTTGAAAACGGTTTTCACGAAATGGAGCAAGCCGAATGATTCGCCGTTGAAATCGGCCTTCACAGTTTTTCCATCGCCCCACCGCACCGGCCAAAACGCCGCCAATTCGGGATGATCGATCTGAACCAGCGATTGGGTAGACGCGGTTCTCATTGAACTGGCCTGGAATCGTTCGAATACGGAAAAGCTTGGAACTAACTTTCGATTTCAATGCCCAATCGGTTGCTCCTGCCAACACACCACCCGAACATAAATGATGGATTTCCGCCGCCACCGCCCTCACGGCCAACTCGTTCTTTGCGCCATCAACGCGCGCCGAACGCTAGTGGTGCTGACCAAGCGTTGGCCCGGTACTCGATGCTTGAACTTCATGGAATCCCGGTATCGCCCGGCGTAGCAATCGGTCCAGCCCTGGTGCTGAACCGCGAAGGCTATCGAATCTCCTATTGCCAAATCGCCTCCGACGCAGTCGACGAAGAAATCGCTCGACTCCGCCGGGCAGTGGACGCTTTGTCGCAAAGTCTGGAAAGCAACCGACTGGCGACATCCGCCATCGCTGGTGATTCAACCGGCGACATCTTCGCCGCTCAACTGCAAATGTTGCACGATCCGCGTTTGCACGCCGAACTGCAGCGACGCATCCGCCAAGGTAAACAATCGGCCGCTTATGCCGTCAGCCAAGTGCTACATCGTTATGCTTCGGACCTGCGGCGACTGGACAATTCGCTGCTGGCCCAGCGAGCCGACGACATTGTTGATATCGAACTGCAACTGCTCCAGCACCTCGGCGCGGTGACTCGTCGGCCGCTGACCGAGTTGACCGAACCGGTGATCCTACTGACCCACAACCTGACACCGTCGGAAACCGCAAACCTCGATCGCCGTTATGTTCGCGGTTTCTGTACCGAAATCGGCGGCCCCGGTGGCCACATGGCGATCGTCGCNNGGCGTCTTGATCCTCGATCCCGACGAAGAAACGCTCCAGCGTTACGAAGAAGGGCGCGAGCGTCGCAAAAACCTCGCCTTGCGATTGGCCGAACTGCGCGACCTGCCAGCGATCACGACCGATGGCGTGTCGGTATCGCTCAGTGCGAATATCGAGTTCCCACATGAAGTCGCCGCTTGCTTGGAACGCGGCGCGGCGGGAATCGGGCTTTACCGCACCGAGTTTCTGTACCTGGCCAGCGACGAGGAACCGAGCGAAGAGGACCACTACAACGCGTATCGCGAAGTGGTCGAAGCGATGAAGGGCCGCCCGGTCGTGATTCGAACGCTGGACCTCGGGGCCGACAAAATGGGCAGCCGGCCGTTGACCGAACCCGAGCCGAACCCGTTTTTGGGGCTGCGCAGCATCCGCCTTTCGCTGAAAACGCCCGAACTGTTCCGGCCGCAGTTGCGAGCAATCTTGCGCGCGGCGGTCCACGGCG
>DIUH01000357.1:9139-14621 GCA_002428205.1 Planctomycetaceae bacterium UBA6163
TTGATGCTCGATCGGTTCGTCAAAGAAGTCGATTTCCTCAGCATCGGGACCAACGATTTGGTGCAGTACACGTTGGCCGTCGACCGCAGCAATGAGTGCGTCGCCGATCTGTACCAGTCGAGCGATCCGGCGGTCCTGAGGCTGATCAAACGCTGCGTCGAAGTCGCCGCCGAAGCGTCGATTCCGCTAGGGATTTGCGGCGAAATGAGCAGCAATCCTGCCAGGTCGTTGTTGTTGGTCGGGATGGGTGTACGCAGCCTCAGCGTTCCACCCAACGCCCTGCCAAAGTTGAAGAAAGCGATCCGCAGCGTCTCGATCGTTCAGTGCGAAGAGATCGCCGCCCGCGCTCTGACACTCGATTCCGCTCGCGACATCGATCTCTATTTGCTCGAACGACTCAGCAAACTTGCACCGGAGTTGATCGTCGCATGATCCACGCACACCCACCACGAAACCCTTTTCCCCGCGTCGAACTTCACGTCACCCGATGACATCACTGGACCCAACACCGCCGATTCGCGATCGATACCGCATCCGGTTCGCCAAGACCGGCTTGCTGCGGTGGATCGGGCATCGCGACCTCCAGCGGTTATGGGAACGGGTACTGCGTCGCGCCGACCTGCGACTGTCGATGTCACAAGGGTTTCATCCCAAGCCGCGCATTAACTTTCCTTCGGCGCTCGCACTGGGTGTCGAAGGGATCGACGAAGTGATCGAAGTCGAATTGGCACAATCGATCACGCCCGATGAATTGCGACAGCGATTGGTCGACGACAACCAACCCGGGTTAACGATCGGTAACGTCGAATTGGTCGCCAAGGCCAATGTCGGCCGTACCGGCGTTTCGCCGTTGCCGGGTTTCGTGAAGGCGAAATTGCACAGCAGCGTTTATGAGATCACGTTGCCAGAATCTTATAACGCAGCCGCACCCGATCTTCGGCAGATTGATGACGCGATCGCACGTTTGAAATCGCAAACCTTTCTGCGTGTCAGCCGCAATGGCAAAGAAATCGCAGCTCACGTTGCGACCTCTTTTCCCGTATTCCATCGCCGCGATCGAGTGATCCATCTGGTTCAAGTCGACAACGATGGGGCAACACTTAAACCGACCGAAATCTTGAACGCGATCGGCCTAGCCGATTTGATCGAACAAGGTGCAACCATTTGCCGAACACGTGTGATTTTGGTCGACCAACCCGAACCACACTTCTCCGACTCAGACCGGACACCGATGTTTCCGGATCTCATAACGAATAAAAACCACACCCTCACAGACAACCTGTTCAAGGAACGAATCTGATGAAAAAAGAGATGCTGATCAACGTGGCACAGCCCGAAGAAAGCCGCATCGCGATCATGGAAGACAACCGGCTCGATGAACTGTACATCGAACGCAAGAGCGTCGAAGCGTTCGCCGGAAACATCTATCGCGGCAAGATTGTTAATCTCGAACCGAGCATTCAAGCGGCGTTCGTCGACTTTGGTGTCGGTCGCAACGGCTTTCTGCATATCAGCGATGTCGAACCGCAGTACTTCCGCCAAGGCGGTTACGACCCTGCGGAAATCATGCGTGAATCGGACGAAATGGCCCAAAAATCGGCCGAACGGGCGCGCGAGACCGGACGTGGTTCCAAGACAGCGTTCAAAGGCGGACGCCCACGAAACAAGCCACCGATCCAAGAAGTTTTTAAGCGCGGCGACGAAGTCTTGGTGCAAGTGATCAAAGAAGGGATCGGTACCAAAGGCCCCACGCTCAGCACCTACATCTCCATTCCAGGTCGGTACCTCGTGCTGATGCCAGCCTTGGGGCGCGTCGGTGTCAGTCGCAAGAT
Source organism: Planctomycetaceae bacterium UBA6163 (assembly GCA_002428205.1). GTDB lineage: Bacteria > Planctomycetota > Planctomycetia > Pirellulales > Pirellulaceae > UBA6163. The sequence continues at coordinate 10,972 of DIUH01000357.1, forward strand.
CGAAGACGAAGACGACCGCAAACGATTGCGACGATGNNGGCGCGATGCGAAAGGAAGAAGAACTGCAGCGTGATATGGAATACCTGCTGAGGCTTTGGAAGTCGATCGTTAAACGCGTCGAATCGACTACCGAACCGGGGCCGATTTATGAGGAAAGCGATATGATCATCAAGACCATTCGCGACATCCTCAGCAGCGATATCGATGTTATCTATATCGACGAAAAAGTCGCTTATGAAAAAACGCGTGACTTCTTAAAGATGGTCATGCCACAGTTTGTCGACGCGCTGAAGTTTTATGATGCTCGCCAACCGCTGTTTCATAAGTACAAACTCGAAGAAGAAATCGCCAAGATCAACCAACGCAAAGTGGACCTGCCCGGCGGCGGTTCGATCGTCATCGACCCGACCGAAGCGCTTGTCGCGATCGATGTTAACAGCGGCAACTTCCGCGGCGGCAGCGATTCGGCTGACGAAAACGCGTTTCGTCTGAACATGGTCGCCGCAAAAGAAATCGCTCGCCAGTTGCGCCTGCGCGACCTTGGCGGTGTGATTGTAAACGACTTCATCGACATGCGACGCGAAACGCACCGACGCAAAGTGGAACGCGCTTTGCGTGATGCGATGGCTAAGGATCGTGCGCGAACTAAAATCTTACGCACCAGCCCATTTGGGCTGATCGAGATGACTCGCCAGCGAATCCGCACCAGCCTGAAACGCAGCATCTACACCGATTGCCCTTGTTGCCAGGGCCGCGGCGTGGTTAAGACGGCAGAGAGCATGTCGATCGAAGTGGTTCGAATGCTAGCACTGGCTTGTCGTAACCCGCATATCGTACGCGTGACGGTGCGAGTGAACGACGAAGTGGCGGCATTTTTGAACAACAAGAAACGACGCAGTGTGATGGAACTGGAGGACAGCGGCGAAATGACCGTCCAAATCCTTGGCAGCGAAAGTTTGTATCCCGAGGCGCTGGAAATCGACTGCCGTGATAAGCAGGGTGAACGCGTCGAAATCGACAGTTGAACAAAATCATGTGGAACGACCTTTCCCAACGGCTGATCAGCGGATTAGCCGACGCTGACACCGCCGCCGATGCGTTTTTGCAGACGGCGGCGCGAAAGGTCGCTCCCACGATGGCCTATGGACGGCATTACGGACCGGCACCCGGCGGTGCCCGCCGCGCCGCTGTGGCGGTCGTATGGCTGCAAAAAGACGACGGTTCTTGGCTGTTGCCGCTAACCCTGCGACCGCTATCGCTGCGTCATCATGGCGGCCAAATCTGTTTTCCGGGTGGAATGATCGAAGGCGACGAGACGCCGGTGCAAGCCGCGCTCCGCGAGTTCGAAGAAGAACTCGGGCATCGACCGGTCGATCCGATCTTCTGTGGCTCGATGAAGCCGATGTATGTCTACGCAAGCGATAATTTGATTTTCCCGGTCGTCTTCACCGCCCAGATGCCTTCGGCAGAATGGTCGCCCGATCCGGCGGAAGTTGACCGCGTGATCGAATTACCATTGGAAACGATCGATGCGATTGGTGGCGAAGGCCGCGATACACGCGTTCGTCAAATCGTGCGCGATCAACAAGTGGTTGGTGAATATCGATTCGACTCGCTCGCCTATCGAGTGGGTGAAGATCGCATTTGGGGAGCGACCGCGATGCTGATACAGCAGCTGAGCCGCCTCGTTCGCCAAGGCGTCCCACCGTCTCACACATCCCATAAGCAAACCGAACGCTTCGCTACAGCCCCAACCACTTAGGCAACCATAGGCTGATCGCCGGGACAAACGTCACGACCACTAACGTGAACACCAGCGGAAACAAAAACGGAATCATCCCACGCACCACCGTTTTAAAGCTCTCCCCGGTCACCGAACTCAAAACATATAAGACCAGTCCCACTGGCGGTGTAATCAGTCCGATCACCAAATTCAAAATCATCACCACACCCAAGTGCAACGGATCGACTTGGAAGTGAACCGCGACGGGCAACAACACGGGCACACAGATCAACAGCGCCGCGGTCGGCTCCAACAACATCCCAACTAACAATAAGAAAACGTTCACCAGCAACAAAAACAGATATGGATTATCCGTCAATCGCAGCAACGAATCGGCAACCATTTGCGGCCCCTGTTCGCGAGCGATGATCCAACCGAACAGGCTCGCCGCCGCGACGATCAACATGATCACACCCGTTGTCGTGCAAGTCTGCAACAACACTTCATACACTTTTGCCGGCGTTAATGTGCGATAACAGACCCCAAGAAAAATCATATACATCACCGCCGCTGCGGCCGCTTCGGTCGGCGTGAACACGCCGCCCAAAATACCACCTAAAATGATCACCGGCGTAAACAAGACCGGCAACGCAGCGACCATCACCGGCCACCAATGCCCTTCTGCCAACGACTCGTCTTTGCCGTGCGGATGGCGTCGGACGTGGAAGTAAACATGCACGCACAGCGAACCGGCCAGAATGAGCGCCGGAACGACACCGGCAAAAAACAATCCGCCAACCGACACACCCGCCGTCACCGCATAAATGATCGCCGGAATACTCGGTGGCATGATCGGTCCGATCATCGATGACGCGCCGGTTAGGCCCAGCGAAAACCCCGCGTCATACCCCGACTTTCGCATCGCCGGAACCAACACCGCGCCAAGGCCTGCGGCGTCCGCGATCGCCGCACCGCTCATCCATGAAAACATCACACTGCTGCTGACATTCACATAAGCCAAACTGCCCGGCACGCGACCGAAAAAACAGAGCAGCATGCGAAACAAACGATCGGATAATCCGGCGGCATTGGTCAAATAACCGGTCATGATGAACAGCGGCACGGCCAACAGCGGAAAACTGTTCACACCCGCAACCGTGCGCTGAATCGCAACGCCCAGTGTGATGTCTTCAGAGAAAAAGACATAACCTACACAAGGCAACAGCATCGAAATCGCTACGGGGACACGGATCGCCAGCAGCAGAATCATCGCGACCAGCAACAGCAATAATGTCATCTGTATTCCTTGCAATCACAATCACGAAGCTTGCATACTTGGGTCGACCGCATCGCTCTCATTCTTCTTTGGATCAACCGGCGGCCGGATTCCCAACAGATCTGCGATCGCATGCAACGACATTAATGCCAGTCCGACGCTTGCCGCGCCATACCAATAGCTCATCGAAATATTGACACTTGGTGATCCGACCGGATGCACCCACCACACGAAATTCATTCCACCGATCAGCAGACTCAGTGTCGTTATAAGAATAATGCACTGGACCAACCGAGCCGATCGCAAACCACGCATGATCAAGCGAACCGGCGCGAACCGGTTATCAGTCCCAACAGGTTCATCGCCAATCAGGTCCACGGCAATGTGCTGATGCTTGGCCGAAACGAAGGCAGCGGCGATGAATGTCAACCAAATCATCGCTAATCTCGCGATCTCTTCGCTCCACGACAAAGGCGATTGCAACACATACCGCCAAATCACCTGCGCACCCATCGTGACGACGATCGTCGTTAACAGCATCACCGATACGATCTGCTCGATTCGTACCAACCAAGCCAAAGCGATCGCAGCGATCTCTTTCCAGCGACTGGTCATTGCGTGACTCCTATCGCTGATGCATCTTTCTTTTGG
>DIUH01000357.1:14691-22326 GCA_002428205.1 Planctomycetaceae bacterium UBA6163
GTTCGGTTTCGCTCAGCGTTTGCCAAACACGTTCATTGATCAACACTTGAACCGATGATTGAATGTGGCCGGTCAAGATCAGATACTTTTGGACTTCATGAAACCCCATCGAATAGATCACCGGCACGGGATTTTCTTGACCGTCCGCGATGCCTTGCTGAAGCGCCATATAAACTTCGGAAAACGCCATCGGCATCGGACTAGCCCCCAACGATGCTCCCGATTCTTGCCAAACCTTTGCACCGGGCATCCGCAACCTGAATCCGCTTAAATCTTCTGGCTTGCGAATCGGTCGGTTGGCGGTAATGTGACGGGCGCCATAAGCCCAAGTGCCCAGCACACGAACACCGAACCGCTGACGCAGCGTCTCCCAATGCGGCGCCATCAATTCGCCCTCGGCAACCGACTGCATCTGTTCCAGATCGGTAAACGCATAAGCGGCATCGAAGGCACCTAGCGGCGGGTGCCACATCGCCAAGAACGATGGCCCGGCGATCGATAGATCGATTTCACCGGCGACCAATTGTTCCAGCAGTTCCGCTTCGTTGCCGAGTTGAGCGGCCGGAAAAACATTCACCTTCAATTTCACGCCCGATGCCGCCAAGCGTTCGTTCAAACGTGACGCACCGAACTCATGCGTCGGGCTGCGGACTTCGTAAACGTGCCCGATACGAAGCCGGCGAAATCCATCGGCGTCATTCTGGGCATGGCATCCAGCGACTAAAATGATCGTCAACACCGCCAACGTAGTCGCGATCGTGCGCCAAGCGGGGATAAAGTCGCGTATCATTTCAGCGCGGCGGTTGGACGTAGGACGAAAAGAAGAAAATCAGGCGGGACAATCCGAAGGACACCATCATGCATCAATCGACCGCAATCGGCCAGGTGTTGCCAAGACGCAGTCTACTTCAAATCGCCGCCGCATCGTCACTGGCCGTTGCCGCCGGCAACCGATCGCGGCCATTGTTCGCCCAACAACCGCTGCGGGAATCGTCACCTGCGCCGCGAATCGATTGCCATTTGCATTGTTTCGCTGGCTCTACCGACCAGCGGTTTCCCTATCACGATCGCGCCCCGTATCGTCCGGCCGAATCGGCGACGCCGCAACATCTGCTGCACTGCATGGCCGGAGCCGACATTTCACACGCGATCGTCGTGCACCCCGAACCCTACCAGGACGATCATCGCTATCTGGAATATTGCCTGGAAATCGGCAAAGGGAAACTCAAGGGAACCGCGCTGGTGTTCGCCGATTCACCCGGTGCGATCGGGCAATTGACCGACTTGGTCAAACGGTTGCCGATCGTCGCCACGCGAGTTCATGCCTATGCCCCCGACCGGTTACCGCCGCTGGGATCTAGCGAATTGAGAGCGCTTTGGCGATGCGCCGCGGAGCTCGGGATAGCGGTTCAATTGCACTTCGAACCGCGTTACGCCCCCGGATTTGAACCGCTGATCCGCGAGTTTCGCGACACACCCGTGATCATCGACCATCTCGGCCGCCCTTTCCAGGGAACACTCAAGGAACATGCCGTGGTGGTTAAATGGGCGGAGCATAAGAATACATGGATGAAGGTTTCGTCGATTCCCGCAACCACCCAGTATCCGCATCGAGATATCAGCCCCATCATCCGCCAATTGACCGAAGCTTATGGTCCCGACCGGATGCTGTATGGCGGCGGTTTCAATGCCGCCGCGACGCCTGATTCTTATAATGCCGCATTTGATCGCGCCGCTATGTATCTATCAGACCTAAGTGACCGGGAGCGCGGTAAGGTCTTGGGTGGCAATGCGATGAAGCTGTTTTTCAGCTAGGCTCTGTTTGTTTGGCGCCGCATGATTGCCTGCGGATCGACTGTTGACTAGGCTTTGGACATCCCGGTGGTGATCGGAATCGTTGTGTTGATAACAAGGGATAAGGATCCACCTGGCCACTTCTGGCGATTTTTTCCTTCCACACTTGAGCGACACTTCATTGGCGATTCGTTTCGAATGTCCCGAATGCGGAAAAACGCTCAGCGTTCAAGACCAGTTAGCGGGCAAGAAAGTAAAGTGTCCTTGCGGTGCCGTGGTCGTTGCCAATGCGGCGGGGCCAGTACCTGCAGTGGCTCAGAAGCGACCCGCAGCATCGCCTTCGCAAACGAAAGCTGCGCCCGCGGCGCAACCCGCTTCACTGACAGGCCCGGCCGCAGTACGGCCTAGCGGTACCGCCGGTCCGCAGGCCCGCCCCTCTGGTTTGGCCGCCCGTGGTCCCGCTCCCAAATCCGATTTGGCAGATTTATTTGACGAATTGACCCCGACCGACTTGGAGACTCGGGCTCAGCGCAGCGAAGCCGCCGCTGGGGCACCGGCAAAGGTCGATCCGTTGGCGGCTTATCGACCGGCCACGAAAGGACGCAGCGGAGGCGGATCGTCTGGGCCGACCGTTAAGCGGCCATTGGGTTTGAAGATACTGGCGGGGTTGGCCGTATTAGGAATCATTGGTTCGCTCGGCGGCGCAGCCGTAGCGTTCTTTTCACCGGACACTTTGCAACGTGGTCCAGAACCGATTCCCGCAAACATCATCAAATTGACCGGCGGACTACTGATCGGATCATCCATCATTTGGATGATTCTCGTATCCGCATTGCTGACGCCTCAGCCCTGGGCGTGGTGGTTCTGCAACTTGGTTTACTCGTCCAACATCTGGTTCAACCTGCTGAACAGTTTTGCCGAAGACAATATGCCTAGGGCCATTGGGCGAGCGACCGGCGGACTGCTTGTCGGGGCAATCGTGCTTTCTTATTTTTCGAAACAGAATACACGTAACTTTTTCGGGATCAAATTAGCGGCCTGGGTTGGCCCCGTGGCGTCTGTACCCGCCGGACTGGCGATCGCTTTCGCCTTAATATTCGGTATCGGCGCGGCGTACCTAGCAATTGCCGGCTGACCAAAAACCGCACCAGCGACGATTCAAACCGCCGCTGGCAAACGAATGATGAACGCGGTCCCTTTGCCGACTGTGCTCTCCACACGAATCCGGCCACCGTGTGCATCGATGATTTCTTTGCACGACGCCAACCCCAAGCCTGTGCCCCCTTTGCCCGAATCATCCGGACCAGACTTGGTCGAATAGAACGATTCAAAGATATGCGGCAACTGCTCGCGGGGAATCCCAGCTCCGTTATCGCGCACCGTCAAAATCACTTCTCCGGTCGCCGGATCCGGTGCCAGCGACACACAAACCGAGCCGCCATCAGGCATCGCTTGACGTGCATTAACCAACAAATTGATCAATACACGTTGGATTTGGTTTCCACTGGCCAACGCCTTGGCCGTTGAATCATCGATCATCGTTTCGACCCTTACACGGTACTTGCGCATTTCGCGGCTGAGTAACTCTAGCGTGTCAGAGATGATTGCCGCGAGGTCCGTTGGAACCATTGTGTCTTGACGATTTTTTGCCTGGGCGAGAATCGTGCTGGTGATTTTTGCGGCTCGTTGCGAGGCGTCCAAAATCTTCCCCAGCGCCTTGTCGCGACCGGCGTCGCTGCGGTCACGCATCGCCGACTTGGCGTAGTTCATGATCGTCATCAGGATGTTGTTGAACTCATGCGTCGCAGTACCCGTCAACTCACCCAAGGTCGCCAACGCCTGCAATCGTTCAAGATCCCCCTTGGAAATCTCGATGCGGCGCGAAGCGTCCGTGGCTACTGCCGGTGACGCCATTTCGCCGCCAACGTCAGCCCCCGACTTACGTCCACCAGCGGAAAAACGTGCTACTTCGGCGGTCGGTTGAAAAGGCGATGTCGGTTGATTCATCCGTGATTTTTCGTTCAGAGTGATGATTGTATCCTTACTCGGTCTATCGACGTTCTGGCCCAGTCACTACATCATTAACGGTGCGATCGACAAAGCCAGTTGCAAGCGACAATGCCTTGCCAAACTACCCGATTGACGCAAATTACCAGCCAGCCGGTTGCCGAAAGACGCGCCGCAGGATGGGCCGATCAAGGAAGAGAGAGCGAGCCTCAGGATGAGCCTAGAAATTAACGATTCACAGCCCCAGGAAAACGTGGTGGAGCGTCTGCGGACAAGAATTAAGCAGGCGCGGGCAAGGGGTTTCATTGTCCGCCAAGAAATGCTCGGCCCGCATCAATCGACGTGGTGCGAGATCGGCGGAAGAAAGATGCTGTTCCTTGACGCCGCCCAACCGGCACGCGAACAGATCACGACGATCGATGAGGTGTTGGCAAACTATCAAGCGGCCACTGAACTGAATTCATTGGCAACCGGCCAACCTGAACGTTGACCGATCGCACTCCAATTCACGTTCTACTCACGGCGCAACGACGATTTGGTTGTCAATTTTGTCGATACCAGGCTCTAGCTTCATCACCAATTCAGCCATGCGGCGATCTTTCGCGGTTTTCGCCACTCCTGACAAAGTCGCAACGCCATCGACAACCGCAATCGAATATCCATCAACGATCCGTGACACCGGACCAGACAGCACTTGACGCGGCAGCCCACCCGTGGCAGCCGATTCTGTCATCGCCATCCCTTGCGACATGGTCGAAATCGGCTCAACACCGTTGACCAATCGCGTTCGAATCGACGGCCGAGCGCCTGCTGCGTTGTTAGCCCCAAAGGGATTGGCACCAAATGGACTCAGGCCTCCAAAGCCACCAAATCCGCGACCGCCGCCAAGTCCACCGAGACCACCCAATCCACCAAGGCCGCCGGTGCCTCTAGCGCTAGCTGTGCCGACGTCTTGCAGCATCCTGTCGCCCGAACGACCAATCTGGCCGGTCACTGCACCGCTGGGAACGTCACTGCCAAACGCCTGAGCGCCTGAGCCAGCTCCAACGGTTTGCCCCGTCCCTCCAGCGGCCCCCCCGGGCGCAGTGCGGGACTGGGACGTATTTTGCCCCATGGCCGATGCCTGTTCCGCAGTGGCGGACATCCAGGCCAGAACCAGTAAAACAACAACGGTTCGTGTGGAAATGCTCAAGCTCATTCAAACTTCGCTGGTCAGTTGGGAGACGTTGATCAGAAAAACCGCCGGACTGGTAATAACCGAATCTCGCCATCTTACTAAACCCCGCAGCAGCAAACCTGTTCCGCCATCCCAGTATTAGAAAAAAAATGTTTGTCCTAGACCAAGACGCTGGCGTTTATAACGAATATCCTAGCTGGTAACCGATTAGGCCGTCCGGCGGGATGTTGCCGCAAGCCACGGCATCGACAATCGGTAGGCGATCTTGTTGACAAATTGCACTTTCTGCCCTCTTTTCAGCCGTATTCCCATGAGCACTCCTGCGACGTTTTGGCCGAGATTTTCAAGGTCAATTTCGATTGTGACCACGCTAGCGACCATCCACTGGGTCGCGCTAGTACCGCCAGCGATCGCGCAATCCTCGCCGGCTAAGGCGCCGGGCGCACCACGACTTTTACCTGACCAGACACTTGCGTACGTTCGCATCGAAAATGCCGATGAATTGCGAGTCGATTTGGCGGAAAGTTCTGTCGGCAAAATGATGTCCGACCCGAAGCTTCGGCCGTTTGCAGGTGATTTTTATAACACCGCAACTCAATTGTTCTCGCAAGTTGGCGACCGACTTGGCATTTCGCTCGACGACTTACTGGCAATCCCCAAAGGCCAATTCGCCGTTGGTGTGGTCGCTTTGGACCCCCAACCCGTCGCCGAAAATGCCGACAAACCGAAAGACGATTCGCCCGAAGCGATCCGCAGACGATTGGCCGAGCGGCGTGAAGCCCAAGCCGGGATCGGCGTTTTGGTTTTGATCGAAACCGGCGAGAAAAACGAGACACTGGTCCGCCTGATGGACGCACTAGAAGAGCAGGTTGCTCGTTCGGGTGCGGTGGGCAGAAGCGAAACGATCGATGGCGTTCAGATTCGCCGCCTAGTCCGTCCTGATAACGGCCAGTCGCGCCTTGAATACTTTCATCGTGACGGGGCTACCGTCATCGGTTTCGGTCACAACGTTGCGACCGACGCCCTGGCCCGCTGGAATGGCAAATCGACCGGCAAAACCCTGGCCGAATCGACGGATTTCGCCGCCGTTATGGGACGCTGCATCGGCGCCGCCGATACGCGGCCACAAATGACCTTTTTTGCCGATCCTTATCGCCTGGTTCGCTTGGGCGTTCGCCGCGGCGGTGTCGGTGCGGCGCTGGTTTGGCAAATCTTCGAAGAACTCGGCGTCGCGAAAATCCGCGGTGTCGGGGCCAGCACCTTCCACGGCGGCGAAACTTTTTCGGATATCGCACACGCTCACATCGCGATCGATTCACCTCGCGATGGCATTTTCTCGGTGCTGCGCCCCAAAGACGGCGACACCAACCCGCCAACTTGGGTCCCCAGCGACGTGACCAGCTACACGTCGATCGGTTGGCGTGTCGACGCAACTTATGATGGTCTTGGCCGAATCCTTGATCGCTTCCAAGGCGAAGGCTCTTTGGGAAGATTAGTGGAGGAACCTTATAAGCAAAGAATCGGTGGCGACTTTCGCAAATCGATCATCGAAGTCGCCGACGACCGTATTGTGATGATTCGCTGGCTGCAACCGCCCGTGAAAATTAATAGTGCGGTTTCGATCAATGCATTGCAACTGAAAGATCCGGTCGCAGCCGCAAACACGATCGCCGACCTGCAGAAAGCATTTCCAAATGCGATCCGCACCGAGTCGGTTGGTGTCAATACGCTTTACCTGTTCGGACCGGAAAGCTCACGCCAGTTCCCAGACGGCCTGCGCCGTCCTACGCCCTGCGGTATGATTCTTGGGAATTGGTTGTTGACCAGCGACAGTCGCGAATTTATCGAGCGAGCGATGCGGGCCCGTGATGGTGTGATTCCACGATTGTCGGAATTGCCCGAGTATGACCTGTTGGCCAGTGAACTCGGGGCCCAACTCGGCGGCGAGAAACCTTTCTTGCTCTCCTTCGCTCGCACCGCTGAAGTGTTGCGCCAAGTTTATGAACTGGCCAAATCGGACCAAACAAAGAACTTCCTTCGCAACGCAGGCGATCGAAACCCGGCCGCAAGGGGAGTGTCCGATCTGTTGCAACGCAACGAGTTGCCTCCCTTTGACGAATTCTTGAAATACTTTGCCCCATCCGGCGCATTCGCTTATGACGAACCAAGCGGCATCCACTTCGGTCGATACACGCTGAAGCCTTCTGAATAGCAGAGGATAAGGTATCAGACGACCTCATAAGTCATTCTTTACCAATCGTCGCCGCTGGCAACGAGCGACGATTGTCTCGGTCGATTCGCCTCCAAGCAATGATCGCTAGCATTACGCCGGCGATCGGCATGGCGCTGACCTGATAAAAGGTCAACCCGGCGATCCACGGTGTCTCGGCCCGAATAAACTCGCTCGAAAATCGGTACATCGCATAACCGATCAAATACAGCGGCATCCAATCACCGACCATCCGTTTGCGTCCAATCGCCCATGCGGCGATCGCCGCAAAAGCCAAATGAAAGATCGACTCGTAGATCTGAGTCGGATGACGCGACACCGTGCCGCCATCCTCGGCGATCGGAAAACGAATGCCCCAGGGTAAATCGGTCGGCGTCCCGTGACAGCAACCATAGACAAGACACCCCAGTCGACCGACTCCCACCGC
>DIUH01000354.1 GCA_002428205.1 Planctomycetaceae bacterium UBA6163
TTGCACCTAGCGTCGGCGATCTCGGATACCGATATGGTCGAATATTTAACCGGCTCGCCATTTATCGACGAAATCACCGACGGTGGATGGTCACTGGATCATGATGGGATGCTGGCGATACCGACAACTCCGGGATTGGGTCTGCGGTTGGACGTCGATATGGTAACGAAATACACGGGTGATAAGAGCTTGTTGTAAGTGAACGAGCCACGAGTTGACATTCGATTGAGTTCCGTGGGTCATAAACTATTTTGAAAGTGAGTTGCTTCGCTGGGCAGTCACTTTCCTGCGCGAGTGTCGAAACGTCGCTACAAATGATTATTTAGGGGCTACCCAACGATGACTCTGTTTTACTATGACCCGGTGTTCATGGAACATCAAACAGGCGATCACCCGGAACGTCCCGCACGCGTTCAAACTGTTATCCAGCATCTCAAAGGTGAAAAAGTCGTTGAACGTCTCGTCTGTCCCGGTTGGGAATCGGCCAGCATCGAGCGACTGTGTTACGTCCATACCGCTGAATATATCGAATCATTAAAAGAGTTCGCCGAATCCGGGGGCGGGCATCTCGATGCCGATACAATTGTCAGCGTCAAGTCGTTCGAGGTTGCAAGGCGTGCCGCCGGTGCGGTTTGTGATGCCGTCGTGCGAGTCGCAGCAGGCGAAGACAAATCGGCGTTTTGTTTAATCCGGCCACCCGGCCATCATGCCATGCCTGATCAAGCGATGGGTTTTTGTCTGTTGAACAACATCGCCATTGCGGCACGCGTCGCCACCAAGGAACTGGCGATCAAGCGAGTTTTGATAGTCGATTTTGATGTTCATCATGGAAATGGCACTCAGGCGATGTTTTGGGAAGATCCCAACATTGGTTACTTTTCAATGCATCGCTGGCCGCTCTATCCCGGTACTGGTGATTCGGACGAAATCGGCGCTGGGGACGGAGTCGGTGCAACAATGAACCTGCCCATAAAGTTCGGTACATCACGCCAGCAGCAACTGTCTCAATTCGATGACGCCGTCCATCGATTCGCCGAACACCTCAAACCGGAAATCGTCATGGTTAGCGCCGGATTCGATAGTCACAAGAATGATCCCATCGGCTCGCTCGGGTTAGAGAGCGAAGATTTTCGAACGCTGACAAAAACTTTAATTGACGTCGCTGACAAACATTGTGCCGGAAAAATCGTCAGCGCACTCGAAGGTGGTTACAATGTTGATGCTCTTGCCCAGTGTATTGAAATCCATTTAGAACAACTGCTGCTTATCTCTCGTCCGGACTGACCCGCAATGAAATACGTTTGTCTGATTCTCATCTCAATACTTGTAACCGCCGTACCATCACTTGCGGTCGAAAAATTGCGACCGGATCACCCGGATCGGAACGTTCAAGTTGGCGTTCCGCAAGGCAAGATCACGACAGGCGTGTTCGAGACCAGCAAAATCTATCCGGGCACTCGTCGCGATTATAGCGTTTATGTCCCGGCGCAATATACTGGCAGTGAACCGGCGGCGTTGATGGTTTTTATGGATGGGGCCAATTATGCCAAGCCTGATGGTGCCTTTCGTGTGCCGATCGTCCTGGACAACCTCATTCACCAGCGAGCGATTCCGGTCACAATCGCCGTTTTCGTAAACCCGGGAACGATCCCGGCGAGCAAGCCCGGTGCTAATGATCGCAGCAATCGTTCGTTTGAGTACGATTCAATGGGTAACGCTTATGCTCAATTTTTGATAGACGAATTTTTGCCGGTCGCATTGAAAGGCTTGAATGTTTCATCGGATCCCAAGCAGCGTGCCGTCGGTGGCATTTCCTCTGGCGCCATCTGTGCGTTTACCGCCGCATGGGAGCGGCCCGATCAATTTGGGAAAGTGCTCAGCCATATTGGCAGTTACACCAATATTCGCGGCGGTTGGGCTTACCCTGGATTAGTACGAAAGTCTAAAGATGCGCCAAAACCGATTAAGGTTTACCTACAAGAAGGCAAAGACGACCTGAACAATCTCTTTGGTGACTGGCCGCTGGCCAACCAAGACTTGGCCGCGGCATTGCAGTTTGCCGGGTACGAATACCAATTCATAATGACTGACGGAGGGCACAGCGGAGTTTGGGGCGGTGATCAATTACCCGAGGCGCTGCGTTGGTTGTGGGACGAAGAGGCCGTTTCGACAAGTATGCCGTCAACCGAAACGAAACCGAAATGGACGCCACATGTCGATGCCGAACCGAATGAAAGCGTTCCTCGCGGCACCGTCGAGAAAATGACCGCTTGGGAATCAAAGATTTTCGAGAACACAATCCGTGACTGGTCTGTATATGTACCAGCGCAATACGATGGTAAGCAACCGGCCGCATTGATGGTCTTTCAAGACGGCCAATCATTCAGCAATCCAAAAGGCCGCTGGCGAGTTCCGGTGGTGTTTGACAATCTGATTGCTCGTGGTGAAATGCCACCGACGATCGCCGTCTTTATCAATCCTGGGCACGATAAATCAAAGCCACGCCCGGCTGGCGGAAAGGCTTCGAATCGCGGCTTTGAATACGACAGTCTTGGCGATCGATTCTCACGTATGTTGCTGGAAGAG
>DIUH01000406.1:0-1327 GCA_002428205.1 Planctomycetaceae bacterium UBA6163
TGTTGGATCGCGGGTGCAGCCAAGTAACGCCGTCTTATGATTTGAATCGCGACCAGTTATTAGAATTGGTCGATGCGATGGCGGCCGAAAAGTTAGAAGTTGTGCTGCACCAACATATGCCGATGTTTCATATGGAGCATTGTGTGTTTTGTGCGGTGTTGTCACCGGGCACGAACAAGACGAATTGTGGCCGGCCGTGTGATCGACATGTAGTGCAATTGCGTGATCGGGTTGGGATGGAGCATCCGTTGCATGCCGATGTCGCGTGTCGCAATACGTTGTACAACGCGGTGCCGCAGAGTGGCGCGGAGGCTTATGAGGATTTGGCGGCCAGAGGGATCGGTGCGATACGGGTCGAGTTATTAGAACAGACGGCGGAAGAGTTGCGGCCGGTTGTAAAGGCGTATCAAGATTTGATTGATGGTCGCGTCAGTGGCGGAGACGTCTGGAGATTGCTGAAGGCGTCTAATCGGGTCGGGGTGACAAGAGGGACACTGGAAGCGGCGCGGAATCCGTTGGCGATTTTGTAGTGAGGTTTGTAGTACCGCCTTTAGGCGGCGAGGCTGGCTGTTTGGAGGCCGCCTAAAGGCGGGACTACGAACGGGGGCCGACGGCGAGATGGCTTTCAGTCTTCGTCGTCGTCATCATACTCGTCGTCATCGTCGCGGTCGGGGTGCAGAGGATCGTCGGGATCGAAGAAGAAGTCTGCTAGGCCTAAGGGGACGGCGTCGCCGCCGAGTGTGCGACGACGCTTCTCGGCTAAGTTGTCTAGGTCCAGTGCGTCTTCGCCAAGGCATTTTTCGAGTGCTTCGCGCCATGCGTCATCGCGTGCCACCGGGTGCGATGGGTCTTGCATCATTCGCTTGATCGCATAACGCAATAGGTTGATGCCGTCGCGTGGCGAGAAGTCGAGTTTCAGTTCGTGGGAATGTTGTAAGAATTCGACCGTCATCGCCAACATTTCTGCTTCGGCAAACGGCAAGTGATATTGCAAGATCGCCATCTCGTCTTGCTTATCCGGAAAACCGACTGTCAATGTCGGCTGCAGACGGCTGAGGATGTAATCCGGTATCTCGAATGTCGATTCGTCTTGGTTCATCGTGATCGCGGCGCGAAAACTCGGTTCGGCCTTGATCGTGATCCCTGCCACAATCGATTCGACATACCGTCGTTGGTCGAACAACGGCGCGAGGCTGGCCCACGACTTTTCGTTCATCCGATTCCCTTCGTCGAGAATGCAGACGCCGCCGGTGATGATGGCGGTGACCAGCGGCGATGCGTGATAAGAAATCTGGCCACCTTGGCTGAGCACCGGTGTGACCAAGAG
>DIUH01000406.1:1501-6468 GCA_002428205.1 Planctomycetaceae bacterium UBA6163
ATTTCGACGTGCCCGCCGGGAACGGCGGATGTTTTCGCAGTGCCGCTGGTCGCGGTGTCACCGGGTTTTGGTGAGTTCGAGTCGTGTTGGCGAGAACGTGACATAGATCGCTTCAAACTTCGGCGGAGGCTTTCGGATCGGTCGACATCCCTATCGGTGTCGTTGCCGTCCTAAGAGCCTATCCCATCGAGAGCGTTGATGGGATACGGCGACTACGACGGATCGCAGCCGAGCGTCCGATCCAGAGCATTAGCAACCTTGCGGCACTTCTGCATCAACAGCGTGAATGTCGGGAAATCGAGCGATTGGTAGCCGTCGCTGGCCGCGTTTTGCGGGTCTGGGTGAACTTCAACGATCAAACCGTCTGCACCGGCGGCGACCGACGCGGCGGCCATGTCGGTGACCAGATAAGTGTGTCCTGTGCCGTGGCTGGGGTCGACAATCACCGGCAAGTGCGTTTTGCGATGCAAGTAAGGAACGCTGGCCAAGGGAAGCGTGAACCGCGTGTGAGCTTCGAAGGTACGGATGCCGCGCTCGCACAGCATCACGCGGTGATTGCCGCCGTCAAGAATGTATTCTGCGGCCAACAGAAACTCGTCCATCGTCGCTGATGGGCCGCGTTTGAGCAGCACCGGTCGATCGACACCGCCGACCGCTTCCAGCAAGCGATAATTTTGCATGTTGCGGGCGCCGACTTGCAAGATATCGCTGTACTTGGCGACCAGTTCGACGTCTTCGGTGCTGACCACTTCGGTCACGATCGCCAGACCGGTCTCTTCGCGAGCGGCGGCCAGCATCTTCAATCCCGCTTCCTTCAAACCTTGGAAACTGTAAGGACTCGTTCGCGGTTTGAACGCACCGCCGCGCAGCGCCGTCGCTCCGGCTGCTTTAACGGCTCGTGCCGAGGCGATGATTTGTTCTTCGTTTTCAACGCTACATGGTCCAGCGATTACGCCGATTTGTGATCCACCGGCGGTGAAACTGCCGCAAGAAATGACCGTCGGTTCGGAACGCAGTTCGCGGCTGGCCATCTTGTACGGGGCCAGGATTGGCATCACGGTAGCGACGCCTTCGCAAACTTCCAACATTTCTTTCGCGTGCTCGCGCTCTTCGCCGACCACCGCGATCACGGTCCGTTCGGTCCCGACGATCACGTTGGCGCGCAGGCCGAGTTCACCCACTTTTTTTACTGCCGCATCGACCTGGGCCTGGGTCGATTCAGGTTCCATCACAACGATCATCAAGACGCTCGCAAAGAGATTTTTTAAAGGAAAATGATTGAGGCGTAACGCGGGGCATTCAGTGCAAAGCGTTACACGAAACGAGAATAATGGAAAGATGCCCTCGGGACGAAACAGGTTCTCAGGCTTCGTCGTCTTTCCGTTTGGTGTCACGCTGGATGTCGTTGACCATCGGAGGGGCGTTGACGCTGTGGCCGATCCCATAAGCGAGCCGGCCGATAATGCCGAAGTAAGCAAACGTGCCAGCGACCGCGACGACAATCGCGATCCCAGCACCGACCAGCAGCCCCGACACGCTGGCGATCATAAACATCAGGAACATGCCGAAAAACAGAACCCCTGACGCCAAATAAGCTGCGCCCCATTGGTCCGGGGCCCGCATCACCGATTTGGTCACATCGGTCGAAAACGGCACCAGGATGCTCTCTTCGTCCAGCATCGAAAGCAACACGATCGGATAAAGCAAATAGAGCGAAATCATCGTCATCGCGACCGTGACAAGACCGCCTTGGAAAATGTAATTGGTGACCATCCAAATCGGCCCAGCGGCAACGCCGACCGAGGCTACGGCGATCACCATTTGGCCTAGCCATGCCATCGGATCAAACAGCGGCCATTCGCTGACCGCGTCTTCACCATTGGCCACCGATTGCAAAATCGCAAAACCGTTGGCAATCACCAGCGCACCAAAAATCGCGCCACCAGCGAACAAGCCCATCACCACCATCGAGCTGTCGTACTGCAGTGCGACCGAGGTGGGCAGGAACGCGAGCAACGACAGAAAGAAAATGTGCAAGCCGACCACCGGATCGAGAAACACCTTTGCCAGCCCCGAAAACCACTGCTGAAAATTCGGCAGCTCCCATTCTTCCTCTTCGGCTTCGATATGAGCCGCTTCGGCCGCCTTGAGCAGGTCATCGGCCGATTTGCGGAACGGGTCAGCGGGCCGCGATGGCAGGTTTTCTTCACCAGAATCCTGGAAATTGAACGTCGCAGCGGCTTGAATATCGGGCTGGTATTTTGGTTTCAGTTTGGGCGGCGGCGGAACCACGATCGCCGCGTGGCAATCGGGACAACGAATCCGCTTGCCCACCTGGTTCGGCTTGGCGTAGGTCAACGAATCGCAAGTCGGACAGGTGACCCGAAAGGTATCGTCAACGGGAACCTTCGGCTCGACACGCTTCATCGGAGCCGGCTTTTGGTCTTCGGTGTCGGCAAAACCGCTGAGCGCGTCAAGGTCCGACTCGCTTAGCGGCGGCGGAGCGGCGGGACGCGGGGCAGCCAGCGGTGACATCGGGATGTTGCTCAGATCCGGCAACATAAAATCGTCCAAGTCGCCGAGTTCGGCTGGTGCAGCATGGCGGACCGGAGCCGGGGCAGGCTTCAAATCGCTTTCCAAACTCAGCCAATCGTCGTCATCGCTGGCTGCAGCCGCTTGGCCCGGGACTTTGATTTTGCTGCCACATTGATCGCAAGCGATCCGCTGGCCAGCCCGGTCCGGCGACACGCTCAGCATCGCTTGACAGATCGGACATTTGAGCTGGATCGGGTTCGCTTGGGTCATGGTTTCGAACAGTTTCAGGCTCGGGGGTGAAAAGCGGAACCATCCGATTGCCGACAGCCACGTGCCGCCGGCAGGTCGAATCGTTCCGAGGCAAAGTGAGAGCCCGTCAGCTCATTCTAACCTTCCATCACCTCAGATTCTCGTCCCTTGGCCAACTCGGTCGCTTGTGCTTCGAACTTTTTGGTCAATTCCTGGACTTCGTCCTTCAGCTTGTCGCGATCGTCTTCGGACAACGTTTTTTCCTTTTCCGCTGTATCAGCCGCCTTGTTGGCGTCACGGCGAATGTTGCGGATGCTGATCTTGGCGTCTTCGGTCAATTCCTTGATCCGCGCGACCATCTTCTTGCGAACTTCGGTCGACAGCGGCGGGACATTGAGGCGGATGATGCGTCCGTCGTTTTGTGGGTTCAAACCCAAATCGCCAGCGACGATCGCCTTTTCGATTTCCTTAATGGTCGAAACATCATAAGGACGGATCACGATCTGCTGTGGCTCGGGCGTGCCGATCGATGCCAATTGTTTCAGCGGTGTCGCCGACCCATAGACTTCGACGCGAACCGATTCGACCAACCCCGGGTTAGCTCGACCGGTGCGGATGCCGGTCAAATTATTGCTCAGCACTTGAATCGCTTTTTCCATCCGCTCTTCTGCGTCGGTAAGGATTTCTTCGTATGACATGTTTTGAGACTCCGGTTGGGGATAACGGAAAAGTGGGGTGAGTCGTTTGTATTAAAAGGTTTTACCGACGGTCGCTGCCGATACGAGTACCTATGCTGTGTCCGGTTACCGCTCGGACAATGTTGCCATCGTGTTTGAAGTTAAATACCAAGATTGGCACATTGTGTTCGCGGCACAATGCGATCGCTGTGGCGTCCATGACACGTAAGTTTTTTTCGATCACTTCGTCATACGTCAACGACTGGTATAGCACCGCGTGAGGATTCTTTTCAGGGTCTTCGCTGTAAACGCCATCGACCCGAGTCGCTTTGAGGACGACATCGGCACCGAGTTCAAGGGCACGCTGGGCAGCGGCCGTGTCGGTGGTGACATAAGGACGACCGATGCCAGCGGCGAGGATCACAACGCGACCTTTTTCCAGGTGCCGAAGGGCACGGCGACGGATAAACGGCTCGGCAACCGTGTCGACTTCAACGGCCGACATTACACGAGTGCTGCAGCCGAGCGATTCCAGCGCGTCTTGCATCGCCATCGAGTTGATGACCGTGGCCATCATGCCCATATAGTGCGCCGTCGCTTGGTGGACCATCGTGTTGGTACCGCTGAACTGGGCACCACGCAGAATGTTTCCGCCGCCGATCACGACCGCGATTTGGCAGCCCGATGCGTGTGCCTGCTTGATCTGCCGGGCGATGCACTGGACCTCGTCGCCACTGATGCCCCGCTGGCCCGAATCCGCCAAGCTCTCGCCGCTGAGCTTTAAAATCACTCGGTTGTAACGTAACGGCGACGCGGGGTCGGTGGCTGAGTCGGGCATGAGATTCCGAGGGGAAACGCGGGATTGCGATACGGCGCAGTGGCATTGTGCGACCCGCCAAACGACCGCCAAGCCGCATCCGGGCCGCGGTCGACCGCAAATCATGGCGACGATCGGCGCGATGGCAAGCCGGGGAGCAAAATTGTCGGTCATTTCGCTGGCAGGTTACTTTGTCGCGCATTCTAAGCGACGGATCGCGATCGCGCCAGCATGGGACAAGCATGCAATTTGGCGATTTGCGGCTTAGTTCGGTTGATCAGCATGGGGGCGTGCGAGTTTGGTGGCGGCACTCGGAGAGGGTGTTGCGTTTGCTGACGGGAGTAGGCGAGGGTGTGATAACTTGGCTGACGGCACTCGGAGAGTGCCTGCTACCTTGTACGGAACCTCTGCAACTGTTCATGGACATGCCATTCGCCGGGTTCATCCAACAAACAGGCTTCCTCGATCGCGATCGCTTCGTCGACGCGGCCAAGCCGAAACAACACCTCAGCGAGTGTGTCACGATAGACCGTGCTGTCTGGGGCGAAGTAGACCGTCTGTTTTGAAAACGCCAACGCATCCTCCAACCGGTAATCCGACAGCGCCATCACCCACGCCAAATTGTTTCCCGTCACGATGTCCAGCGGAAACTGTTTCATGTACTGACTGCCCGCTTCGTAGATCCGCGC
>DIUH01000424.1:0-1390 GCA_002428205.1 Planctomycetaceae bacterium UBA6163
GTCCGCTCGCGGTCGCCAGATCGTCCTACTGACCCACGATCGCGGTATCGCTGACACGGTTGTGCAGTTCGGCGGCCGAGGATATGGGCTGGACGGCAGCACCTATTTCGCACAAGCCCCGGTGCAAAAACCTGCGGCTTATGTTCAATCGGTTGCGACGGCTCGCACCGCAGCGACCTTCACAAACGGTTCGACTTGGCAGCCAGGCGGCGATTTGGCCGACAGCGTCAATCGCGATTTTGATATTCAGTGGCGGGAGACGCATGGCATCGGTAATGCGCCGGTCGTGGCAGCCGAGTACCGATCGTCGTTCGATGTGCCGACAGTCGGCGAAGTTGCTGCGGTGTCCGCTGCAGCAGCATCCGGCAATCGCGCTGCGGCGAATGGTGCGTCAACGGCCGGTCGTTTCGAAACGATTCGCACTCAGGGTACGAGTGTCGTGCCAGCAGCTGATTTCAGCGACCCGGCCGATGTAGTGCGGCGTGACGTCGTGGCGTTTCCGACCCTTGAGAAGAACGGTGCGAATCACGATCGCAATGGGCGTGGCGGTGCCCCGTCGAACCCTTTTTTTTTGACCGGCGATAGCCCGATTGAGCAATCGCCGTCGATCGATGCTTTGGCCGCAGCACGNNTGTTGGCGTCCAGTCCGCAAGAATTGGCCGATCGCGTTCAAATGGCTGACATCAACGCCGCTACGATACGCCGTTGGCAGTCCGAATGCCGATTGGTCTGCGGAGTTCGCGGATTGCGAGGTTTTGACGCGCGGGTCTTGGTCGGTTGCGGCCTAGTCCATCCCCGCGAAATCGCGGAAGTCGAACCGTCAGAATTGGTCGAGAAGGTCGAAGCGTTTTTGGCGACCGATCGGGGAGCGGCGATCCTGCGAACCGGCACCAGTCACGAGGTCGCGAGACTGACCGAGTGGATCGCTGAATCGCGTCGAACGACGACATCCGGCAACGCTTCGACCACGAACAGATCGTCTCGTTGGACCGGCAATGCGACCACGACAACTCGAGAACAGTCGAAATCGTCGGGGAAAACCCGAGTCGAAACGGCAGCGAATCGCGGGACGCCACGATCTGCGTCGGGCACCGCGGTTGCTGTGTCGGGCGTTTCAAGCCAGCGGCGCGAATCATCNNCATCATCGAGCGTAAAATCGGGTGAGAAAACGTTGCGGTTCTATCTCGAACGTCGGAGTCCTGTTGTGGACGCTCCGTCGATCGGTCCCCGCATGGCCGAGCGATTGCACGCGATCAAGATTCATACGGTCGACGATTTGTTGAAGGCGAGTGCCGCGACGATAGCCAGAGATTTGAAGCTGAAGAGAGTGGACGAGACTTTGGTGCGAGCATGGCAGCAGCAAACGAAACTCGTTTGCCGCGTCCCGATG
>DIUH01000424.1:1402-17161 GCA_002428205.1 Planctomycetaceae bacterium UBA6163
TTGGCACAGTGCGATCCGAAATGGTTGCTGTCGCAGGTTGATCCGATCGTGCAGAGCAAGGAAGGGCAGAGTATCATTCGTGGCGGAGCTGCACCCGACTTGGCCGAAGTCACTGATTGGGTGCGGTTTGCTCAAAGCCAACGAGAATTGAAAGCGGCATGACCGATCGACCCTCTGTTTCATCCCATCGCGTCCTTGGCGTTGCCCTCGACATGGACGGGTTGCTGTTCGAAACCGAGAGCCTGTACGGGATTGTCGGCGATCGCGTCCTGCAGCAACGTGGACGCCGGTTTTGCAGCGATTTGCAGCAGCGGATGATGGGCCGCGTTGGCGTTGCGGCGATCCAGCAAATGATCGATTTTCATGGGTTGAGCGACGATCCGCATGAGTTGCTGGCCCAGTGCGACGCGATCTATCACGAATTGCTAGCTGATGGCCCCGAACCGATGCCGGGTTTGGACCGTTTGATCGAAACGCTCGTCGCCAGCGGGATTCCATTCGGGGTGGCGACCAGCAGTCGGCGGACGTTCGCCACGCGGATTCTGGAACCGCAACCTTGGTTCGATTCGCTGGCATTTTTGTTGACTGGCGACGATGTCCAAAACGGCAAGCCGCATCCTGAGATGTATTTGAGTGCCGCGGACCGACTGGCGATTTGCCCCACCCAAATGCTGGTTTTGGAAGACAGCGGCAACGGATCGGCCGCTGGGGTGGCCGCTGGCGCGATCGTGATTGCGGTGCCGAGCGAACATACGCGACATCACGCGTTTGACAACGTCCACGCCATCGCCCATTCGTTGTTGGACCCCGTGATTGGCCGTACTTTAACGGCAGATCGCGAGACCGACGGTCCGACACCAAACCACTAATCGATCAACGTTCTGCCTTGGTAGCGGGAATCGAAGTTCCGGTTGATCAGAGAAACCGTTAAGCTTCCGTGGCGTATAAAATGCTCTGTGCCTTCGCAAACGTTTCGTATCATCGCTGACCCCTACACTTTTCATGTCACGAAAACGCCCTACCGACCCCCGCAAAGCGATTGAAGCATCCAAGTCCGCTTCCGCAACCGTTTCCGAAACAGTCGGTGTGAAACAGACGGCGGCGGAAACGGAAACGAAGCCAGAAATAGCAGCACCGGTCGAGCAAGTATCCGCCTCCCCCCAAGCCGCTGCGGCCGAAGAAGAAAAGCCGCTCAGCCGCGCCGCCCTGCGGTCTCAGGAGATTCGCACGTCGGGTTATCGTGAGACGATCGAATCGATTGCCGTCGCGATCATCCTGGCATTGCTGTTTCGTGGATTCGTTGCCGAAGCGTTTGTGATTCCGACCGGTTCGATGGCACCGGCGCTGATGGGCGAGCACAAGGATTTGTTTTGCCCACAATGTTCCCATCAGTTTCAGGTTGGCGCGAGCATTGAACCGCGATCGGGTGCTACCGTCGTGGCCGGGATTTGTGGCAATTGTGGTTATGTCCATGAACTCGATTTGGCCAACGCTGCGTCGGATCAGAACTTCAGTGGCGACCGGATTCTGGTCAGCAAGTTTGCCTACGCTCTGGGCGATCCCAATCGCTGGGATGTTGCGGTCTTTAAGTATCCCGGTAATCCCAAACAGAATTATATCAAGCGCATTGTCGGCTTGCCTGGCGAAACGTTGATGATTCACCATGGCGATGTTTATGCAAAACCGCTTTCACCGGAAGATGCCAGCCAAAGGTTAGAAGAATCCAATACGCCTGCAAGTTTGATAACGGACGCTGATTTCCAGATTCTTCGCAAACCGCCGCGAAAGCTGCTTGCGATGGCGCACCATGTTTATGATTCTGATCACCAGGCCCAATTGTTGAACGAGGCAGGGTATCCCCAGCAGTGGCAACCTTGGAAACCGGGCGCTGAGTCGCCACCCACGGATTCGTGGCAAATCACGACTGGTGACGATGGCTTTATTGCGACCGCAACGGCAGAGAACGATTGGAAATGGCTGCGATATTTCCACCGTACCGCGGATATCGAACAGTGGGACATGGCAAAGAATGGCGTGTCACTCTCTGGCGTTGATCCTTACAGCGGTACGGCGATCACTGACTTTTATTCTTATAATACTTATTTTCACGTCCCATCGGGATACGTTTACACGCTGTCGCCACAGGAAGCGATGCGCCGAAGCGATGGCGGAGTATTAAGTCGTTTGAAGTCGTTGGTTTCAGGCCCCGGTGCGATTTTTGATAGAGATTACCTGTCAGGCGATATTCGACAATTCGGAGAAAAACTGAGTTTGGGACAATACAACAACGCAGACCGAGGGATGCACTGGGTTGGCGACCTGATCTTCGAGGCCGACGTCGAAACAACCGTTGGCACCGAGGGTTTGCTGATGGAAATCGTCGAAGCGGGCGTAAGGTATCAAGTCGAGTTTGATTTGAAGACCGGGGTCGCGACGCTTGCGATTCGCGATGGCGACCAGCGACGGATGTTTTCCGGTAATGGCAAGGGTGTTGAAGCGGCTAATGCGAAGACAAACGTGGTCGCTGGCCGGCGGGCAAGTATTCGGCTTAGCAATGCTGATGATCAGTTGTTGCTTTGGATCGATGATCGTGTCATTGAGTTTGATGGTCCGACTACATTTGACCATCGTGAGTATCGGTCGCCTAGCGAAGATCGACCGCACTATAAACCGGGTGAACATCCGCTCGATGCTGCCCCGCTGGCGATCGCGGTTCGTGGTGGCACAGCGACTGTGCGGCGTTTGAAGGTAGATCGCGATAAGTATTACGTTGCGACCAAAGCATCGAACGATGGTTTGAATGATTACGATTCGGCAAAGATACGAGAAACGCGTTTACCCGGATCATCGGGTTCCATCATGCAACAATTGCTGGTCAACCCATCGGCATGGGACAGTTTCTCGGGTTGGGATGCGCGTCGAACGGTGGACTTCGATTTGGATGCCGAGCAATATTTTCCGATGGGTGATAACAGTCCCGAAAGCGCTGATGCGCGTTGTTGGACCGACTTCAACGCCGACTACTTAAGGTCGCGCAAGGTGGATGGCGAAGCGTACCAATGGGCCGATAAAAACTATGTGCCACGCGACCTGTTAGTCGGTAAAGCAGTCATGGTTTTTTGGCCCCATACCTGGACGGAACCATTGCCGATCACCCCTAATTTTAAGCGGATTCAGCTGATTCGATAAAGGTAGTAGGCACACTCCGTGNNAAATCCGCAATCAAATCTTAATCGTTTGTCGCTTTTGCTGACGGCACTCGGAGAGTGCGTGGTACCTTGCTGACGGCACTCGGAGAGTGCCTGCTACCTTGTCGGTTGCCGACTGGGGTATGATCTGAATGTTATGACGACTATGTTTGGAAAACGGGAAACGATTGAATGCGGATTTTGCTGAGCAATGATGACGGGGTCTATTCGCCGGGACTGGCTGCGCTGGAGCAACAGTTGCGGCATTTTGGCGAAGTCTTTATCGCCGCACCGGCGACCGAACAGAGCGGCGTGGGGCATTCGATCACCTATTTGACTCCGCTGCTTTGCAAATCGCTGCGGCGCGAAGGACGGCACTGGGCATGGGCCGTCGAAGGCTCGCCCGCGGATTGTGTGAAACTGGCGATCGTTGAACTCTGTCCGTGGAAACCTGACTTGGTGGTCAGCGGCATCAATAGCGGGCTAAACGCTGGCATCAACGTTTTGTACAGTGGTACCGTCGCCGCAGCGATCGAAGGTGCATTCTTTGGCATCACCAGCATTGCCGTTTCGATGGAACATAGCGAAGACCCCGATACGGCCGCCGCAGCCGTTGTGGCTCGCAATGTGATCGACGGGATCGTTGGCCGCGAAGAATCTCGCGGAAAATTGTTTAATATCAACATTCCGACCAAAGCGACCGCGCATCCGGCGGACGTCAAGGTTGTGCCGATGGGCTTGAGCCAATACGGCCGCAGGTATGAAAAACGCAAAGATCCGGGTGGCCGTGATTATTATTGGGCTCTTTGGAGCGAACCGACTCAGCCGCCACCGGAAGAGACAGACTTAACTCAATTAAGTCAAGGCAACGTAACGGTCACGCCTTTGGATTTTGATTTAACGCGTCATCCGATGATCGAGCAAATGAGGGGTTGGGGGCTGAAGGCTTAATCAAAATTGAAAGGTTGTACACCAGCGCTGGCACCCCACTTTGATTTGCAACACAGTTGCCTAACGAAAAAACCCCCATCAAACCTAAGTCTGATGAGGGCTTTGATTGAGATTCTAGCTTAAGCGGCGCTGAAATGGCGTCCGCTGGGCTGGATCAGAAACCGCAAGTCGGTTCGCAACCGCAAGCTGGAGCTGCACATGGCGAATCGCAGCAGGCGCGGTGCTTCTTGCTGAACAGCTTCGACAACAGACCTGGGCGCTTGATTCCACAGCCGCTGTCGCAGCACGATGGAGCTTCGCAACCGCAAGCTGGAGCGGCAACTTCGCAACCGCAAGCTGGTTCTGCACCGCAAGCTGGTTCAACGCAGCAAGCTGGGGCTTCGCAGCATGACGAAGCACAGCTTCGCTTAGCGAACAAGCGAGCGAGCAAGCCTGGCTTCTTGCAGCTAGGTGCTGCGTCGCAGCACGAAGGAGCGGCTTCGCAACCGCAAGCTGGGGCTTCGCAGCCACAAGCTGGTTCAACGGCGCAACCGGAGTCACAACCGCTATTACACAATTTTCCGAACAGGCCAGCCGATGCGTTCGCCGAGGTGAAGGCGGCGAAAGCGAGGGCGAGCATTACAGGGGTGATTACACGACGCATCGTGGTGGGCTCCAAAGGATTGGGTATCTAACATCTAAACGTTGCCGCAACATGACAAATAAGGGTAACCGCCTTTAGTGCAAGGAGATTCCGTTTGGCATGGTCAGCGGGCCGGTCCACCGGTGCGTTGATTGAGAAGGCGTGGGGCAATCTCAACTTGCATTTTTTCTTGGCGGTTGGCCGATGTGTGGCGGCTTGGCACACGATCGATGACAGTTTGTTCTATCGACCGGCTTACCAAGCAACCTACGCCAAACTGTAACTAATCCCGGCATGTAGGAAGTTTCTTCTTCCGGTGACAACGGGTCGCACAGTCGTAACGACTGAAACGACTCCGCGAGACGACGTTAAAGTTTCTATAGCCCATAGACTCAACCAGGCCCGCATCGTACCAGCACGCACAATTGTCACAACCGTTACAGCATGAGGCTTGCTGGCATGTTTACTCAATGTTGACGTCCGGTTGTTTTAAGTCGCCATGCTGTTGCTGTTTCGCAACATGAATTGCCGGTTTGAGCATCCATGGCAATGCCCCAGAAAGTCGTAAGACGTTTAACCGAAAGCCGCAAGACGTTTAATTCTTTAGACTTAGTGCGGAACCGATCGCAGTCGGGCGGCTACGGATCGCGATATGGCACGTCGGGTGCAATCCACAATCGCCACCCCCTTTTCTTATCGCTCATCTGCCACGCACACTCGTTGCAAAATCACTATGCACTGCATCGAACTCGCCCGCATCGCAACGTTGATCGCCGCCCAGGGCCCCTCATTGGCGACGCTGCAGCCGAACATTCCCGCCGACGCGATTACACGCTATTGGGTTGCTTCGCGACAACGAACCGACCTCTGGAATCGCGGCTTAGCCAGGCTGGTCGACCTGGAAGCCGCCGGGCGGACTTTGGCAATTGATGCATGGTGGTTCGAACACGTTCCGATGATTGAAGAAATCTTGGTTAGCGAAATGCTGACTCGCGTGATGGCTGGTGTCGGTGCGGCAGTCGATAAAGAAATCGAAGATCGCGAAGTCGAACCGGTCACCCATTCTGTCTTCCAAACCCATCTGGAAAGTCGCAATCGCGTCTTGCGAGTTTTGTTGTTCAGCCGCGGGCGTAGCGTTGAACAAGCCTTACGCCTAAATCGGCTGCGTCGCTGTGTGGAGCGCTGGACCGACTTTCTGATCGCTCCGTTGGTTCGCGTCCGTCCTGACTCGATTCAATTCGCGATTGATGCGGGCCGTGCACAAGCGTATGCCAGCGAAAACACCGCGGACTACTGTGACCGTGGCAGCGGCGGTGTCAATTGGCTCAGCGCCGCGACCTTAGAACTGTCATTAGGCGGACTATGCGACCGCCGGGCCGCACTTCCACGAGCCAATCAACAAGTCGGCCAATCGGTGCTCGCCTGTCTTCGTCCCCAAGTCTTCGACTCGCTTGGCGTTCCCCACACCGCTACGACTCAGCGGATTTTGGCTGGCCACAGCCCCGAGTGCCCACCGGCACGCAATAGCAGTGATGGCAATCGCGGAGATAAACACGTGCTTTTTCATGTACCGCAAACCCGCCCCGCCGCCCCCAACTTGGTCCGCTGGACGTTTTGACCAATGGACTGTCACAATGCGGGCCCCCTTGCCAAGTTTCCGCCCGTTTGTTGTGACACCGCCCGATGCCCAAACCGCTCAAAGTCGCCGTCTTCTTATCTGGAGGTGGACGCACGCTGAAAAACTTGATCCTCCAACGCGATCAACATCAATTGCCGATCGACATTCGATTGGTAATCAGCAGCTCCGCCAAAGTCGCTGGGGTGCAAGTTGGCCGCGATGCTGGAATCGAAACGATCGTCGTTCGCCAAGCCGATTACGCTGATCCACAATCTTATTGCCAAGCGATGTTCGGCCCCTGTCGCGATGCCGGCGCACAGTGGGTCGTGATGGCAGGATTCTTAAAGCACGTTTTGGTTCCCGATGATTTCGCAGGACATGTGATCAACATACACCCGTCGTTAATTCCGGCGTTCAGTGGCCACGGGATGTATGGCGACAACGTCCACCGCGCCGCGATCGAGCGGGGAGTCCAGTACAGCGGTTGCACGGTTCACTTGGTCGATAATGAATACGACCATGGGCCGATTCTGTTGCAGCGAGTTTGCGAAGTTCGCCCAGGCATGACGGCCGAAGAACTGGCCGCCTCGGTTTTCGAACTCGAATGCGAAGCGCTACCCGCGGCGATCCGGCAAATCGCCATGCGCCATGGGGCCATCTAAAGCCACAGTATGGCTGCTGATCACAGGCTATGAATCGAATCTATTTTGTTTCTAAACCGACATTTGGTGAATGCCACAGCGCTATCTTCAGAATTACGAAACCACAAATCCCCGCTACCAAGGACGCCATCAAGATACCCATCTTTGCCTGGGCGGCATAAACTTCATTTTCAAAGGCAAGTGAAGTGATGAACAGCGACATCGTAAATCCGATCGCGGCCAGGAAAGCGGTTCCCAGAATCATGAGATTGCTCAAACCACGTGGCATCACATACCAACCCAATCGAATCCCTAAGAAAGACATCCCGTAAATACCAACGATCTTACCAACCAACAAACCAGCACCGCACCCCATCGCCACAGGGCTTGTTACCATTTCCAACCAGTCCCCTTTGATGGGAATCCCGGCATTGGCTAATGCAAAAATCGGTATCACCAGGTATGCCACCAACGGATGCATGCTGTGTTCCAGTTTTTGCAACGGCGAAATGGCATCATTGGAAATCTTTTTGACTTCATTGATGATGTTTTCTTCGCTCGGCGACACCAGATACTGCTCATGTCGAGAAGACATTGATTCTTTAAAATCCTGAGTCAGCATCTGTAGTTTCACGAGGAAATCATCCTTGTTGATCGATCGTGACGCGGGGATCGCGAAAGCGGAAAGCACACCGGCGATGGTCGCGTGCACTCCCGAAAGCAGGAACGCCAGCCATACGCCTCCGATGCCCAACACGCCATAGAACACCACGTTTCTGACTCCAAGACAGTTGCCAGCGATCATTACAGATAGAAAGAAGAACCCGATTACGAGATTCGCAACCGATATATCGGAGGAATAAAAGAGGGCGATCACAGCGACCGCTCCGATGTCGTCAATGATCGCCACGGCGGTCAGGAAGACCTTCAGCTGTACCGGCACTTGAGAGCCCAACAAAAACAATACACCCAAGCTGAAAGCGATGTCTGTACACATCGGCACTCCCCAGCCTCGCATCGCATCCGGGGAACTGTTGATATTGAACGCGGTGTAAATCAACGCCGGCACAAGCATGCCGCCGATTGCCGCCATGATCGGCATCAGCGCATCACGAGGCCTGGAGAGTTCGCCAGCGACGATCTCCCGTTTCAGCTCCAGCCCCACGACGAAAAAAAAGATCGACATCAAGCCATCGTTGATCCACAAGATCAAAGGCTTGTTGACGGCGAAGCTGTTGAGATGAAAACCGATCGGAGTAGCCAAGACCTTCTGGATGACTTCATGCGCCGGTGTGTTCGCCAGCACGAATGCAAGGAATGCCGCAAAGAACAGCAGCATCGCGCTGATGGAACTGTTGTTGATAAACCGCGTCAGTGGAGACACCCGTCGCAGCAGGGAAACAATCGTATTCATGGTCGGATTGCGCCTTCGCGAAAATCGAAAAGTGCCACGCCGGCGAAAAGCGGCACATGCGGTCAGTCGTCAACTGATTTTCGAGCCAAATCCGCAATTGCTTTTGATCAGAAATGCGACCGCGATTTTGCGAAAAAGGCTTCGCCATTTTCTGAGGTACGCCTGCCCCCCTTCTTTGGTTCGCTTCGGGGCGACGCTAAATCGATTTGCCGTTGGGCGTTAGCCCCGGTTCCTACCAACCGTCGCTAACGCGATGCGGATAATTTTGTTTTGCCAAACTTTTTTGCCGACCTGCTTAGCTCAGGAATACCGACAGTATGAGTGCGGACATGATGAGGTTGATTGCCCATGCGGCATAGAAGGATTTACGGCGGGTCTGGATTGCCGGACTACGGTTGAGCGATATCGGAATCAGGATCCATAAAGAATAGATTGTAAAGACGATCGGCATCAAACAGCCGAAGATTGCTGCGATGAAAGCGCGGTTGATCGCCGCTTGGTCCTCGTTATCGATCGCTATGTCGATCCGATCGTCTTGGCTGACTAGCTCCTCGCTAGCGAAATCGAGTGCCCGATAAGGGTTGATGACATCGCAACTGGGGCTGCTTGCAGATGGCATGGCAAAGATTCCGGTGGTTATTCTAGAAGGTTTTCGGCTTTCGTCTTCGGGGTCAAAGAACGCTCGTCGGTCTTCGTCCGAGCGAGTTTTATTACAGCTCCAACAAACCTCGAACGCAGGTTCGTTGAACTCGCCACAGCGACCACAGTTCCATGCGCCGGCGGTTTGCAGCGAAACTTGATCCGCAGCCAACAGGTCGCGGGCGCGCGACAAATCGTCTGCGCCAACTTCGATGTTGGGGTATCCGATCGCGACGCCGACATAGCTGAGCGCGGTCCCTACTTCGGCTCCTTGAACCACAGCTTTGATGCCTGCGGTTTCTAACCGGTTGCGAATCGTTTCGGCTTGAATCGCGTCTCGACAGCTCATCAGTTTGACCAAGTTGGCTGACATGACGAAATCCTTGGGGGCGGTGCGGTGGGAGCCTTATAGATCGATTGTACTTGGTTGAGGCAGATGGAGTGTGGTTGTTTTGGTTACGGCACACGGAGTGTGCCTACTACCTTAGGGCGATAGGCGGACGATTTTCCAGCCGGCTGGCGTTTTGCGGTACATCAGCCGGTCGTGCAGACGGCTTTCACGGCCCTGCCAAAACTCGATCTCTTGCGGGTCGACTGCGTAACCGCCCCAGTTTTCAGGGCACGGAATGTCGTCGCGTCCACTGTATTGTGCTTCCAACGTTTGCAACTGCTGTTCCAAGTGGTGACGACCGTCGATCGCTTGCGACTGGTCGCTGAGGATCGCGCCCAAACGGCTGCCGCGCGGGCGTGTGGCGAAATACGATTCCGACGCCGCGCGTGATGTTTTGGTGATCGTGCCGTTGATGCGAACTTGGCGTTGCAGGTGCGGCCAATAAAAACAGAGCGAAACCGATGGGTTAGCAGCCATTTGGTTCGCCTTTTCGGATTGATAGTTCGTAAAAAACAGGAACTTGCCGTCTTCGATTCCCTTGAGCAAAACGATTCGGCTGGTGACCCGACCGCTGGGATCAGCCGTGGCCAGCGTCATCGCATTGATTTCCAGCCACTCGGGTTTGTCGTCGGCACCGGCTTGCACGAACCAGGATTGGAATTGCTGCAGCGGATCGGCGGCCAGATCGGCTTCGGCCAATCCGGCCAGGGTGTAGGACAAACGCATTTGGTCGATCGTCATGTTCGGACTCGGCGAAATAATTGGGAAAATCCAGAGCTTGAATGAACAAACGCCCCGGTGGCGATGTCTTAATGAGTATCACGGGTGAGGTTGGCCCAGAAGTTGCCTTCTATTGTTCAGTACGTTTCAGCCGACTGCCAGGCTGGCAGCGCGATCGGGAAAACGCCTCGTACTTGATTGTCTGCGGAAACTGGCGACGGTTACGAGAACGATCCCTAAACGTTTTAGTCGCTTGGGAATGGGGTCTTTCGCACACATTGTTTACTTAGGTTGAAAAATCGCAATGACCGAATCGTTGGTCGGAAACTTGATGATCGCGTCGACATTGGTGCCACAGTCGGTGTTCAGTCGCTCGGTGTGCCTGATCGTACATCACGACGAGAACGGTGCGATTGGTGTGATGCTCAACCGCCCGATTTCTCCGCCGCCACCGGAGCTGATTCAGATGTTGATCGCCGGCCCGGACGCGATAAAGGCGGGGCAAGACGACAAATCACAGGACGTCAGCCCGGCATCGAATTGCGGTTCGAAAAGCGGCGGATCCAAACGTGGTAAATCGCGTTTGCCCAAGCCCGCCGACTCGGTTTCGACGGATTCGCAATCCGATCAAGCGACGGGGAATAAGCCCCAGGGCAGTATGATTATCGCCAATTCCGGCGAAGTTTACGGCCCTGTTGCCTCACATCCGGGCAGCGCGATCGTTCACTTTGGCGGGCCACTGTCGGGTCCGGTGGTGGCGGTCCACGGGACGCGGGCTCTGGCCGAAGCGGAAGCGGGGCAAGGCGTCTTTATGGCCGCGCAGCGCGAGCATTTGGAACAATTGGTTAAGGACGGTGGAGACGATTTTCGCCTGATCATCGGCCACTCCGCCTGGACTTCTGCCCAATTGAGCCAAGAGTTTGCGGCCGGTTATTGGCATGTTTTGCCGGCGACCCAAGAGACAGCGCTGCCGGTTCGTGTCGACCTTTGGCCGCATTTGATTCGTCGCGCCACCGGTGCGTCGATCGCTGCATGGGTGGGGGCCCGTGACAGTGGCGGCTGGACTGGATTAAATTAGTTGTTTAGCCGCCGCAAAACCCTCAGCCGCCCGACCGGACCGTGAAACGCAACGACGACCAGCCAGCCAAACCGTTCTACATCCAACGCAAACGGCTTGGTGTGGTGAAGTACGTCCGTCCCGAAGGCGACTTCGGATTCATTGACGCGGAAGATTTCCGCGAAGATGTCTTTTTCCACAAATCGGCTTGGCAGGGCGAGGTGCGTGGCCTGCCGCGTGAACCTCTGCCGGGAGCATTTGTGGAATACGAGTTGGACGAAGAGGTTTTCGCGCAAGAGAAAAAACTGCGTGCAAAAGTCGTGCGTCTGACCAATCGACCGATGGGGAAAACGCTTTCGATGCGTGAAACGCCGCATCTGGCAAATGCCCACCATCCCAACGCTCGACGCCGACGACCGACGTGGCGAGCTGGCGACAAGAAGGAATCGCCGCCGGAGCCCGAGGCGACCTAGCAGCTTTAGCCGACTCGTTCGCTCATCCCCAGCACGTCGAACATGTCATACAACCCAGGTGGTTTGCCCTGCAACCATTTCGCGGCGGCGATCGCACCGGTGGCGTAACAGTCGCGACTGCTGGCGGCAACGTTCAGCTCGATCTTCTCGCCCAGCAATCCGAACACGATCGTGTGTTCGCCCGGATTATCGCCAACTCGGACCGCGTGATAGCCGATTTCGGTCGCTGATCTGCGCCCCGTTTTGCCTTCCCGACCGTGGACGTGCCGAATCTCGCCACGATCCTTCTGCAATTCTTTAGCGATCAGATCGCCGAACTTCAGTGCCGTCCCGCTCGGTGCATCTTCCTTGAACCGATGGTGCCGTTCGATGATTTCGACATCAATCCCACCGGGAATGTCCTTCAACGCTGCGGTCACCTGTTGAGCCAGCCGCATCGTCAAGTTAACCGTCAGCGACATGCTCGGGGCCCAGCAGATCGGGATTGTGCGACTGGCCATGCGCAGCGTTTCGTGTTGTTCCGGCTCCAGGCCCGTGGTCGCGACCACCAACGGCACGTCGGCCTTTACGCAATGCTCTACACAGCCATCGACGGCCGTGGGGAGCGAAAAATCGATCACGGCTCGGCCTGGTCCGCCATCTGCAACCCACTGTGGCCACTGCGATTGCAGGGCGATGCCGCGCGGGGCCAGCCCAGCGAGCGCCGCGACGTCGGTGCCAAGCAATGAATTGCCTTCATATTCGACGCCCGCGACCGTTTCGATTGCCGCATCTTCGCACGCGAGCGCGACAACTCGCCGACCCATTCGTCCGGCGGCTCCATGAACGACCAAGCGTAAACTCGCAGCGGGCATCGCGACGCAATCCGATTTGAAGAAGATTCGATGTGGAATCCACAGCCGAGTCGGCTGAGGCGTTAAGACGCGGTAAAGTTTCACTCTGGCCAGCTGTACGGCAAGGGGGCCAGCGTCGCACAACGTCGTTTAGCGTCACCGCGGCAGGGCGAATTGCCGTAAAGCGTAACGGTTTTGGCCGCCGAGTGCCCTTTCCGCTGGAAGAGGGTAACATTACGCTTTCGTCGTACAGCGGCTGGTGCGGATGCCGCGCACCGAAGTCATTTCTTTTGAAGGTAATTTGAACGATGAGCGTCGCGACCACGGATATGCAAACCTTAGCCATTGATACGATCCGCTGCCTCAGCATGGACGCGGTTCAAACAGCCAACAGCGGCCACCCCGGCACCCCGATGGCCTTAGCCCCCGTGGCCTACCAGTTGTTCAATCACGCGATGAAATACGATCCGGCCCAGCCGCATTGGCCCGGACGCGACCGCTTTGTCCTGTCCTGTGGCCACGCGTCGATGCTGCTGTACAGCACGCTGCATCTGGTTGGCGTCAAGGCAGTCGATTCGCTGGGCAACCCGATCGACAAACTTTCCGTGACGCTGGACGACATCAAAAAGTTCCGTCAAATCGGCAGCGTCTGCATGGGACACCCCGAGTTTAAAGAAGCGGCGGGAATCGAAACGACGACCGGTCCGCTTGGCCAAGGCGTCGCCAACTCGGTCGGCATGGCGATGGCCCAGCGATGGTTGGCGGCTCGCTACAACACAACCAAGCACAAACTGTTTGATTATGACGTCTATGCCCTGTGCAGCGACGGCGACTTGATGGAAGGGATCGCAACCGAAGCCGCTTCGGTCGCTGGCCACCTCGGTCTATCGAATCTTTGTTGGTTGTATGACGACAACAACATCACGATCGAAGGCGAAACCCACCTCGCGTTCAGCGAAGACATGGCAACGAAGTTCAAGGGACTTGGTTGGAATGTTTTGAAGGTCGATGACGCCAACGACACAGGCGCACTGGCCGTGGCGATCGACGGATTTAAGGCGTGTAACGACAAGCCGACTTTGATCATCGTCAAGAGCATCATCGGCTATGGTGCACCGAACAAACAGAATACTCATAATGCCCACGGGGCACCGCTGGGCTGGGACGAAATCGCACTGGCGAAAGAGTACTATGGTTTACCCGCGGACCAGAAGTTCTTTGTGCCGGATGGGGTTCGCCAACACTTCGCCGAAAACGTCGGGGCTCGTGGCGCGGCGGCTTATGATCAATGGCTCAAAACGTTTGAATCTTATAAGGTCGCTTACGCCGACAAAGCCGCTGAATTGGAATTGATGTTTACCGGCAAATTGCCTGAAGGCTGGGACAAAGATATTCCGGTCTTCCCGGCCAGCGATAAGGGCGATGCGACTCGCAACAGCGGCGGCAAGGTCCTCAACGCGATCGCTAAGAACATTCCTTATATGATTGGCGGTTCGGCCGACTTGGCGCCGAGCACGAAGACGAACCTTGACTTTGAGGGCGCCGGCAGCCTGTTGCCAGGAAACCCCGGCGGTCGCAATTTGCACTTTGGTATTCGCGAGCATGCCATGGCAGCGATCTGTAACGGATTGTCGCTGAGTGGTTTACGAGCCTATGGCGCGACGTTCTTTGTCTTTACCGATTACATGCGGGGTGCGATGCGATTGAGTTCGATCATGCACCAACCGGTGATTTATGTATTGACGCACGACAGCATCGGTGTCGGCGAAGACGGCCCGACGCACCAACCGATTGAACACTTGACGGCGTGCCGAGCGATTCCTGGGTTGTATGTTTATCGCCCAGGCGATGCGAACGAAGTCGCCGAGTGTTATCGCACGGCGATGAAGATCAGCGACCATCCGGCCGCGTTTGTGCTGTCACGACAAAACATGCCGACGCTTTGCCGCGAAAAATACGCAGCGGCCAGCGGGTGTGCGCTGGGCGGTTATATTTTGGCCGGCGGATCGGCCAAGCCAGATGTGATCCTGATGGGCAGTGGCAGCGAACTGTCGCTGTGTGTTGAAGCGTACGAAAAACTGGTGGCCTCAGGCGTGAAGGCTCGCGTGGTCAGCATGCCGTGTATGGAATTGTTCAACGCACAACCGAAGTCGTACCAAGACGAAGTGTTGCCACCGACCGTCACGGCGCGAGTCGCTTGCGAAGCCGGAATTCGCATGAGTTGGGATCGGTATCTCGGATTGTCAGGACGATTTGTCGGCATGGGCAGTTTTGGTGTCAGCGGCCCATCGGAGCAGGTCTACGTCAAGTTTGGGATCACAGCCGAAGCGGTCGAAAAAGCCGCTCGCGCGACCCTGGCGTAGTTGCGTTCTTAATCGCGCTACGGCCAAATACCATCCCGACGCGTGATATACGACGTTCCGGTATTCGATTCGTAATCCTACTCGCTCTCATCGAGTGCGAGTAAGAGTGTCGCTTAAGCTGAGTACGTGATCCAATGCGGTCCGCGACTTCTGATTCCAAGAAGCCCGATTAGCGAATCCAACTGCCGTTGCGAAAATCCATTAACCGCTCCGACACCAGCGGTGATTTTCTTACGTATTCGGGACGGCCTGTAGAAACGCACGAACGAGTTCACGCCATCAAAATTTCGACCGATTGAATGACCGCGAAACCGATTGCTGAGAGCGATATTAAAGAAGGTCTTTAATCAAATGGCCATGGATGTCGGTCAACCGGAAAGGGCGACCGGCATAGTTGAACGTTAATCGTTCGTGATCGATTCCCAATTGGTGCAGGATCGTCGCTTGTATGTCGTGAACATGCACCGGCGTTTCAATCGGATGGAACCCGAGTTCATCGGTCTTACCGATGGTTTGACCAGTGCGAACGCCGCCTCCGGTCATCCACATGGTGAACGCTTGTGGGTGATGGTCGCGACCGCCCGACCGGCCCAGCGCCGCGCTCGCTTCGACCATCGGCGTACGGCCAAACTCGCCACCCCAAATCACCAGCGTGTCTTCCAACAATCCACGCTGCTTTAAATCTTTAATCAACGCCGCACAGGCTTGATCAGTAATCTTGCACTGATTTTTCAAGCCGCCTTCGACGTTCGAATGGTGGTCCCAATCGGCTTGATAGACTTGGATAAACCTTACACCCCGCTCCGCCAATCGACGTGCCATCAAACAGTTGTTAGCGAACGACGGTTT
>DIUH01000006.1:0-443 GCA_002428205.1 Planctomycetaceae bacterium UBA6163
TGCATCGGGATGTGACCAGGGCCTTCGACCATCACTTGCGTTCCGTTGGCTTGGCCACGCTTGGTCAATTCACCCAAGACTTCCAGTTCAGCGAATTGAGCGGCATCGGACGCGTCGGCGATCGAACCGGGGCGCAGCCCATCGCCCAGCGACCACGTGACGTCGTACTCGCGCATGATGTCGCAAAGGTCGTCGAAGGCGTCATACAATGGGTTCTGCTTGCCGTGAGCCATCATCCATTTGGCGATCAGCGAACCGCCGCGACTGACAATGCCGGTCACGCGGTTGACGCTCAAGTGCAAATGCTCCAGTTTCACTCCGCAGTGAACCGTCATGTAATCGACGCCCTGCTTGGCCTGATGTTCGACCATATCCAGGAAGTGCTGCGCCGTCATGTCTTCGATGTTGCCACCGAGTTCTTCCAGCATCTGATAGATCGGTAC
>DIUH01000006.1:459-1301 GCA_002428205.1 Planctomycetaceae bacterium UBA6163
TTTTTCGAGTTCTTCGCCGATGTTGCTCGTTACCGCGCTGTTGCCGATGTTCGCATTGATTTTGCATTTCGCGGCGATGCCGATGCACATCGGTTCGAGCGACTGGGCGATGTGTACTTTATTTGCGGGAATGACCATTCGACCGGCGGCCACTTCGTCGCGAATCAGTTCAACGGGCAAGTCTTCTCGCTTTGCGCAGAACTCCATTTCTGGTGTAATCTCGCCAGCGCGGGCAGCAAGCAGTTGGGTGGTATTGGCCATCGTCAACAAAACTCCTTCAAAGAGTTAATCGATTAAAAAATGAACAGGCAGACGTGCCTGGTTGGGGAATCACCGCCAAGTCAGCGGAATCAGCAACTAAGTTATAGGCATCTGCTTGCGATACGAGTAGCCAAGGGGACCCGCAATTCGAACAGATCGGCATTTATGCTGGTGGTATGATCGCGCCAGATGAGCGATGAACGCGACATGTGCGATAAAGATTTGAAAGAGCGGCGACGAAAAAACCCGGGCACAAGTGACCGGGTTTTCTTGAATCGCACACGATCGTGAAGGGCAAGGGCCCCGCGTGATTAACGCTTGCTGAACTGGACGCCGCGGCGGGCACCACGCAAACCTGGTTTCTTTCGTTCCTTCATTCGCGAATCACGCGTGAGGAAACCGCCGTCTCGCAGCGGATCGTGCAAGCCTTCGTTCAGGCTGACCAGGGCACGAGCCAAGCCCATTCGTACGGCTCCGCTTTGGCCGGTCATTCCGCCACCGTTGACGCGAACGAGCACATCGACCTTGTCCGCGTGTTCGACCAAGTTCAAAGTCGCCATGATCGCGGCGCGGTCTTGTTC
>DIUH01000006.1:1455-2657 GCA_002428205.1 Planctomycetaceae bacterium UBA6163
CGTGCTGAAGATCAGGCGTTGACCTTCTTGCCAACACGTTTCAGTTCTTGAGGAACTTGTGCAATGTGTGGATGCTCCGGACCTGCGTAAATCTTCAGCTTGTCCATCATGTGGCGAGCCAATTTGTTCTTTGGCATCATTCGGCGGACGGCGTGGAAAATCAGGTCTTCGGGCTTGCGAGCTTGGCGGTCGGCATAGCTTTCCAGACGCAGACCGGGGTGGCCGGTGTACCACGTGAAGTGGCGAACGTCCATCTTGCGGCCCGTCATGCCGACTTTTTCGGCATTGATCACGATGACGTAATCGCCACAGTCTACGTGTGGCGTGTATTCCGGCCGATGCTTGCCCATCAGGACCATCGCGATGTCGCTAGCCAAACGGCCCAAAACCTCTTCCGAGGCGTCGACGATAAACCAGTTTTTTTCAAGTTCGCCGGGCTTGGCGACGTAAGTTCGTTGAGCAACCACTGTCTGAAACCGCTAGGTGATTTGGTGTTTGGGGATGGCCATCGGCGCCGGGGCGCGGACCTGCCGCCCATTGGGATCGAGCAATGTATTGATCGCCGACGATTCTGGCAAGTCGTTCTGGGGAATTGCTGCCCCAAATTTCGTCCGGCAGAACAAAAAATACTGGTCGACGCGAAATCCGCCCACCAAAATCGCCGCCGCCGACTTCGGGTCACCTATCTATCGGCCCAAATAGGCGTCAATCTGTTCCGCTTTTTGCAACAGATATGGCACGTGAGCCTCGGTCGTTTGGACGATTCGCGACAGCCCACGAAGCTGGGTCACGAATTCTTCGCTGAACTTCCGCTGCTGTTCGTCTCGCCAAGTCTGTTCCAGTTGGTTCATTTGAGCGGCCAACATGGTGCCACGAGTTCGCATTTCTTCAGCGAACAGTTTCAGGTGGCTTGCGAATTGGCGGAGCTGTTCGGGATCGACTACGGCTTGACTCATCGCACGCCTCAAGTTTTGCAAATGGGAAAAAACCAACTGTTGGATAGCGACCGTTTGCCTGCTTCCCAGTTCAGCCGTTGACTCACGCTTGGGACTCAGTTGCTTCAGCGGCGGGCGTCGCCGTTTCGGCTGGCTCCACCGACTCTGCTGGCAGCGGCGGTTCTGCAACCGCTTCGGCCGCACCTTCTGCCTTGCCGAAAAGCAATTCAAATGCTTGTTGATAATGGAGTGCGCCGTAGGTCATTT
>DIUH01000449.1 GCA_002428205.1 Planctomycetaceae bacterium UBA6163
CGGTAACCCACCGGCCAACCATTAAACTCTTCGGGCACTCCCGTGCTTTCACTGATCGCGTCCAATAAGACTTCTGCCGGCAGTGGCCTTTGCAAATAGTGTGAGAAGCTTTGATGGTCGTCCGCGTTGTCAGGCAGCGCGGTGGAACTGGTTTGATACAACCGCGACTTCAACAACGTGCGGGTGAAGGCTTTAAGGTCATAGTTGAGCTCCCGCATGTGATCGGTCAATGCGTCTAGCAGCGCGGGGTTCGTTGCGGGATTGGTTTGACGAATATCGTCAATCGGCTCAATCAGCCCGCGGCCGAAGTAATGCGCCCAGATACGATTGGTGATCGCTTTTGCAAAGAACGGGTTTTGGGGATCGGTCATCCAANNTGGCCAGTACCCGACGGCGATCGTTGACACTGGCAAAGTCGGCGGGCGGACCACCCAAGACCTGTGCCGGAACGGCTTCGCCGGTTCGCGGATGGGGTAAATCTTTTCCACCAAGGGAAACAAGCGATTGTTCGCCACTGGGCAGTTTCTTCAGCGACAAACCCGTGAAGAAACCTGCCAAGCCGACATAGTCCGATTGTGTCCAGCGCTCCGACGGATGATGGTGGCACTGGGCGCATTCGATCCGCACACCCAGCAACAATTGGCTGACCGAACGTGCCGCTTCGTCTGGTTTATTCAAAATCTTATAGAACGAGCCGGGACCTTCGGCAGATGTATTGCCTTGCACGGTCAACAGTTCCACAGCCCACTGATCGTATGGCCGGTTTTCCGAAAAACAACGTCGTAACCAACGCTGCATCGCGACCGCCCCCTGCGGCGAAATCGTCAACTGATCGGCGCGTAAAATATCCAACCACTTTATCGTCCAATAATCGGCGTACTCGTCTCGCTCAAGTAACTGGTCGATCAACCTTTCGCGTTTGTCGGGTGCCGAATCGTTCAGGAACGCTCGCACTTGATCGGGTGTCGGCAACGTGCCGATCACATCCAACGACGCGCGCCGCAAGAATGTTGCATCGTCACAAAGGCCGCTGGGCGGAATGCCAAGGCGATGAAGTTTGTCCCATGTTAAAGTATCAATGAAGTTATTTTCGGCAGGACGCTGAAACGTTTGATGGGGACGTGGCAAGGTAACACGACACGTTGCGACGTGTCCGAGATGATTGACAAAAACGGCAACTTCACCAGGAATAGTGCTCGCTTGGATTAAACCCCGCGAGTCCACCTGAGCCAATGCAACCGCGTTTGATTCGAACTCACTATTGTTTGTCACGCACTGACGCCGCCCGAGTGAATCGATCGTGCTGACCCGCAATTGCACCGATTCCCCAGCGAATAAAACCTGATCTTGAGGTTCGACTTCGATCCCGACAATCTCCGGCTCAATCCGGTCTTTGACTTGAAACTCAGCCCCTTCTGCGATCCAGCGTATCAGTCGACGCTCGCGATCGCTGTCGGGTTCGATCGCTTGGGCACCGCCATGAGGAATCCGAGCCGCGCCTTTTTGAATCAACAGACTTCCAAGCGGATTGGTCAAAGCGACTCGCCGCCCACGCGTTTCGCGAACGATCGCGTCATAATCGGCTTGGGCGTCGAAGCCAAAGATGCTGAGCTTGAAACCGTTTTGACCTTCAGCCTTGCCGTGACAACCACCGGAGTTGCAACGTGCCTTGGTCAGGATCGGAATGATTTCGTGGTGAAAAGAAATCTTCTCAGGATTATCCAGCCGCGAAACCGTTACCGGAATCGTTGCCAGGCGCTCACCAACGATTACCTTAAGAATCGCGGTACCATTCTTTAGCGGACGAACCAATCCACGCTCATCCACGGTGGCGATGTCGGAAGGTTCAATACTCAAAGTCGCTTGGCGAGTGAGGTCGATACGACGNNTCGTTGTCGATTGCTCGCCAGACCAAAACTTGCTGGGACGCTTCTGGCCGATCCAAAATCACTTCGGACGGACTGGTCTTTAATTCAGACGCTTTAGAAACGACACCGCCGCTGACCAAAAAGGCTAGAAGCGAGTGAAGCAGAGTCGATCGGAGGCAGGGGTAACGATTCATGATCGAACCAGAGCTAGGCGGGAAGCAGCGGGTAGGCTCTGCGATGTATCGTAACGGGCCGCTGATCACATCACAACATCGCGGGCATTATGCCGATGCCGAACTCCACAGGCGTACAGTCATCGCGAGCAGACCGTTTAATGAAAACAGGCTTCCGAAACCATTGCGGCGGCTTGACTAACAGACAATTCAGCAAGCCGCGTGCGCCCCATTTGCTCTTGGCATCGGCCTGCCTTAGTGGGCAATCTAAGATACCCGCGCGACAAAGGCCAACTTGCCTATCGCCCGAAACGTTTTTAGAAGGATGAGCGATGAACGAAGACATTCGTCAATTGATCGACCGCGTCGGCGCGTTTGAGATCGATCCGGGTGAAAAGGCACTCGGATTCGCACAGCGCTTGGCCAGAGAAAATCGCTGGACTGTTGCTTATGCACAGCGGGTAGTGGATGAATACAAGCGGTTTTGCGTGCTTGCCGTCGCTAGCGGTCATCATGTCACCCCGAGCGAAGCGATCGACCAGGCGTGGCACTTGCATTTGAGCTACACGCGGTCGTATTGGGAACGTTTTTGTGGCGAAACCCTAGGGCGGCCATTGCATCACGAACCGACCTCAGGCGGTGCCAGCGAGGGAGTCAAGTTCCATGATTGGTACTCAGAGACGCTAAAAAGTTATGAGCGAGTTTTTGGACAATCACCACCTCAAGATGTTTGGCCGCAACCGAAGGATCGGTTTCGTCATGCAGGCAGTTGGGCATGGATCAATACCGGTCACTACTGGATGGTGCCCCGAGTTTACGTTTGGCCGATTATTGCAGCGATATTATTGCTCGCATCTGTGGCTTTGCCCGGCTGCGTCCCGGCAATCGCAGCGGTCGGACAACCGGCCGGGATCTTTTTGGTTCCCGCGGCTGTTTTCTTTCCGTTCAACCTTAGCGGCGGCGAGTTTTTAATACTTTACGGTGCGCTATGCACCGTGGGCTTAACTGCGGTTGTGGGTTTGCGAATCGCGGCGAAGGCTGACGATGAGCATCGGTCGTCGATTGACTCGCAAAATCTAAGTATTGATGAATTGGCGGTGTTGGCCGGCGGTGGATCGAGGCTGGCCTACGTATCGCTAACTCGCCTTTATGCCGAACAGCGAATCGAAGCGACTAAGGCGGGTTGGTTTTCAAACGCGAAGTTAATCGCTAAGCCGGGCACCGAACCGATCACGTCTGCAATCGACCGAGACCTCCATACAGAAATCAAGAACGGAAAGTCGACCAATCAGCTATTAAAGACGATCAAACCGCATTATGACCGAATCAATCAGAAGTTGATCGCCATGGGTTTGCGGCAGGACACGCTGTTTCACAGCAACGCGGCGATGGTCATAATCGGCGTGATCCTGGCCGTTGGCATCTTGCGTTTGATTCAAGGATTCTGGGTTGGCCAAGAAATCGGATTTTTGGTCGTGTTGACGATTTTGTTTCCAATCGTAGCGATCGTGATCAATAATCGCACGACAAAAGTTACCAGTACTGGTGCTGCGTATTTGAAACGCAGTCAAGAAAGGCTAGGAACGGATCGACGCGCGACAGTAGAAGATCAATCGACTGGCCCCAACAAAGATATCGTTTTATTAAATGTCGCGTTGCTGGGAACGGCGGCGATCGCTGGGTTTGACAGTTTCGGACCGCTAGCGCCCGTGTTGCANNNNGCTTGAGTGCTTTCGCGTAATACTCGGCCTCATCCAACAGCGAGTGGCGCTGACAAAAATCGCGGAGCGAAGTGAACCGAGCGATCGGGTCACAACGAGTGGCCCACACCACTTTCGCAACGCATTGCGGACACAAATACAAAGGCAACCGGTCCGACTCGCTTAAACTATTCGATCCGCACAGGTTGCATTGGTACGCAATGCAATGCGGCATGGAAAACATATGCCCCGTTTCGTGGGTTGCGACACGCAAGGTTCGCTTCAGACACAATTCGAACTCGGACTCCGGATCGCCGTTTCGGTACATCGACCAAACACCGACGCGGTCACGATACGTCGCTTGGCCGAAAACGAAGTTCCAGTCGTCACTCGGGTATAAGTCCGACGTTGTGAAACAGATCAGCGCAACAGCGTCGGCGGGCACACGTGGTGGCAACA
Organism: Planctomycetaceae bacterium UBA6163; assembly: GCA_002428205.1. Taxonomy (GTDB): domain Bacteria; phylum Planctomycetota; class Planctomycetia; order Pirellulales; family Pirellulaceae; genus UBA6163. The sequence continues at coordinate 4,201 of DIUH01000449.1, forward strand.
AGGTTTCGAGCACAAAACTCGATTTAATTTGTGGCACACCCCAACTCGGATGCACCCGTTTCGCTGTCTGCGGGATCGAATTGTCAATCGACAACGCCTCGAGCGTGACGACCTTGCAAGCAAAATAAATGCCAAGAAACTCTGCGCTAAGCGATACAATCTGACGCTCTCTTGGACTGAAATCACCCAAGGGCAAGACGTACAGAACGGTCCGCGGTGGGGCCAGTGTGATCGGATTGGATCGTAGGTAACCTTTGAAATCTTGGCCCTTCTCGGGATGTGTCTCGAGCCAATCACCCGGTCGCGGCGGAGGTAATTTCTGATGCAGAGGCTCCAGAGCGGGGATCAGCGACTGAACGCGTTTAAGCCTAAGTCGCTCGGCAGAGTTTCCTACGTTCTGGCCCGCAGAGGGAATTGG
>DIUH01000063.1:0-162 GCA_002428205.1 Planctomycetaceae bacterium UBA6163
TTCAATGCGGGGGACCTTAATGGCGTTGACAAGCTGAAAGCCGAACAAGCCCTCGCCGAAACGGAAGCCAAAGTTCAGCAACTGGAACTCCTGCTGAACATGTACGAATCACTCGGCACCGATCCGGAGTCAACGCAAACATCCGACTGACATAAGTTTGCC
>DIUH01000063.1:303-3386 GCA_002428205.1 Planctomycetaceae bacterium UBA6163
GCTTCGTCGACTCGGTCTGCCGGGTGACCGGGTTTGGTTGTCGCCAGCGTCTTCACTTCGACAAAGATGATCACCTGCTTGCGGCGATCGATCGCAATCAGATCGATTTCGCCGCCGCGGTCGGATTCGCTGTGGGCCACTACGACAAGGCCCTTTTGGCGTAACAAGCGTGCCGCCGCCTGTTCACCACGAACACCTAACTTGGCGTCTGGATCGATCGTTCCGTAACGCCAATCTTGATAACGGTCCCAGATCCGCTGCGAGGCCCGGATGATTCCGAAATCGCTCGCGTTCATGGCACCACCGACATCGGCTAGCTGGTTCGGCGTTCTTTCAAGCGGACAGCCTTGCCGACGCGTTCACGCAAGAAGTAAAGCTTCGCACGGCGCACAACGCTGCTGCGTTTCACCTCGATCTTGGCGATTCGGGGGCTGTGGATGGGGAACTTGCGTTCCACACCTTCACCGGCGACGATTCGGCGAACCGTGAACATCTCGCGACTTCCGTGGCCGCTCTTGGCGATCACAACGCCGCTGAAGACCTGGATGCGTTCTTTATTGCCTTCGAGAATCTTGTTGTGGACATCGACCGTGTCGCCAACTTCGAACTTCGGCGCATCCTCTTTGAGGCTGCTTTTCTCGACCAATTCGATGATATCGGTATTCATCGTGCTCTCTCAATCGCTACGGTTATGGGTTCAATTTCGGTTTTTAATGATCGTCAAACGATGTCGTTTACGGCAATAGGTCGCCGCGTCGCTGTGCGGTTCGGCTCTGCACCTGGTCGGCTCGCCAAGCGGCGATTCGACCATGATCGCCGCTGAGCAACACATCCGGAACCTCATGCCCCCGAAACTCCCGCGGACGGGTGTATTGGGGAAACTCCAGCAACCGATTACCACGGCTGAACGAGTCGTCCACACTGCTGTTCTCATCGCCNNAGGACAAAGTCACCGATACTCAATTCTTCGGGCTGCAGGATATCGACCACTCGCTGGTCGAAACCCTCGTATCGACCGCAAAGCAGTAAAATGCGCGGTGATAATGCAAGGTTTTCGGCAGTTGGCTGGTCGAGCCGTTTGCCCTGAGGCGTTAACAGGATTCGGCGAACGGGACGCGTGTCCATCGCTTCGACCGATTCCACACAATTTACTGTCGGTTCTACTTGAATCAGCATCCCTGGACCGCCGCCAAACGGGCGGTCGTCAACTTGGCGGTGAGGACAATCGCGAGCCCAATCTCTCAGGTCATGGCGATGAATCTGAACCAAGTCACGGCGGATCGCTTTTTCCAGCAAACTCTGCGTCAGATACCCATCAAAAATCGCTGGAAAGAGCGTGACGATATCAAAACGCATTGCAAAAATGCGGTCGATCAAGCGACCGCCATTACTGAACTATTCGGCGGCTGGTGGCGTTTGCTCTGGTTCGACTGCCGGTTCTTCGACCGGTGCCGGAGCGACAACTTCAGCCTTCGGCTTGGGCGGTGCAATCGTCGGCACATAGTGCTTGCGGCGCCCCAATCGCTCGACCGCCGCCTTTTGGGCTTCGAGGTGAGTGCCGCTGGCACCGTACTTCTTGATCAAAACGGCGACTTTGTCGCTCGGTTGAGCCCCGACGCTGACCCAATAATTGATGCGATCGCCCTTCAAGACGGCTCGAGCATCGGTTTCGGGAACCATCGGGTCGTAGTAACCGAGTTCTTCAAGGACCCGGCCATCACGCGGCTTTCGCGCGTCAACGGCGCAAACTCGGTAAAAAGGGGCATGAGCCCGCCCCATTTTTTTCATGCGAATACGAACTGCCACGAAAATCTCGCTCCTACGACGATCACAAACGGAAGGTGTCTGGGATTGGTTTGGATATTGGTTTGGTTTTGAGCCGCGATAGTGGAACGTTTTTCGCCGTCGCTTGCAAGGCGTTTTACGAGATTTTTCGTCTCGCACATGGCACAGTCCGGTTGACAGCGACTTTTACGCCTGAACTCTCTCCGCGAAAGTACCCACTTGTTCACGTCCCGCCCTTACAATCACCCCCGAATAACCCAATCCGACCCTCCCCGCAGGTGAGGCAACGGCTCACCGTCTGGTCAGTGGCACCTCTTCACGATGCCTCGTTCAACAAGACAGGAAGTTCACGATGCCCATTTTCCTTTTACAACATCGCTTGCGCCTGGGAGGCAATCACCGACTTCGTCGCTACTGGAACCGTGGCGGTGGAAGCAAGCATCAGCGCCAAATACAACCAATCGAAACTGCCTAAGCGAAATCCGGGACTCCTGGCAACACATAGCTAGTGCCAGGCGCTTCAGCCAAGCGAACCCGCGCTGGTGTACAAGCTTTAGCTTGCTCGATTCCCTCTTAGCAACCTAAGGATTGACACACACAACTCGGTCGGACAGTGCGACTGGCAACCCAATTGCCAAGCGAGGGTTTGCTTAGTGAGCGTACCATCGCGGGTCTCCGCTCTCAAACCATGTTTGGTTGCCCTGCGTCGGATCACATTCGCAGGCCAGTGCGTGATAAAGCAGCGCAGCAGGCACCTTCGTTTTAAACTCGGGCTTTTCCGGCGGTGGAACCAGCATGTGCAGTGCGTGCCTGGCACGAGTGATTGCAACATACAACAGACACAGCGATTCGGTCATCAGCCCAGCCGCGTGACCACCAAATGCCTGTTGCCAATCGAGCGGTAAGTAGTGCCAGAAATCGGTGCCCGTGTAGCGCAACATCGCGTCGGGTATCGATTCGACGCTCTTCTTCATAGCGATCGTTTGCCTCGACTGGCGAGTGATGGTTCCTGATAATTCAGGCAACACCACCAAATCAAACTCTAAGCCTTTGGATTGGTGGACAGTCATGACACGAACTTGAGCCGGTTGTGGCTTTTCGACACGTTTGGTTCGCACCAGATTTACAAAATCGCTGAGTCTTGATTCACGATTCAATTCATATTGCTGGGCAAGTGTCACCAGTTGTCGCAGTCGCAACACGTCGCTGGCATCGGAAACGAGTGCGATTTGGTCAGCGATCGCGATGACGGTTCCCGCAACCCCTTCGTCTTCGGCCAATCGTCGCACTCGCGTCGC
>DIUH01000401.1 GCA_002428205.1 Planctomycetaceae bacterium UBA6163
CGTGGTGACCGCGGGGATTCGAGAGCTCTCGGTCGAAACCGCGACGAAGAAAATCGGCGCCATTCGCATGAACCCATTCGTCGCCGGCGATGATCTGGCCAAAGACACGGCATCGCCGACCGTATCACGCTGATCTCAAGAAGCTTGTTCTTCATCGGTCGCCGATCAAGCGACCGATCAACCTGGCAACCGTCGGAACATGAACGCTGTTTCCCGCCATTGCGTATCGACGCCTGACGCTCAGCGACTGGGGCCACCGAAACGGCTGCGGAAATCCTAGCATCGCCAAAATCTCTTCCGGCGTAAAATACCGCGCGGCCAATCGGTTCGACGGGTCGAGTTGAACGTAGCTGCCGCTTCGCACCGGCATCCGGCCATAACTGCTGGTAAAGCACGACGCCATCGCCTCTGGCCGCGTCGGATCAACGCGATCGATCGCCGCGGCATAATCGACCAACCATTGCGGACTGACTCGCCACTGCGGATCACTGTCGTTTCTGTGGTCGATGTACGATTTGAGCGACTGCAGCTCAATCGACGCGGTCCATTTTTCCGCCTCATCGCCGGCCGCCCGCGCCACCCCATCGCGACTGGCCAACAAGTAACATCGCGATCGTCGCATCGGATACTTGTCTTCGGTGGGACAGCGCGTTTCCCAAGCCGTATCGAACCCAGACTCATTCAATCGCGACTCGACCCAACGCCCCGTCTTTGATTCCGCGAACGGTGGCACGTTTTCGATCGCGATGTGACGCGGGTGCGTCGACTGGCGATCCAAACGATTGATCAAGGAGATCAACGAACTGGCGCGAGGGTCGTCCCAATCACGCTGCTTCCCTTTCCGCGTGAACGGCAAGCAAGGCGGACTCATCCACCACAGCTCAGCCGGATGTCGATCGATCGGAAAGCTGGCGATCTCCGCTGCAATCGCCCGGTGGGTTGGGAAATTGGCGCGATAGACGTCTAATGCACCGCAATCGATATCGATCGCCGCCGTGACCTGCAGCCGATCGCCGTAAAATCGCTCGATCGCCGCCGCAAAGCCGCCAATTCCACAATAAAACTCGATGCAAGATTGCGGCATAAAATCGAAAAGTTGTCAAAAAATGATGGATGGCTTTGACCAGACGTGTCAACGTGCGACAGTCTAATGGGCACTGGCGATTCGGTTTTGTGACCCGTCAACAGGATTTCTTGTGAAGACTTTAAAACGCTGTCGAACTCTATTTCTCGGATGGGACCGGCCACTTTTGTGGTCCGCGGTCGAATACCTGCGGACCAAGCAAGGGCCAGCATCTGGCCAACCCAAACGCTGGCAATTGGATCATTTTCTGGTCGTTTTGCCGACACGTCGATCCGGTCGCCGGCTTCGCGAATTGCTCGAGCGAACCGCCGCCCGCGATGGCCTGGGACTGCAGGCACCGCAGATCATCACCGCAGGCGAATTGCCCGAATATCTTTACTCGCGAACCGCTGAAACGCAGTTGGCCGATGAGCTTGAGCGGACGCTGGCATGGACAGCCGCGCTTCAGCAAGGCGATCCGGCTAGCCTCGCGCCCGTTTTTCCAGTCCTGCCACAGCGTGACGCTTGGTCAGCGTGGATCGAACTGGCGACGACCATCCGCAAGCTGCACGAAGACCTCGCGTCCAGCAACCTGTCGTTCGCAGATGTCGCGACCGAACTGGCCAAAGATGCCGCCATGGCGAGCGAACAATCACGGTGGGAACTGCTGCAATCGTTGCACGATCAATACATCGATTCGCTCGCTAGCGCCCAACGCACCGATCCCTTCCTATCACGCCACGCTGCCATCACAGAAAAACGCTGCCAATGCGATCGCCAAATCCTATTGATCGGCACCTCAGACCTCAGCGACGCCGTCGGCGTGATGCTGCGCCAAATCGGCCAACAATCTGATAACAACAACTCCGATCCAAACGACATCGCGATCACAGCGCTAGTCGCCGCCGACGAACATTATCGTGACCACTTTGACGCTTTCGGTTCGATCATCGCCAGTCGCTGGTCCCAATGGAAATTGCCTCTGGACGATTCACAACTCGTTCCTGCCGGAGACGTCACCGACCAAGCGGCCGCGCTTTCACAGTGGGTCGAAGGAATCGCCAGCGAAACCTTTCAAGTCGAACCCAGCGATGTCGCCATCACGGTCGGTGTCACCAACGAATCGCTTGTCCCACCGATCGAGTTTGAACTGCGCCAGATCGGCAAGAAATCTTATCGTGAACTCGGCTGGAACTTTTCGCAAACTCCGATCGGCCGCCTGATCGAACTGCTGACGCATCACTTATCACAATCGACCTGGCAATCGCTAGCCGCACTGCTGCGTCATGCCGATATTTATGATTTCATCGAGCGCACCCTGTCGCAGCGCCAAGACGAAAGCTCCGACGATAAACCGCTCGATGACGGTCGCTGGTTGGTTTCAGTCGACAAATTGTTGGCAGAACATTATCCGACACGACTCGAAGTTCCGTTGACCGACAAGATGATTGCGATGCACGGCCCAGCCGTCACCGTCGCGAATCTGGTAAAAGAAAGCTTAGCAGGTTTTCATGCCAAAGGTGATTCACAATCGGGCCACGACCACCGCAGGCCACTTTCTTATTGGGCCAGCGAATTAAAGCTGTGGTTGTCGAAGATCTATCCGCTGGAAACCGTTGAACCGGACGAAGAATCGCAATCGCCCCAGATCGAAAGCCCGGCTCAGCGACGAGCGCTGATCGCGATCCGAGGATGCTGGAAATCGCTCGATCGGTTGAAGTCGCTTGATGCGTCGTTGGATGTCAGCGTCTCGGTCGGTGTCGGCATCGATCTGGTCGCCGGGCGACTGCTTGACCAACGTGTCGGTGATTCGCAGTCGCCCGGCGTGATCCAAATCGCTGGCTGGCTGGATCTTGCATTAGAAGATTCGCCGTCGATGGCCGTTGTCGGTTTGAACCATCCTTATGTCCCGGAGTCGATTACCGCTGATCCGTTCCTGCCCGGCGGTTTGCGGACGCGATTGCAGATGAGCGACAACGAACGAAGGCTTGGCCGAGATATTTATGCGTTGCAATTAATCCTATCGACACGGCGGTTCGTCCGCTTGATCGTCGGTCGCACCGGTGTCGATGGTTCGCCGACACCACCAAGTCGATTGCTCGCCGCAGCAGAATCAAGCGACGTCGCGCGGCGATTGGTACGATTGTTGGACGATCATGCGATCCAGCGACGAAACGAAGCATCCGCGCCGGTTCAGCGTTCTTGGGATCCGACGATTAAGAAAACACAGTTACCAATTCCCACAATCGGACAAGGGTTTGACGCGGATCGTGATATCAAGGCGATGAGCGTCACGTCGTTTGCCGCCTATTTGGCCTGTCCTTATCGGTTTTATCTTCGCCACGTTTTGAAGTTGTCACCGATCGATGATGCGTCACGAGAACTTGCCGCTAATCAGTTCGGAGACTTGGTTCATAACTCACTGGAAATTTTTGGTAACTCTGCGGCGAAAGACTCAAAGAACCCAAGCGAGATCGAAGCAGCGATGCTGGACGCACTGGACGAGTATGCTGGCGCCTACTTGGGGGCGTCGCCCGCCCCGGCGGTAAAATTGCAAATCGAACAAGCCCGCCAACGGTTGCGACATGTTGCCGTGCGACAAGCCGAGTGGCGAAGCCTCGGTTGGCACATTTGGAAAGTCGAAGCCTCGGTTGGTGAAAAGGATAACGCGGGAATCGATATCGACGATAAGCGGATGTTGATTCGCGGACGATTCGACCGGATCGATCGACACGACGACGGACGCTGGGCGATTCTCGACTATAAGACTCACGGCCATCACCCGCGAAAGAAACATATCGAGAAAACCGCTGACGACTTTCGCTGGATCGAATTGCAGTTGCCGATCTATCG
>DIUH01000459.1:0-680 GCA_002428205.1 Planctomycetaceae bacterium UBA6163
TCAGGTTGCCACAGGGGGCGGTGGTGCGCTTTCGATTTTCCCGACGACGGCAAATCAATGGCAAGAGTATTGCAAATTGCAGAATCTGCTGGCCTGGGGCGACCAAGCGAAACACTGGACTTCGCCGCTGGTCCAGCAGGTTGAAAAAGCGGTAACCGAACCGACGCAGGCGGATGATGCGGCCGCTGCGGTTCAGTCGCGGTTGTTGGTGCGTGGGTTGACGGACCTGAGTTGCGAGGAGCCGATCGATGTCGCACCGCCGACCGAAAAGGTTGCCGATGCAGTGGCGGTGGAACCGATCGTCGACGAGCCAGAAATCGCGGATGCCAGCGAGGCGCCGAAGTTCAGCGCGGCGGCCCTGGTTGGTGGTGGGCCACTGGTTGCGACGATTGAAGAATCGTACTTGGCTTACGACTTAAGTCCCGAAGATGCGATCGCGATGCGAATGTACCCGATTGATGGGCCTGCCATCTCAGGTGCTCCGATCAGCTATCTCGGGGCTCGACGGACATCGATTTATGGTCCGGTTCCGAACTTCGAAGCGAGCGGAAATTGGCATCAACAGGTCGAGCCCGGGGTCGTGCTGTCGACGCAATCGACTGCTGCAGAAATTGCCGAAGTTGCCGTCGCATCAGTGGCAGAAGCAGCTGAAGATCCAGCACCGCAAGATACGCCAGCGC
>DIUH01000459.1:766-1578 GCA_002428205.1 Planctomycetaceae bacterium UBA6163
GAAAAATTAGTCGCCCAAGCGGTATTGGATACTCCACGTCCGGTTGTCGAACCGAGCGAAACAGCAAACGAACCGATCGCGGATGCGCAAACGGCACGACTGATGCAGATCGAAATCGCTTGCCAGGCGGCCTTGGCTGTCGTCAAACAGCAGGCCGCTCGTGGGCCGGCGCAGCCTGTCGGATCAGAACATGGGTTGCCCGCTGCGGAAATCGTTGCCACGGCCGAAACGATTGCCGAGTCGTTCGAAATCGCTTCGATCGAAGCGATCGCCAACGAGACGCCTGCAAGCGTGACGCCAGCAAACATTGTCCCGGCGGCTGACGCCCCGCCAGCGGACGAGTTGGTGCGGGCTCAAGCGGTTGCGACAGCATGTGACCTTGCAGCCGAATCGCTGGAAAGGCTAGCTATGTCGCTGCGGCGTGCTGGCGATTCACTGGTTCGGCAAGCGAAGGCAAACGGCGCCGGCAAAGATTCGCTGCTCCGCTGATCAGTCGCCTGCCTCGTGGTTTTGGCAAAAGTGCCGGCTCGAAAATCGAGCCGGCCGCGAATAAACGCTTCGATTCTCTTTAGAGCAACGGAAACGATTCGGTCATTAGATGGCCTTATGCGGCGCCTGAATCCCCTTCGGATTGCTCTGCAACGATTTTTCTGAATAAATTGGACACGGCGGGTTGACCGTTCGACAGAATAAACAAATGTTTTAAACAGCTGTTTATCTGCGATCGTCCCCCTCCCCGATTACGGTCACCCGCCGTGTCCAAACCCGTATCTGCCGCCGAAAGCTCGCCCGACGAAGTTTCGATCGTCGCT
>DIUH01000459.1:1607-2563 GCA_002428205.1 Planctomycetaceae bacterium UBA6163
CTGTTCTACTTGCTGATCTATCACCTGCTGTCGCGCATGCTGGCTCGCGACGATTCCGGCTGGGAATCGCAGTTGATGATGCGTGAGATGAATCACCCCACAGCCGTATTTGCGGAGATGGTGGAAGAGTCGTTTCGGCCACATTTCGAACGCATGATGACGACGATCGCCGCATTGTCGCCACCCGACACGCCGGTTCACGTGCTGGAACAATTAACGCTCAGTGCCGTCGGCCAATGTTTGTATTACCGCGTCGGTTCGGGCGTGGTCAAACGGCTGATCCCGCCGGATCGTTTAGCGGCCCAGTTTACGGTCGAGTCGTTGGCTCGGCACATTGCGGCGGTGACGATCGCCGCTGCTGAAGGCGGCCTGGCGATGCAGCATCGCGAGTCGCTCGGCCACATCGAGATCGATGAAGCTGGGACCAAAGCCGTCAACACAGAAAACGTCAAAGACAATTTGAACACGCATTCTGACGTCGCCACCGAATCGGCGACTTCAAAGAATCACTTTTCATAAGGTTCGCTCCGGATGCTCACCCCAACCACCAAACCCGAAGGCCAAACGTCGTGGCCGGTCGCCGACAGCGCTCCTGCCCAAACGCCCACCTATCCGGCGGCGCGACCCGGCGGCGAAGATGGCAATAAAGGCGACTTCGATGGCGACCATCCCTCAATCGCCGCCCGGGCGCACGACCAGGGTTCTGTTTGGACGACACGCGGGTTGATGATCAACATTGTGATCCCGCTGCTGATTTTGGCGGCCGGCTTCGGTTTCGTGTTGGCGATCGGGTCGGTGGAACCGAAGGCTCGACCGGCGGCTGACAATACGGCCGATGGTCGCCTGAAGCGACTGCCAGCGGCCGAGGTAACGAAGGTCTATTCGCTGCAAGAAATGGGCAAACCATTGGAATTGCGAGTCGACGGAGTCGTGGTGCCGCATCGCGAAGTCCAATT
>DIUH01000333.1:0-2425 GCA_002428205.1 Planctomycetaceae bacterium UBA6163
CCGCCAAACTCGATCATACCTGCCAATTCGGTCGTATCCGCTTCGTTGAAGATCTGCAAAGCGCCGTTGTTGGACAATTGAAACCGATTCTCAGCGAAGTTCGCAAACGCCCCGGCACGTGCTCGCATGTCGCTCCACATTCGACAAGTAATCGGATAGGTCATGTCGATCCCCACCTGTCCACCGATCATCCGGTTTTCAGCTCGCGAGGCGAGAACACCAATCCCGGGGTCTCCCGGTGGCCCCGCCACGGTACGACGCGAGGTGTACAGGAAGTCTTCGTCATACTGGATGTAACGCATGCCGTACAACAGCTTGATCACATCCCATCCGATCATGGTTCGGTTGAGTTCAAAGCTCATCAATTCGGCGTCTAAGTTCTGAGCCGCGAAGTCAGCGTCGAAGAAGGTTGAAAGGCCTGCGACGGCGATCGGCAGTCCCGCGACAAGCGAGGCATCAATCTCGTTGGTCGCCGAAATCAGTTGATTGCTGCTGCCCCATTGAAACGGCCCCAAGAACGAAACCTCGTACCCGGTATGACAATCTGGCACCATACCGAGGGTTACGCGAACGCCAAGTTCGTAATCAAAGTCACGAAGGTTGAACGGCGCTGGTGACCCGAAACTGTTCAAATCGTTGTGCTTCATGTACAGGGTATCGATCGCCCCGTAACTGTAGGGACTGCAGGTCGGGCCGCAAACGTTGCCGCCAGCACCCAAGCGTGGCCTGCCACCAAGATCGATCCCGGGTCCCGACAGCCCATTTCGAGACCCCAGTTTTCCACAAGAGCCCGAAAGGCAAGTGCTAGAACCACAATTCCCCGTGGCACAAGACCCGCCCGCCAGACCGCCCGACATCAATAACGATTGGTGTGACATTCCACCTGCGGCTGTGGGAACCGATGACGGATCGACTGTCTTGTAGGTCGAACCATCGAATTGAATCATAGCACCACCGGGACCGGCATCGGAGCTGACGATTCGCTCCCCTTCGGCCAGAGGAATATCGCTGAGATTGAATTCCGGAACCGGTCCATTGATCGGTATCGCCGGTGCAACGCCCTGTGCAAAGGCGTCCGCTGAAGCCAAACCGATGCCCGCAACCGAGGCGAGGGCCGCAAGCAGTGACCGTCTGCATACCCGGCGGAAAACTCTGTTATTCACCATTTGGGAACCTCGTGCCTTTGAATGTCGCTCGCTTCGAAAAACCGACGTCTTCGACCGCGACCGGCGTGAATCAGTTTGAATGATGTGGAAAGGAAATTGTCAAAATGAACGTGATGTGATTCGGCCCGCTATCGGACCTTCACCCTGTCAATGACCGGAGCCGAACAGGCTGAGCGGAGCATCCGTAGCATCCGGCGAGCGGATTCTTCATCGGGACAACTGCCCGTTACGATTAACCGTCCGGCCTCGGCGCTGACCAAGATATTTGATCCCGGAAAAGCACTTTGCACCGTTTGGGTCAATGTCATCGCGATCGATTCGGGCGAGTCGACTGCCGCAGTTCGAACCTCTCCCACAGTCACCTCATAGCGGTCGACTTTGTCGATTCCATCTTCTCCGAGGGTATGCACCGACAATCCCGTGGTGCCTGTCCCCGTAGCGATCAACTGGATCTGACCCGTCGCAGCCTTGATCACGGCACAAACCGACATGTCGTCACTTTGAACATGCTTGATCGGCAAATCAAACTTGATCGCCCGAACTTCCGTCGGCTTGAGATTGAATGACGCAACAAACGTCTCATCAACCGCTTTGACATTGATCGGTTCCTCTTTCGCCAGCGGCAATGCCGTTTCGGGGGTCATCACCACGACTTTCGACTCCGGCCCACTGACGTCACCAGCAGGCATGTCACCAGCAGGCACGTCACCAGCAGGCACGTCACCGCCACTCACGCGGCCAGACATTGGCTGTTCGCTTGGCACCACAATCGACTGCAAACCCTGGCTCTTGGCCGGCATCGTTTCGACCGGAAACTTCGTGACCGCCTCGACAACCGCTGACTCTGAAACCGAATCAAGCTCATGCGACGCTTGAACCGCTTCGCTGACCACCGGCACCTCAGACTCGACTAACAACAACCGCGGCCTTCCGGGAACGATACTCGTCGAAGCCAAGCGATCGACCGCAACCGTCGGGCGGCCAACTTCGACCCTCGGCCGGCCTCCATTAACCAGGCGACTCTCTTGCGGTGAAACCACCAACACAGCCGCTGGCTCGTATGCCAAATCGGGCAATCCCGCTGCGTCATCTCGTAAGTCGCCGTCATTTGCCAAGTCGGCGGCGTCTTGCAAATTAGCCGGCTCCGGCAGTCTCACAGGCTCAGGCGGTAAGGCTTGCAGGACCCGACCGTTCGCAAGTTTCAGAGGCTCAAAGGCACGCAAATTGATCGGTTCAGGCAATCCGTTGGCCGCTCGTTC
>DIUH01000333.1:2510-6887 GCA_002428205.1 Planctomycetaceae bacterium UBA6163
ATCGGAGAACGAAAACGAGAAACCCGATTCCGTTTTGGCAGAAGCCTTTAATGCCCGCAGGCCATCCAGGTCAACCTTCGGCTCATGCGGCATATCTGCGGTGAAATGAGTTGCCAAAGGATTGGAGCGAACGCCTCCACTGGCCTCAATCACCGGATTTTGCAGAAACGATCGAAGCCCCTTGCCGCTATCGGCGGACTGCCCCGGCGGTTTCACTTCGGCGCCCGACACCTGCATGACGTCGCCGCTGCTGCTTGCCCCACCGGGCCGCCAGTTGTTGGTTTCAACCCTGCCCGAACCTGCGAACGCCTGGCGCCCCGCGACTCGGACCCGTTCTGGCGAAAACGAAGCTTTCGTGTTCGCTGCTTCAACCACAACCGGTTGGCAAAACGGATTAATCCGCACACCCGCCGACTCGCCTTCTAACGGCGTCAGCGGCAAAGGGACCATTGCTAGCGGAGTTTCCGCTTGAGCAAATTGTCCCGATGCGACTAACAAACCGGCAAGCAACAATCGTCGACCGTGCCTACTGGATTCCCGCCGCTTGTAAATTCGCCCACGCATGCTGATTCCTTGGACCAGTCGGATCGCGTCGATGCGCCCCCCAAACAATTTGGCGCACCCATTGAGACGATGCTCTGCATGCAGCTAAACATGCAATGGCATCTCCCACCCGATGGTCGTTATCGGATTACCGGCAATGACGACATTAACGATTCTCCCGAATGCTCTTCAGGAACCGCTTGTTACGGATCTTGCGCTTTTTCGCATTAACCGTCTATTTCGCGGACTCAGCCAAGCGTTGGCGACGCGCTTCAAACAATAACGCAGCCGCGGTTACCGACACATTCAAGCTGTCGGCCGCACCGAGCATCGGTATGCTGACGGCCACCAAGTCGCCGGACGAATGCCCAGCCAATTCGTTTTTTTCTCGCCACAGCGGTCCCAACCCGTCTGCCTCCGATCCGACCACGATCGCCGCTGGGCCACGATAATCGACCTCCCACATCGTCCGCCTTGCACCGACTATCGCCGCGTAAGAGGTCAAACCGCGCTCGCGTAACCACGCAATCGTCTCGACCTCAGACGCTTCCGCACAGGGCACCGTGAACACAGTCCCCAAACTGGCCCGAATCAGATTCGGATTAAAAAGGTCGCAACCGGCGTCACACAACACGACCGCATCGGCGCCGACCGCATCAGCAGACCGAAAAATCGCCCCGGCATTTCCCGGCTTCTCGATCCCAACCATCACGATCACCAGCGCCTGGGCCCCCAAAACTAGCCTGCCTAGCGTTCGATCGCCAGGCTGCTCAAAGATCGCCACCGCATCACGCGGGTTGCCGCCGTAAGCGACTTGAGCCATCAATTCAGGCGTTAAGTTCACAACCGTGTCTTTTGCCTTGCTGATCAGACCTTGCTGGCGCTCAATCGACTCACGCTGCTCAAAGACTGGTCCCGCAGCGGGCTGGTCGACGGCCTGGCCGATAAACAGCGTCTTTAACCGCAGTCCGCCGTTAATCGCCCGCTCGATTTCCCGAATCCCATCAACGATCACCTCCCGCTGCTTTTGGCGAAACCGATTGTCACGCAACCGAACGGCGTGCCGCACCAGAGGATTGCGCGCACTCGAAATCGTTGTAGAAGAGGTCACGCCAACTGCCATCGTGCGTTTGTGTTGTTATCTTTAGGCTCTGCATTGTGACAAAACTTTCCCAGCGCTCAACAATGGCTCAATCGCCTGATGTCCGATTCCCCAGAATCTCGCGCCGTAACCACCGCGGCCGACCGACGTTTGTTCATCCAAATCCAAAAGCAGGTCTATGCAGGCGATCCCAACTGGGTGCCGCCGATCTGGAGCGTCCAAAATGAACTCGTCGGCTTCAAACCACACCCTTTCTACATCGACAATCGGTGCCAGGCGTTCATCGTCTGCCGTGGCCGCGAAGTTGTTGGACGTGTCGTGGCAATTGTCAATTCGGGACACAACACTCGCTACAACGACAAAACGGGGTTCTTCGGTTTCTTTGAATGCCGCGATGACGTCGAAGCCGCACGCGTCTTGTTCCATCAAGCGGGCAAGTGGTTGGTCGACCAGGGCATGACCTCGGTTCGCGGCCCTGCCAATCCCAGCTTGAACTATGACTGTGGACTGCTGGTCGATTCGTTCGATTCCCCGCCAACATTCATGATCCCCTATAACAAGGATTACTATGAATCGTTGATCGTGCGATCAGGATTCGAAAAAATCCAAGACATGTACAGCTACGAAGCGAGCATCGATATGCTCGATCACCTCGACCCGAAACTGAAGTTCGTGATCGATGAAGCGACCAAGCGATTCAAAGCGACCTGCCGCCCGATCAACCCCAAAAATCTAAATGCCGACGTCCGGACCTTTCTGCACATCTATAACGAATCGCTGCAAGGCACCTGGGGCTATGTCCCGCTCAGCGAGGCCGAAATCGACCATCAAGCCAAGGGATTAAAGCATCTGCTGATTCCCGAAATGACCAGCATCGCCGAAATCGATGGACGTCCCGTCGGTGCCGGTTTCGGCTTACTCGACTACAACCCGCTGATCAAAAAAATCGGCGGCAAACTCTTCCCGTTCGGTTGGCTGAGAATCTTATTTCAAAAGAAATCGCTGAAACGCCTGCGAATCATCAGCTCCAACGTCCTGCCCGAATATCAGAAGTGGGGACTCGGGCTGGTCACGACCGCCAGAATCTTGCCCGATGCGGTGGCATTCGGAATCCAGGTCGGCGAGTTTTCATGGGTGCTGGAAAGCAATTCGCTCAGCCGCAATACGATCGAAAGGGCAGGGGGGCGAAAAACCAAGACCCATCGTATCTTCGAAAAGTCGTTGGAAGCGATTTGATCCGATGAATCACCCCGTCGACCCACGCTCTGCGGCTCAGGCGCAAACGTTTGCCAGCCGCCTAACAAAGCTCGCACGCCACCTTCGCCGACTGCCCACCAAACAGGGCATCACCTGCTTTCGTCTCTACGAACGCGACATCCCAGAAATCCCGCTGGTGGTCGACCGCTATGAAGATCACTTGCATCTTACCGAATACGATCGGCCACATGAACGCGACCAAGCCGAGCACGATGCATGGCTGGATCTGATGGCGCAAACGGCCGCCGAAACGTTGGAGGTGCCGCCCGCCAAAGTGTTTCTCAAACGTCGGCGTCGACAAGTCGGCCTGACCCAACACGAACAAGTCGCACAGGATCGTTATGAGATCGAAGTGCAAGAAGGCGGCTTGAGGTTTATCGTTAACCTGTCGGACTATATCGATACCGGCCTGTTTCTGGACCACCGCATCACACGCGACATGGTGCGCAGCGTCGCTAGCGGCAAACGATTCTTAAATCTGTTTGCCTACACGGGTGCGTTCTCGGTCTATGCCGCCGCCGGCGGTGCATCCCAAGTCGTTACCGTCGATTGGTCCAATACGTATCTGCAGTGGGCCCAGCGGAACATGCAACTCAACGGTTTCGATTCACCCGATTTCCAATTCGTTCGCAACGATGCCGTCTCCTTCGTCGATCAATTGCCGGCAGTGCCGCAGTTTGATCTCGCCATTGTCGATCCACCGACGTTTTCCAACAGCAAACGGACCGAAGCGGTGTGGGATGTCCAGCGCGACTCCGTGCCGCTGCTGCGTTCGCTGCTGAAACGAATGTCGCCCGGCGGAGTGATCTATTTTTCAAATAACTTCCGCGGGTTCAAAATGGAACCTGAGGAACTGGGCGCGACCGACGTCCATGAAATCAGCAATCAAACCGTTCCGCCCAATTATCGCAACCGCAAGATTCATCGCTGTTGGCGAATCGTTGTTTGAGTAAATCAAGCCATCAATTCCGCCGCGGGTGTTTCTCAAACCAATCGATCGCCGCGGCCGCGATCCCTTCATGCCCGCCTTCGAAGATCGTGACGCGTGCCGCCCCCGCATGACGACGTAAATAAATCTGTCGCGCAAAGGCATCATCGACAACTTGATCGCCCGGCAATGGGTTTTCTAATCTTCCTTCCGGACGACTGATCTGTTTGATTTCGTCGTCGCTAATCAACGCACCACCATTGGCCCTTGCGATCACATTGAAGGCCAACAACGAATGGCTGACCGGAACCGACCCCTTGTGGCCATCATGAACCCCGGCGGCAATATCCAGCGCCACTGCACCCGCACGATGCAAATGCGTCAACGGTGATCGCTCGAGGTACTGCCTATCGACCGCATCACTATCGCCCGGTTTTCCTTCGCAAACCTTGCGCATCATTTCACCATAATTGGTATCGCGATGTCGCTCGTGCCAGGCGGCTAAATCGCTGATCCCAACCCACGCGCTCGCCGCCGTCCATCGCTG
>DIUH01000229.1:0-780 GCA_002428205.1 Planctomycetaceae bacterium UBA6163
TAGCCTAAACCGCTGGGGGCACGTGTCCGGTCACCCGTGACGCACCAAACGCCATTAGGGTCGCGAGCCAAGTCGGTTGCGATGACATGCAACCGCGCCCCGCCGCTCTTGGGCAAACCGTGGTAAGCACGCAGAAACTCGGGGTTGCGCAGCACCACATCGGCTGGCAAAACGCGTTCGCGGAGCAAGCGTTGCGGGCCCAGCAGGTCGTCCAGCACCGCTTCCAGCAAACGCGTTCGTTGCTTCAGCCCTTGGTCGAGCGCCTTCCACTCGGCCGCGTGAATCACCAGCGGCGTGAATGCGAGCTCCCACGGTCGAGTTCGTTCACCTTCCTGTTCGAGCGCGTTGTAAGTCACGCCGCTTTCACGCACCAGCGCCGCACCTTCAGCGACCAACGTCTCGAGCGAATCGCGGCCCAGGGCATTGATGTGGCTGACCAACGGCCCGAACGCGGGACGAGGCGAACCGTCGCGCGAAAAACATTCGTCGTAATGCCCATTGGGTGCGGCGTAACCGTCGAATGGGGCCGAAGCGATCGTTGTTGTGGTGCTCAATTCTGTTCCGTGATGTCGGTAATCGATCGGCGGCGCCGGCAAGCATTCCCGCCAACCGCTACAGGGTAGTCGTCTGGCGATCTGGAGTCAGTAGGGAAGCGGTGGAACAAGTGAGTCTGTAAAAATCGACGGCCGAAATCTCCGTTAATTTCGTTTTTACGCTCGGAACCCCGCCCCCAGCGTGGCGTCATTGCTGCAACGCGTACAGCATCAAGTTGATCGCCAC
>DIUH01000229.1:872-2328 GCA_002428205.1 Planctomycetaceae bacterium UBA6163
ACGCAGTCGTCATCGCAGGATGGTCCGACGGCATCCCTCGCAGCGGGCTTTCGGGCAAAACGGCAGCGATTTCGCGACGAAAAGCGGTCGCAAACTCGGGGTTGCCGCAAATCGCATCCGCCAAAACGATGCCGCCTCGTTCGATAAATTGCCGCAACTGGGCCCGCTGGGCCGCTGACCAAGTGAAATCCGTTCGCCCGTGAATCCACAAAACTTGGACATCCACCAACTGGTCCGATTCGGCCGCCACATCGTCATCCACGGCCAAAAACGAAGCCGACACACGCTGGCCCGCGATCGCCACCAAATTCGGCAACGCCCGACGCGCTTCCTCGGCCCCAGCGTCCATCGCCAAACGTGCCATCGCGATCACGCCGCGCTGGTCGTCGGGCAATTTTCCACCAGCCCGAACGACTTCGCGACCGTCCAATTTGTCCTTCAGCTCGCGCCCAGTGGCATAAGCGATCACGTTTTGACCCAACCGCGAAGCCATCTCGATCGAATCAGCCGCCGCACCGCTGATCGCCCCTCGCGCCAACCCGCCGACTCGCCCACGGCCGGTCGGATCGCTCAATTCCCAGCGGCAAGAAAGGCTTTGCGGCGAGAAAAAGATCGCGGTTCGGCAACACGCCTGAACGCCATAAAGCTGGTAATTCGGTGCGATCATGTTCGGTTTTACATCCGCCTCGGCGAAATAGGCCGGATGTGTCGGCGGCAGCGGCTCCAGCGGCGCAGTCGGGTACCACTTGTTGCACATTTCCGTCACCGCCCGCTGCACGACGTCGGAATCGCCACAGCCATCGCCACTGCTCGCCTCGAACAAGATCGTGCCGCCTTGGTCGATGTAGTCCTTCAGCAAATCTTGCTCGGCATCGCTCAATTGCAACGCATCGCGGCCAGTGATCATCAACACCGGTGTTTGCAACAGATCCTGGACCGTCGCCCCCTGGATCGCGACCGTCTGCCAAGTCAAATCGCGTCCCCAAAATCGCTCCAGCCGTCGAACCATTTGTCGCGAAGCGTCCGGGTGTTCGTGCCAGCGGCCATCGTCGCGATCAGCGTCAGCACCGAACCGCAATCGACCGATCGCCACCTGGCGTTTTCCCTTGGCCAAAAACAGCAATGCGAACGAAGTCGTCACGTTGCGATCATCTTCGCCAAAGCCGCTTCCGGCCCAAAAACCCTGGAAATTGTCCTGCAATTCCAGCAACCGTTCGGCCCCTTCGCGGTACCAATCGTGGCCCCCGATGAAACGACGTCCGGACATTCGGCCGACCCGCTCCAAGGCATACAGGTAATAAAACAGCGTGCTCGAACCAGCGTTTCCCGGGTTCACACGCACGCTGAAGCGTTGTGCCAGCCAATCGATCCCGGCTTGAACCGGATCGACTGCCGCCGGTTCGCTGCCACAGCACTCGATCACGCCGTTTCGCACCCGCGACGTCGCACCGCTCAA
>DIUH01000229.1:2349-3515 GCA_002428205.1 Planctomycetaceae bacterium UBA6163
GTCTCGTAAACTTCTTGGTTTACCGGGACATCACGTTCCTCCGCCGCTTGCAACGCGAGCAGCGCGAATTGAGCGTTCGACGGGTCGCCGCCGCCACGCCCGCCACCGTAGCCCCATCCGCCCTGGCGGTCTTCGCTGATCCCTTCGCCGCGAATCTGCTCCGATTCCAGCAACCGGACGTTGCGCTGAATCCGGACCAAATCGCCCGGCGATCCGACTTGGCAAAACACCAATGTCTGCAGCGCTACGGAGTACGTTTCGCCCGGTTGCAGTTCACGCAAATAGCTGAGCGCCTTGACGATCGCCGGATCATCTGCTGGCACACCTGCGGTCAACAGTGCCAGCGTGCAGAGCGCCGACAAGCCGCCGGTTTGACCAATGTGTTCTTTCCAACCGCCCCGCGCGTTCTGATTCGAACGCAAATAATTGATTCCGCGATCAATCGCTTGCTGGACCTTTGCCGCATCCACACGTCCTGGATCGACTGCGACCGGCACGGGAGCCTGCACCAAAATCGACTGCGGTACCTGTCCGCGAATCGGCTGGTCGGCCGAAGCGTTATCCTGCGGGCCCACTGCGACGAAGCCGCACGCGACCACGATCCAAACGATCCTGGCTGACATCCATTTCGAAAAACTTCTACACTCCAACGTCATCAGCTCAACCACTTTCGAATCGGCCATGAACGAAAAACCACCCCGCAGCGATGCTGTCCCACCGGCCAGCAAGCCCCGCAACATCGGCGACATCCTCCGCGAGTTCGCCCAACATCAGCAGACCATGCGGGTCGAGCTCGCGAAAGTCATTGTTGGCCAAGACGACGTGATCGAACAGTTGTTAGCCGCGATCTTTACCCGTGGCCACTGCCTGCTGGAAGGTGTCCCGGGGCTCGCCAAGACGCTGATGGTCAGCACCTTGTCGAGCATTTTGGACGTTTCTTTCAAACGGATTCAGTTTACACCCGACCTGATGCCGTCGGACATAACCGGCACCCAGGTTTTGGAGGAAGACGAAAACGGGCGGCGAAGTTTCCGGTTTGTCGAAGGCCCGATTTTCACCAACGTCCTGCTAGCCGACGAAATCAACCGCACCCCGCCCAAGACCCAAGCGGCTCTGCTGGAAGCGATGCAGGAACGGCAAGTGACGGTCGGCCGCGAAACGTTTTC
>DIUH01000108.1:0-4393 GCA_002428205.1 Planctomycetaceae bacterium UBA6163
TAATCGCCAGCACGCCAGCGGTTTCCCGGTTGAGCATCACCCACCAAAAGTCAAGCGGATCATTCAGTTGTTCATGACGGGCGGTGCGAGCCCAATGGACACGTTCGATTACAAGCCCGAACTCGAACGCCTGCACGGTCAAATGCTGGGCCCCAAGGAAAAGCCCGAAGGTTTTACCGCAGCCGCCGGGGCGATCATGAAAAGCCCGTTTTCGTTCGCACAACATGGCCAGTCTGGGCGGTGGGTCAGCAGCGTCTTTCCCGAACAGGCGAAGCTGGTTGACGAGATGGCGTTTTTGATGGCGATGACCACCAAGACGAACGTTCACGGCCCCGGCACTTATATGATGAACAGCGGTTTTTTACTGCCAGGTTTTCCTTGCATGGGTGCCTGGATCTCTTATGCGCTGGGAAACCTAACGGATGATCTGCCAACATTCGTCGTGTTGCCCGATTCTCGCGGTCTGCCGTATAACCAAAAAGGGTGCTTCAGCGCCGGGTTCTTGCCGCCGGTGCATGAGGGGATCGTGATCGATGCGACCGCAAAACCAGCCGTCCCCGATTTATTTCCCGCTCAACAGTTTGAGTTTGCAAGTCACACCGCCGATCAAGACGGGCTCGATTTGCTGCGACAGATCAACCAACGATATGCCGACACGCATCCCGGTGACGATCGACTCGATGCAAGAATCGCAAGTTACGAATTGGCCGCGAAAATGCAACTCTCGGCCCCGCATGCGTTTGATTTGTCGCAGGAACCTGATCATATTCATAACAGCTATGGTATTCAACAGGCTGAAACCGCCGACTTCGGCCGACGATGCTTGCTGGCGCGTCGATTGATCGAGCGTGGAGTTCGTTTTGTACAGGTTTGGAGCGGACCTCAGGGGGCGGTCAACAATTGGGACAATCATGGCAACATCGAAAAGGAACTTCCGCCGATGGCGCTAAGCGTCGATCGCCCGATTGCCGCATTGTTACGAGACCTAAAAGCCACGGGGCTTGATAAAGATACGCTCGTGATCTGGACAACGGAGTTTGGTCGTACGCCGTTTGCCCAGGGCAGCCTCGGTCGCGACCATAATGGCGGTTCGTTCGTGACATGGTTGTGGGGCGCTGGCATCAAGCCCGGCGTGGCTCACGGTCGTAGCGACGATTGGGGTTATCAAGCGGTCGAAAACAAAACNNTGGTGTTATGATTTGCACGCGACCGTACTACACCTTTTGGGGATCGATCACACGCAACTTACCATGCGTCAAAATGGCATCGACCGCAGATTAACGGATGTCCATGGTCACGTCATTAAGGAGGTTTTAGCGTGAACCTGTCCAAAAATGATTGCTTGCCGTCGAAAGGCGTTTTCTCATTGCTAGGAAGATTCCACCGTTGTCGTTTGAATCTTATCACCGCGATCTGCTTCAGCCTCAGCGTGACCTTTGTGCCGCAAACCGTCGTCGGCCAAGAACCTCAGTTAAACCAGAATGTCGAAGTAAAGTTCCGAGTCCACTTGCCTGAACCGTTGGCGGCAGGGGAGTCCGTTTTTCTTTCGGGTAATCATCCGGCGCTTGGAAATTGGAAACCGGAGGGCTTGCGTTTGATTGCCGATCCCGATGGCCATTACTGGGCGCAAATCGAAGTGCCGCTGAAGACCAACTTGCAATTCAAATTGACTCGCGGTTCATGGAATACGGTCGAAAGCGAACCCAATGGCGGCCACAGGCCCAATCGCACGCTTGTTGTCGATCGACCAATGAATGATGAATTGTTCGTCCGCGGTTGGGCAGATAAAACACACGGCGGTCCGCGCCGCTCGACCGTTGTCGGCGATCTAAAGGTATGGCACGAAACAAGTATCGACCCCAGTCGCTCAATTCGTGTTTGGCTGCCGCCTAGCCATGGGCAACTTGACGATAGCGGACTACCACGCCGTTTTCCGGTGCTTTACTTACTTGATGGTCAAAACCTGTTCGATTCAGCGACATCAGCGTTTGGTATCGAGTGGGGAATTGATGAATCGCTGATGCATGGCATCTTGACCGGTGAAATTGCGGAAATGATTGTGGTCGGGGTCGATAATACAGCACAGAGGATCGAAGAATACACGAATCAAGAATTCGAAATCGGTGGCAAGGTTCGAGGTGGTAATGCAAATGTGTTTATCGATTGGTTGTCAGGAGTATTGAAGAATAAAATTGATCAAAAGTTTTATACCTTGCCGGAGCGAGAGTCGACGTGGATCGGCGGATCTTCGCTGGGAGGTCTTTGTACGTTGCATGCGGTCTTAACCCATGAACACATTTTTTCCAAAGGTCTTGTTTTTTCGCCATCCGTGTTTTGGGCCGAAGCCCAGTTGACCGAAGATACCGTAACGCAGATCACAAAAACAAGTAAACCGGTGAAGCTTTGGATCGACTTCGGAGACTCCGAAGGCAAAGACCCGAACAGCGCGAAGGAGAACCTAGATAGGTTCATTGAGTTTCGTTCAGCGGTATCCGCGGCATGCGGGTCCGATAAAACGGCGTCCACACAACTCATTTTCTCAATCGTTCCCGGTGGCAAACATAACGAAGCATCTTGGAGCACACGTTTTCTTGTTGGTTTGAAGGCGATTACCGATTGAAAGCAGTACCAAGCAAGTACCTTACCGACTTTGATTTTGACCGTTGGCATTCTGCTTCATTCGTACGATATCCAAACCTTCTAACCTTCTAACCTTCTAACGTGGCTCGCAATTCGACCAATCGTTTCCACAAAAACGCTCCGTTGTCAGCGCGGCGACGAACCGCGCCGTCCCAATAACCGAGCAATCGTTCGCGGTCTTTTGAATCGTCCTTCATCACGACGCCCAACAGGTGACCCGGCAATCGCGATACCGGATCGAATCCCGAAGGAAAGAATACACCCTCGCGATGAATCGCGGTTGTGATCGCAACCGCTTCCGCCGTGCTCATCACCGTGCTGGGTTGTTGAACCTGCCAACCCTCGGACGTTCGGCCCGAACGTAAGTCTCGAAAAACGGTCACTAACAATTCAACCAGCGCCTTGTCGACCGCTGGCGCGGGACCACCTTCTGCCAGGATCGCCGCAGCACGCCTGGATACCAATTCGACTTCACGATCGGCATCCGCAATCGGCGCGATGGTTTCAAAATTAAAACGTCGCTTGAGTGCCGCTGACATTTCCGAAACACCACGATCTCGAAGGTTTGCGGTCGCGATCACATTGAAACCGGGCGATGCGAAGACGCTGGAATCGATTCCGCCAAGCTCAGGAACCATCAACCTGCGTTCGCTTAATATCGAAATCAGTCCGTCCTGCACTTCGGGCAAACAACGTGTCACTTCCTCAAACCGCACCAACTTGCCACCCTTCATCGCTTGCATCACCGGCGACGCGACAAGAGCTTCGGGCGTCGGCCCACGATCGAGCAGCATTGCGTAATTCCAACCGTATCGAATCTGGTCTTCGGTCGTGCCGGCGGTTCCTTGGATCGTCAACGCCGACGTGCCGCTGATCGCAACAGCCAACAATTCGCCCAGCATTGATTTTGCTGTCCCCGGTTCACCGACCAGCAATAACCCGCGCTCGCCCGCCAATGTCACCACACAACGCTGGATAATGTCACGTGGTCCCAAAAAC
Source organism: Planctomycetaceae bacterium UBA6163 (assembly GCA_002428205.1). GTDB lineage: Bacteria > Planctomycetota > Planctomycetia > Pirellulales > Pirellulaceae > UBA6163. Next base: position 3,640 of record DIUH01000108.1, read on the forward strand.
TTTTCTTCGATCACCAACGACTTCGACTTCGATGTTCCAATACGCTGGCCGTCAGTGCCACAAATGAAATCGACAACCGCTTGCGGTGAGAGCATCCAGCCCACTGGACGATGCGAGTCATCGATCTCGGCCAGTAATCGCAATTCATCGCGATAACGAACTTCTGCTGGTGGTGATTGCATCACAACAGAATCACTAAGAGCCGACTCTTGCGATTGAGCGTCGGTCGGTTCGGACAGCTTCGTTGCTGATTTCTTAGCCATGAGCGGCGGCAGTTTTTGATTAGCGATTGAGTTTGTAAGATGCGGCCTTGTCTGTGGGCGAAGGCTACTTGCGTTTCTTTTTTGTGGTCACTTGTTCGTACCGTGGAACGTCACCCTGTTCGATCCTCGACCATGCCGACTGGAAATGCGCGGCGATCGAACCTTGCAACACGATACGTTCGGCACCACCGCCTCGCAATCGATCGGTGTTCCCATATCCGAATAGTGGCAATTTCCACGATTCGATCGGCAGGTTAGGGATCTTTAAGGGCTCCCAGCCACCTGGCAAGAATATATCGCGACCGGCTCGCTCTCGTTTCGCTTCGACAAGGTGTTCGGCATCGACCAACTCTTTCGCGGCAGCGGCATATTCCTTCGTCGACCACTGATTCCATCGCTTTACGTTTGCCGCTGTCGGGTCATGCAACGCAAGCACTTGCAGATACAATGCCGCCGCCGATTCGCTGGCCTTCAGCTTCTTGGCACATGCC
>DIUH01000108.1:4474-5084 GCA_002428205.1 Planctomycetaceae bacterium UBA6163
CAACAGCGGCGGCCAACTTGGACAAATCTTTCTCATCACGCAACTTCGCCGTCCGAAACAGCATGTTGATTACCGGTGGTGCGCAAGCGACAACGATCAATCCATTGTCGCCGCGATACAACCCATCAGGTGCCATTTCAAGCTTGGTGATTGCTGCACCCAGCCTACCAATCACTTCATCGACATTAAACTCGGTCCCAAGCGGCGCGACGAAACTGGCACCGAAAGGGAACATCGTCGACGGATCATCCAAAAACGTTCGGATCTGGTCGACTACTTCGGGAATCGCCACCCGCGCTTCGGCCCCCACCGGCAACTCATAATGAATCATTGCAATCGCTGTTATCACATCATTAAACAACGCTGCGGGATCGAATTGAGGCTTGGGGCTGTACTCGATACGGATTTGATTGTGCACCGACGATCGGCCGGTCGCTGTTAATGTGACGGTCCGTCGCTGTAAGATGTCCGACGCCACAGGATCGGCAATCAAGTCGGTTATTAGATTTATTGAAACATTTCGATACGGTCCGCCTGAATTGAGTTTTTTAACCAGATCGGCTGGCAATGAAACTTTCTTCTTTCGCGAGTCGGCCCATTTGGCCACCAT
>DIUH01000123.1:0-14112 GCA_002428205.1 Planctomycetaceae bacterium UBA6163
AAAAAACAGCGTCATATCGGTTTCAACCGTCGCAAAGAAGTCGAACAAATCGATCACAAGATCATTGTCCGTCGTTTCGTTGTGTTGTTCCAAGCCGAGTTTCTGGGCCATCATCTGTTGCCACGACCGCTCGAACCGATCCGAATAGTTCTGCAACGATTTTTCCAGCGGTTTGCTGTCGCCGACTAACGGCAAGATCGCGTTGGCCAGTTGCAGCAAATTCCACAATGCGACTTGAGGTTGATTTCCATAGCGATAACGTCGGCCGCTCGCATCGGTCGTATTGGGAGTCCAATCCGGGTCGTAATCTTCTAACCAGCCATACGGGCCATAGTCGATCGTCAATCCCAAGATGGACATATTGTCGGTATTCATCACACCATGAACGAACCCGACCCGCATCCAGTGGACGATCATCTCAGCGGTCAGTAAACAAACCTCGTCAAACCACTGCGAAAAAACTTCGGGTTCGTAGGGGCCATTACCGCTGGGGGCTAAATGAGCGAAATCGGTCGCGATCGTATACTCGGCTAACTTTCGCAAGTTGTCTAGGTCGCCTCGTGACGTAAAGATTTCGAAGTTTCCGAATCTTATAAACGAAGGGGCGACACGACACACTACGGCACCGGATTCGTATCGCGGATTGCCGTCGTAGAACATGTCACGAAGAACTTCTTCGCCCGTTGTCACTAGGGTCAGCGCTCGCGTCGTCGGTACACCGAGATGGAACATCGCTTCGCTGCATAGAAACTCGCGAACCGATGATCGCAACACGGCCAACCCGTCTGCGGTGCGCGAATAGGGTGTCGGCCCGGCGCCTTTCAGTTGCAATGTCCAGCGCCCACCATCGCTATTGATCACTTCGCCAAGATTGATCGCCCGACCGTCTCCCAATTGGCCCGCCCAATTGCCGAATTGATGGCCGCCATAACACATCGCGAACGGATCCATGCTTGGCAAAATGCGATTACCACCAAAAACCTCCGCCATCGTCGGTTCACCCGTGGCCGCGAAGTCCAATTCCAATAACTGGCAAACCTCGCGTGAATAGGCGATCAACTTCGGCGCCGCCACGGGTGTCGGCATCACTCGCGAATAGCACGCCTTTTGAACTTGGCGGCGAAAATTGCGTGGCTCAGGATCACTGGGCAACAAGCTTGTGAATCGATTATCAAATCGCAATTCGTTTAGCGGTCGAAGGCGATGGTCGGTCGGCAAAGCGGTCATGGTTTCGTTTCATAATCTTGAGTATTCGTCATCATGTTGACCGGGCCAAACCCGAGTCCCAACGCTGGGGCATCGCGAATCGCGGCGGTAATGAATCGTTTCGCGTTTACCGCTGCGGTCAACAGCGATTCACCCATCGCAAGCCTCGCCGTGATCGCGGCTGAGAAGACACATCCCGACCCGTGCAGCGACTTCGTTTCGATCCACCGATCGACCAACCAGCCTGGTCGGTCGCCGGACCACAACAAGTCGACCGATTGATCATCATGCCGCCCGCCCTTGATCAAGACATTTGCCGCGCCGAGCTTCGTAATTATCTTTGCGGCGCTAACCATATCTTCCCGCGATCGGATTTCGATCCCCGTCAATCGTTCCGCTTCTTTACGGTTGGGCGTGATCACATAAGCCTTGGGCAGCAAACGCTCTATCAATGCGCCAACCGCTTGGTTATCGATCAAGGATTGACCATGCTTGCTGATCATCACCGGATCGACGACCAGCGGGAAGTTAAACTTAGCGGCGCGATCGGCAACCGCCGCGATCATTTCCGCGTTTCCCAGTGCGCCGGTCTTGGCACACGTCGGCGGAATATCAGCCAACACGGCGTCAAGTTGTGCCAACGCAAACTTACATTCGACCATCTCCACCGCAGCAACGGATTGGGTGTTTTGAACGGTTAACAGTGTTACCACCGTAGTCGCATAAACGCCGTGCTGGTGAAACGTTTTGATGTCGGCTTGCAATCCCGCGCCGCCGGAGGGATCCGACCCCGCGATGCTCATTGCCACCGTTGTTTGATGATTCAAGGCTTGTCCTCTGCCTGGGCGGATGGATTCGCCGCCGGCGCAACAGGCGACTGTGAAGTGGGAATCGTTTTGGGGATCATTTTGTCCAGCATCGGCATCACCATCGATCGATAAATCGCTTCGGCAAACGGAGACGCCTTCACCATTTGCATCGTCTCATAAGCGGTTTTGCCTTCGCTTTCGGTCAATTCAACCTCGATCGTTCGACCTTTTGCATCCAATAAGATCGATCGATAAACCCACTTTCCATCATCATTCACGATGCGTGACACATCATGAAATTGAGCGGAATCGTAATCGAAGGCACCACCAACCGGCTCGGCGGCAGGGACGCTCGCCCGATCTTCTAGCGCGGTCGCTGATCGAATCGCTTGGCCAACTTCCGCGATTGAATTTTCCGAAGCGATTTGTTCCAACCGCTGAACATTCCGCTGCAGTTCACTCAGCTTTCGTTCTTCGCCGATCGATGCTGTACTTTCGATCGCGCTGCGAAGACTCGATTCGATCTGTTCAGGCGGAATATTGTCGGCCGAGGGCAAGGTTCGCGTTTCGGATTGCCCAGCACCACTTGGTTGCTGGCCCCCGTGATCGGAATCCGGATCTTCGCCTGCCTGCACATCACTAGTCGCGATCGCCACACTTTTTTCAGGCGTCACGCGGTTCTGGGTTGGCGATGGTCGCGGAAAATAGAAAAACAACAATACCGCGACCAAGACGGCATGAAACGCGATCGACGCAATGATCGCCCTGCGGATCGGTGACCATTTTGAATGGGACGATTCATCCGAGCGAGCCGAATCGATTGGATTTGAAGTATCCGTCATGTTATGAGACTATGGAATCACGATTTGACCAATCAGCGACGGCATGCCACCCGCCAGAACGTCAAGCCTAAGCGAGACTGACGTCACAAGTTTAAACGAAAGGCTCACCCGGAGAAACCTTGGCGGTAATCATTTGTCTCGGTCTGCGATCTCATCTTCATGGAATGCCGCGTCGACTTTCGACCGCTTGGTTAAACGGCCTGCCGTACGCAGGCTCTGGCGAAGCAGGAATTCGATCTGGGTATTAACACTTCGCATATCGTCGTCTGCCCAACGGCGAACCTCGGCTAAGACCTGAGGATCTATCCGCAGCAAAAAGGAATCGCGTTTTGCCATTGAGCAGGCCTTATGGTTGATACGTGCTGTGCTCACCCATCGAATTAGTATATCGACCCAGCATTAATCACCGGTTGTGCATGTCTATCGCTGCACAAAACGACCAACAAATTGGATACCATCGCAACTCGCCGTTCGTCGTCCAGTTCGACGATGTTTTGCTGTGAGAGTCGATCTAAAGCCATCTGAACCATACCGACGGCCCCTTCGACAATCTTGGAACGCGCGGCAACCACCGCGTGGGCCTGTTGACGCTGCAACATCGCCGCTGCGATTTCCGGCGCGTAAGCCAAATGGCTGATTCGGGCCTCAATGACTTTCACTCCCGCTTTTTCTAAGCGCTCTTGAATATCGATCTGCAATTGATCGGAGATTTCCTGAGTGCTGCCCCGCAACGAAATCTCATGATCTTCACTGTCATACGGATGCCGCGAGGCCATATTGCGAAGCGCGGCTTCACTCTGAACCGCAACGAAGTCTTCATAATCATCGACTTCGAACGTCGCTTCAGCCGTATTGACCACCTTCCAAACCACTACGGCGGAAATCTCGATCGGGTTGCCGTCACGATCGTTCACTTTGGACGGACGACTGGCTGAACGCGTCTTATGGGTAACGACCTGGCCAGCAACCTTTTGCTCGGGTGTTGTTGTGACTCCGGTTTCAAAATTCCGAATCCTCAGCGAAATCTTCGTTTGGGTATAAAACGGATTGACCCAAAAGAATCCCGAATCAAGTACACTCCCCTTGTACTCGCCGAATAACAGTAAAACCCGCGCTTGATTGGGAGCAATTGCCATAAACCCGATCATGCCAACCAGGCTGGCAAAGAACGTCAACAGTGCAATGACAACCAGTGTACCGGTTACAAACGGACCGAGCCCTTCGTTGTTCACTGTCGCGAACACAAACAGGAGAACTGCGAACAAAAGTGTCGTCACAAGTATTGCCAGCGGCATCCAACCCGAAGTCGGCTTGATGATCTTTTCAGGGTGGCTGTCGGTGCTTTCAGGGTGGTTCATAACGCGACCTTTGATCGAATTACTGGAGTTTGAAAAAACGCTGCGATATCGATGTGATATCACTTCGATATCGGCACGCAATTGCGCAAAACGGGGCGCACTATTCTCGAGAAAACTCGATTTGGTTCGAAAACAACTTGTCACCGCACCGCGACGAAAAGGTCGACCGCCTGGTGTGGTCGCAAAGATTTAGCGAACTGCGCAAAACGACATCCGCAGGGCGTTTTTTACTTTCCGTCGCCAATTAGAAGCCGTCTTCGTAACTCCGGCTCAAACGCCGTGTTCCACTGGACGTTTGTCAGTACAGGTCCCAAGGGTTCGCGCAGCGTGATCTTCGGTGTTGGTAGAATCGTTGGCGATTTTCCGAGTCGGATTTCAAGAGGCTTATTCGCTCGAGCGACTCCGAATGTGTCGCAAAGAACGGCGACGAAATCGATCAATTGCTGCTTGGCAGCCTGCTGTTCAACCAAGGCCGCGGTTTTGCCGCCAGCCCAAACGGCAGCGGCGGCCGACAAGCCTCCCGCGGCTAGCAGTTCTGAAATGGATGCCGACGCCAGAATCGCCGTGCCGCCTCCATCAAGCGGCAACATCAAGACGGCGGCGAATGTGGAGATCATCACGACCAATGGAATCGTCGTGATCTTCCCTTTCTCGGCCCAAGAGACCTTTGACCACATTTCACTGCAGGCGCGTTCCAGCTCATACGGATCCAGTGCGGTGAAGTCATCGCGATCGTATCGATGGATCGCGGTACGGCAGGCCTCCTCCCAAGGCGAGTCATCCTTCCAATGATCGATCGGGTGCGCTTCGGCGTGTTGACGAATCATGGCTCGCAAGCGTTCGGGCGTCATCAAACTGCCATAATCGCCCCGTTTGAAATGCCCTTTGACTTCACTGACTTTATCGTCAAGGGCTTGCGTCGGCAGCCACCTTCGAACCCAATCACCGGCCCCACCCAAAACACGCCGATAACGTGTATTGATTCCGACACTCCACCGCGCATACCACGGCGCAGTCATGGCGAATGCGGCAGTCAGTTGGTCAACGATTCGCTTACTCTGGTGCAATCTCAACCGCTCAATTTCACCGCTGTCACCTCGAATGGCAAATACTTCTAAGCCGACATCCAACATACAGCGTCTTGCCGATTTGGCTTGACCCTCTTGCGCCGAAACTTCCCTGTCAATTCGGACCCTCGCTTGGTCCCAAACCGCAACCCGCAAATTGGTTTCTAGTGCGGCGCGAAAGCGTTCAAACATTCGTCCGCGATCGAGTTGTTTCGGCAAGGCACCAAGCAATCGATCAGGCGTGATTGCGTTGGGCGGATTTTGATCTGGGTTGTCCGAAAGCGAAAAGAAAATCGGCAGTTCGTCACCGCGAGTGATTGGTGAAGCGACCGAATTATGCAACTTCGTTGGTATATACGTTTCGCTGCCACGGACATCAAAGTCATAAGCGGCATAAATTGTATCGATCTGGTACTGACGCATCAGCGGCAAGAAAGTCTCATAAACTTCGGCAGCTGACTGCTGTTTGGGGCGAATCTTATTAACCGCCAATAACCGCGGTATGCCGGGCATCAGTTCACCAGCGATTCGCATCATGTCGGCCAAAGTCGTATCTCGCGACTGTTCTGCTGATGCGACGACCAAGAATGCCGAACACAGCGTCGCGGCACGACCGAGCAGGTTGCGTCGCTGCTCCGGCGTTCCCAAACCCAATGATGCGTCTGAGACGATATCAGGGCAATCCAACAACGCAATCCCGACATCATCAAGGGCCGGATCGGTCGCAATCAACGGCACCGATACGGATGAAGCGTCAAGATCGCGATTGTTGTATTGCCGGTGGGCTTCATCGGCGGTTTCGCCAAGCGATTCTGGCGAACTGCCGAGCGCCTCGGCCAATCGCGTTAACAACAATCCCCACAATTCAGGCTCTGCTTTCCATCGCTGGGGCAACCACAAAACAAAGCGGTGAGTTCCTTGCGCGTTGCTGACTCCCCGCAACGTCCTTTCCCGCCCGATACGGCTAAGAAAGCTTGATACTAAACTCGTTTTGCCGCTGTTCAACATTCCGGCCACCGCCACTACCGGATGCTGGATCAATTCGGTTGCCGATTGCAGACGGTTCCCCGCAGCGATCACATCGCTGGCCAACGACGGTTCGATCCGTTGCAAAGCTGCCAAAAAACTTTCGCGTCGCTCATTCGGGTAGACGAGCTGCAGCGCAGCGTTCGCGCCGTCATCTTCCAACAGCGTCCGCAGCAGAGTCCAATCGAGCCGATCGGCTTCGGGTTCAGTGGTTCTTCGTAAGCCGAACATTAACCACCTAGCGAAACTGATATTCGGGATTGGTCGGGTCAAAGTCCAATTCAGTTAATCCGACGTTGGTTCTAATGTTCAGGTAGGTGTACGATTCTAGCAAGGGCATCTTGGAATCAGCAGCTTGACCATTTATTGGCCATCCGTATGCGGTGTAACGGATCGGCAGATTACGGGTTCGGTCAAGGCAGATCTCAGCAAGTGAGAAATCATCCGGCTTGCCGCTAGGCTGCGAACGCCTCACCTGAATCAAGTCACATTTCAACCCGTCGATCTCAATATTTTTGGTAATCGTAACGGAGACATTCGGATTTTCGAGATCCTGTTGCCCCCGCTGGATCAACTTCTTTAACAAGTTTGTCAAGCCGATATCGGAGATCGGGTACTTCTGGCCTCGCATCGCAATCATTCCGTTCGGGTCCAGTCGCACGGTCAACATGCCCATTAATCCCGCTTCGTGCGCCACCAATTTGCCGTCATGCAAGTCTTCGCACCAAATGACTTCTCTCCCGGCGATATTCGCCGGTTGAACAAATCGCAGGTACACCCTCATCGGTTGGGATTCATCGACATTGCCGCCACGATGCTTGCACTGCACCTTGACCAACATTTCATTCGGTTCACCGACTACCGAACCGATCGATTCCTGTTTAACCAGAGTGGCGGTGTAGTCATCCACCTCCTGTCGAAGCCGACTCAATGAATCTTCAGCGATTTGCAAAACTTCGGCGATAGAGGAGTCAAGCACCTCAACGTCGCCGATTTCATAAGAAGCGGGTAATTGACGATCGGCACGATTGAGTTGTTCCTTATGCCGCGTAATCGAAGTCACCCAGACTGCGGAAATCACGCCCAACATGAAGCCAAGGACGAAAAGCCACCAGCCGCGGCGACGCGTTCGTCGCCGCTGGGCTGTATCAACGTTCGCAGTCAATCGAAAATCCTCAAGCCTAGCGAAACTCTAGAATTGCCCGCCACCGCGTTGCATTTCACGCATCTGGGCGTTCTGAACTTCGCGAACTGCCGCACCAATCGCTTTCAAAACACCTTCGGCAATCTCAATGTTGCTCGATTGGCCATTTTCAATCACGTTGGCCAAAACGCTGATGTAATCGTTCTCGCCACCGACCGCAACTGCGTCGATGACTGCCGCGACCGAATCATTGGGTTTCATCGATTGTGCTAAACGCAAAAGCGGCAACAGTTTGATTCTCATTTGGCCCAGCGGTCGCGCCGCCAGATCCCCGGTGTCTGCGTCAGCGGAATCGATCAACGCTTTCATCGCGGTCACTGAGCCTTGACCGAATGCGAAGTAAACGGCTTGTGGGGCGGTACCCAAAGTGATCACAGCCTTTTCACCGAGCAAACGCCGCGACTCTTCTGCTCTAGCTGGGATGTCGATTACGACCGAGTGCATGGTCACCCCGTTATAGGTCGACTCATCGAAATTGAACTTCGGTGCGTCAGGAATCTGGCTCAACTTAGCGTCCAGCTTCTTAACCCAGGCTGCCACCTCGTCGCCATCATGAACAAACATTCCACCAGCAAGTTTCAGCATGTTGTCGCCAGCCATACCGATCATGCCGACATCGTACTTACCTTCGGCCATCGTCTTGGTGACCAGGTCGAGCAGGCCGCCAAGCATCTCTTCGATTTCGGCCTTCACATCATCGCCAAGTTGCTCTTGATCATCCAACGCTTTCTGAACAGTCGACATGACCATGTCGATGCTTGAAGTCGAAGACTCGATCAATTTCGGACTGACCGACCCCGCAGCGTGATAGCGCATGGCGGGGTCACCTTTCAACACGGCCGTAAACTTCGAAGGAATCGGGGACTGGCCCGCATACATTTCGGCCAGTGAAGTTCCTGGAGCAGCCGTAAACTCGGTGTCGATCGACATTACCCGCTTGTTCGGATTGATGTTGATACCGAACATAAACTTGTCGGCTTCACGAATCAGCATGTTCAATTGTTCAAGTTGAGCCTTGCTCAGTTCCGCCATCTGGTCGGAATCGCCCGTTTGGCGAGCCATCGCTTGCTCGAACCCTTGACTCAATTGGTCGACCAACATTTCACGCAGGCCGAGCGGAATCTCTTGAATGCTCAACCGCATGCCGATGTCATAGTTGTCGCCAAGGCCCGCCATCAACGACATCGGATCAGCAGGCACCAGATCGATCAATTCGCGATTTCTGGCGATTACCGCCCACGGTCCCACCTGGCGTATGTAGACCAACGCCGGTCCCGCTGCGACGACGAATGTGCCATCGTCCAATTTATCAGCCGGGCCGGTTTGGCCCTCCAATCGCTTGAGCATCAATTCGACGTCATCGGTCGGCAACACGCCAATCGGCTCAGGCGATCCATCAACCATCGGAACCAAAACACCGATCGGGCGCGAGGTATCCAAACCTTGGGTAAACGAACCGGCCATCATCGTGAACATTCCGCCAGCCTGGGGTTGCCCCATCACGCCCGAAATGTAGTTGATGTCCTGCATCAGTTTATTCAGCGACGCGACCGTCAAAACCAACACAGGATCGGTACTTGCCACCGCAGCCTCGGCGGGAGCCGGTTGCGTTTTGTCCTGGGCAAGCCCGGTTCTGACCGGCAAAAAAGTAACACCGACGGCGCAAAACGCCGCGAACGTTGCCAGCAATGGGCGACGAAAAAAACCGAACCGTTGCATGTTGGATGTATCCTCGAGGAATGACGCGGCAAAACGAATATTCAATGGCGAATCGAATGCGATTGTAACATACATTGTGGCACACCGGGCCTACCTCGAATTGGTGCCCCAGGCCAGCTCACGACGATTTGACAATGCAATCGGTCCGTAACGACGCCCTAAAAGTGTATCGCTTGGCAAGTCCCCACGACAAGCAAGCCAGTCGGCAAAGCCGTCACAAATCCACAAAAACCCCACGGACCGCAAAAATCACGCCAATCATCGGCTCAATCGCCCAGCCACCTGGCCACGCATTGGCTCACTTGCTGGCCGTCGATCGTCTGGTGCGCTTCCAGTAAATCAGCCACTTCGGCAATCGTCTGCCAAAAAGAATCGGCTGAGGCGATCCTATGGAGCCTTTCAATCGTGAATCGCAACAGCGGTTCGACGTGTTCGTCTGTTGGCACCAGCATTCTTGCAAACTGCCAGGCCAACTGCCAATCGACCAACCACTCCCCCTGCCATTGCTCGCACAGGTCGAACTCCCATTCCTGGTCGTTGTGGATGATCTCCGCCACGGGGCCAGCAAGAACTGCCATCAATTCCTTTTGACACAATTGCCGAGGCGTCATTCCGCGGTGATGCCAACGGATCGCCGCATCGCCGTCGCGCCGCGGGCCGTCATCAGCATCTGGCTCAAGCGTCACCGACAACACCTCCGCTCCCAACCAACACGCCACCACCGCATGCCCGGCCTCGTGATATGCAATACTCTGATTCATTATTCAGTTAGGGGTGCGCGTCACGCTCTAGAATCCAAAACTTAGCCTGCCATTGCGATAAGCAGCCCCAGGCGTCATCAAAATAACCTTCAATGGCCACAAGTCGCAACGGTACCGAAGTCGAAGATCTAAACATGCTATCGGTTCGCGTCGTTCACGGCTTCGCGGTCACCGGTTTTGTCTTTACGCCGCTAACGACCAGACTGCAACGACAATCGCTCGACGCCAAGCTCTTTCGGTACCCCAGTGTCGGCTTTTCACTAAACGAAATTATCGATCGGGTTGCAAAAAACCTGATTGATGATCCTCCGGGCGGCATCATAGCGCACAGCCTAGGTTGCGTCGCAACCTTAGAAGCGATTCATCGAATCTCATGGGCGGGACCGATTGTCTTGCTCGCGCCACCCATAAAAACACTCCCACTAACTCGATTCATACCAAGATTAATGCGATGGCCCTTTGCCCCTCTGATTGATCATCGCGAATGGACATCAGCCGATGGCCAAAGCCTATCCGCACCACCGCAATGCCCTACAATGACGATCGTTGGACGGGTCGACATGATCGTTCCTCGGTCATGCACCCACTTAAATGGCACTCACCAATCACACACCCTTTGGCATAGCCACAATTCGATGTTACTGTCATCCGCCGTCGTCAATCTATGCGTTCAGTGGATTAAAAGCGATCCACGTCTCCACGCATCCAAGCGATCCAGCGGCCCGCAACGACCGCCGTTTAAACACGTAGGTGGTAGTGAATCGGTTTCATGACCAAGACACTTCCCCGCGGAAAAGTGTCCATACGGCACGAATACCGACTCATATCCCTACTTCGAAGCTATCCGAAAACCGAAGTTAACCGTGGCTAATGCCAACGCGGCTAATGGTTTTCGGACATGTCCTCAGCACTACCCGAGAGGTGTCAGATACAACACGACTGAGGTCGGTGGGTGTCACTCGATTAATAGCGGAAAATCAAGTCGGCTGTGAGACGATCTTCCAACACACCTTGACGCTCGGTAAGCGGAAACTCATAAGCCAGCCCCGCTTCCATATTGCGACGCGGCTTGCACTTCAAACCGACAGCCTGTGAAACAATGTTATTGCCGGTGATACCTGTCCCACCGAGGTTAAACAGGTCGCCACCTTCAAGTGGCGCTCCCAGGTCACCGCTGCTGGCCCAGTGCCACCAATTGATTTCGGTAAAGGCATAGATCGGACGATCGCTGATACGATAATCGTAGTGATTGCTCCAGTACCAAACCGCGTTTTCGGCGGCTTCGTCAAGCGGTTGCCGAAGCCCACCGGCGCTCAACCAGTGTGATCGATTTCCAATTCGTGTACCGCCAGTTACGAAAAAGTTTAACTCGCCGTCGCCATTGCCTTGAAGCGACTGTTCGGTTCCCATCGGAATCTCATAAGTGAATCCGGCGCTCAGCAAACGGCCAGCACTTGGGTCTCGATACAGGTTGTACTTCAAACCCGCTGCGACGTCAGCGAAACCGCTGTAAAGAACGTCACTTTGGGTATAGATAAACCCGTCCTTTGTCGCGATCAAACTGAGACGCTCGGTCAAAGCGACTCGGACCTGGGCTGCGTAAACTTGGACCGAATTCCCACCTAGCGCAGTTGGCAAATTGTGGTTCAAGAAAATGAAACGCACTTCGGTCAGATTTCGGGGATCTTCGAAGAACACCGGATTGGACATCGGGCTGATGAAGTCGTCGAAACATTTTTCGCCTGGCTTGATCAAACCGAATCCGAACAGTGATTTCTTGTTCCCGAGCGAATCGCAGCCATCGTCACATGAGAAATCATAGCCTGCATCGCAAGTAGAACCGCATCCGGACGCGACATCATCGCAGTGCAGGCATCCGACCAAATTGATCGGTGTCAGATTGTCGTGAGGCTCATGCCAAACAACCGACAAATCCGAATCGCCTATTTTTGTGTATTGCAAATCGTAAGCTGTGGCATCAGAGTGTGAGAAAATTCCCACGACACCAAGTAACACCGCAAACCGCCGTCGAATCGATTTCATCTTTAAGATTCCTTTCTCAGATTATCACGAATCCGCAGTAAATGAAAATCGATTCTGCGATGCGTGACTGGGGCTCACTCCAACCCGGATCCCGTTGAGAGGGTGCCACAGATCGACTCCGCTTTCGAATCGGTCTGTCATCTCAGGTTGACAAGGGAACCATCGGCACGGCCCTGTTTAAATCTAACGCAGGAGGTGAAGATTGCCGCCTTTCACAAACCGAACAGGCACGCGTTTCCGATTCTTTTGGTCAGGAAAAAAAACTTAGAATTTGCCAGATCCGCCGCCTTTACAACGTGGGAAAGCTTTAACGGCTAAGAAACAGGAACTCCTCAATTTCCTGCAGTCGACGGTTTGGGGGCCGGCGCCGGTTTTGGTGCGAAGATCAGCACCGTCACCGCTCCGGCGATCGTGATTAGCAACGCCACGATGAAAGTCGGTTCAATCCGCCCCCAACTGGCATTTTCGGTCAGCGTGGTGAACGTGTTCATCACGGGTGCCATGCCAAAAATCAACGGCATCACAAAGATCGGCTTGCCACCAAAGTTGAAGGCATAAATGATTCCCAGCGCTCCGATCGCGCCAGCAGCACCACCCGCTAGGCTCCATGCCATCCCGGTGCTGTTCCATTGCCCCGACGATTCAAGCAACGGCAGGACCAGCAATGGTATCGCAACCGCAATAAAGAAGTATGCGATTCCGACACATAAGAATGGCCGCAACCGACTGCCACCCATTTTCATCTGTCCCTTGTGCAATACCGGGCCGTATGCACCCCAGCTCAGTACCGCCAAGGCGACCGAAAAGGCGATCATGGGGAAGTTCAGGGCCGGTTCAATGGATGCGGCCGACGGCGCGGTCTCCGACGCATCGACGCCAACCATCTCTGCCGTCTTAGCGGGCTTAGCACTTTCGCTAGGTTTGAAAACCAGTACACCCGCACCGCCCAAAGCGGCCATCAAGATGCCGATCAAGAAAATCGGCTTAATCTTTTCCAAGTTTTGCGACATGGCCATTGTCACCAATGTATTGATGACGGGTGCACCGCCAAAGACCAGCGGCATGACATAAATCGGCTTGGCCTTGAAACTGAAAGCGAGGATTACACCTAGCGCCCCCAGCGCCCCGACCGAACCGGCAAGCAGACTGAGGATCACGCCGCTGCGCGACCAATTCCCTTTCTCGCCCTTCATCGCCAGCAGCGCTGTCGGGACCAGCACTGCGATCGCGAAATAAGCAAAGCCGACACCGACAAACGGACGCAGCGCATCGCCCATCAATTCCTTGCCGTGGTGCATCAATACACCGTAATTACCCCAGCAGATGATGGTCAAAAGGACAAAGGGTAAAAAGGCAAAGGCTTTCGACATGATCACTTCTAATTCGTTTCGGGTGGGTGGGGCAATCAATTCGCCCGACATGCGGTGTTCAAGCGGATATCAGAAAAAACGTTGAAGCAGACGTGTTAAGGGGCCTGCGGGAAATAAGTGTCCGGTACCTTTTGCGAGGNNGGACACTTATTTCCCGCACAGTGTTAAACGTTGAACAAGAAATGGCAAATGTCGCCATCTTGCATCACATACTGCTTTCCTTCCACACGCAGTTTACCGGCTTGGCGAATTTCTTTTTCCGACTTGTACGTTTCCAAGTCTTCAAGCGAGTAAACTTCGACGCGAATGAACCCGCGTTCAAAGTCGCTGTGGATCACTCCGGCGGCTTGCGGCCCGGTTGCACCGATCGGCACCGGCCAAGCACGAACTTCCTTTTCACCCGCCGTGAAATAGCTCTGCAAACCGAGTGTGCGGTAGGTCGCGCGAGCGATTTGGTTCAGCGCCGGTTCGGCCAGACCGACCGATTGCAACATTTCGGTTCGATCGGGCTCGTCCAATTCGGCGATCTCGGCTTCTAGCTTCGCACAGACGCAAACGACATCTGCCCCAGCAGCAGCGGCTTTGGCGCGAACCTTCTGCACCAGTTCCGATTGTCCTTCCAAGTCGTTTTCGTCGACATTGGCAACAAACAAAATCGGTTTAGCGGTCATCAATCCAAAACTTGAAATCGAATTTTGCTCTAATTC
>DIUH01000123.1:14211-19520 GCA_002428205.1 Planctomycetaceae bacterium UBA6163
ACCTGGCGAATGTGGCTTAAGAACTTATTGCCCAAACCTTGGCCTTCGCTGGCCCCTTTCACGATCCCCGCGATATCAACCAGTTTTAAAGCCGCCGGAATGATTTTCTTGGGAACGATGTATTTCGTGATCCGTGTCAGACGTTCGTCTGGCACACTGACGATCCCTTCATTAGGCTCGATCGTGCAAAACGGATAGTTCGCGCTCTGTGCGGCCTGTGAGGCTGTCAATGCGTTGAACAAGGTACTTTTGCCCACATTGGGCAATCCGACGATACCGGCTTCCATGGAACCAAACGGGTAAAGGGTGATTGAAAGATCGAGTTTTTCTTACGAAATGCAAATTACAATTTCGTGATTAGATTTTCTTTTGACCGACTTTCGCTGGTCACATGCGTGAGCGGTTTACTTGCCTATCAACCGGGCTCAGTCATTTTGAATGGATCAAGTGCGGCACTTAAAGCCTGTTCGTCGATGATCCCTTTTTCCTTACAAAGCTGGCGGATCGTTTTGCCGCTCTTAAATGCTTCCTTGACCAACTTAGACGCTTCCTCATAACCGATCAGCGGATTCAAACTTGTCGACATCGACAAACTCTGTTCGACCGCCGCCTCGCACTGCGCTTCGTTCGCTTCCAGCCCCTGAGTGCAAAACTCGATGAAAGCCAGCGTCCCCGCAGCCATCAATTCGATCGACTCCAGCGCGGTATGAGCCATCACGGGCATCATGATGTTTAATTGGAAATTTCCGCCAGCGGCACCACAGGTTGTCATGCAGCTGTCGTTGCCGATCACGCGTGCACAAAGCTGCATCATCGATTCGCACATCACCGGATTGACCTTGCCGGGCATAATCGAGCTGCCGGGTTGGCGGTCGGGCAGGATCACTTCGAAAAAACCGCATCGCGGACCACTGCCCAGCCAGCGAATGTTGTTGGCCACGCCGAACAGCGTTTGTGCGATGCATTTGAGGCTGCCGTGCGAATCGACAAGTCCGTCCCGCTGGGCGTTGCCTTCGAAATGGTTGACCGCTTCGATGAACGGGATACCCGTCTTTTCGGCCAATACGGCTGCGACACGACCGCCGAATTCCGGTGCGGTGTTGATTCCGCTGCCGACTGCTGTGCCGCCAACGGGTAATTCCAAAACCGCTTCACGAGCCCGCTTGGCCCGATCGATCGACAACTCGATCTGACGAGCGAACCCGCCAAACTCTTGGCCCAATCGCAGCGGCGTCGCGTCCATCAGGTGCGTACGTCCAATCTTGATCACTCGATCCCACTTTGCCGCTTTTTCGGCAAGCGATGCGTGCAATTTTTCGAGCGCTGGAATCAATCGGCCCTCGATCTCCATCGCCACCGCCACGTGAATCGCCGTGGGGAAGGTGTCGTTGGTGCTCTGCCCCATGTTGACGTGATCGTTGGGATGGATCGCCTTTTCCATCGCCATTCGATCGCCGCCCATCAACTCGATCGCTCGATTGCTGATCACTTCGTTGATATTCATGTTGCTGCTGGTTCCCGATCCGGTCTGGAAGACGTCGATCGGGAATTGGTCGGCCATCTGGCCCGCGGCGATTTCCTCGGCGGCGGCCAACATCGCGTTGACCTGAGCGTCGTTAAGGGGGTTCTTGCCTGTTCCGGTCAATTTGCCCAGTTCGTGGTTGGCACGACCGCAAGCGTACTTCACCAAGCCCATTGCCCGAATCATCGCTGGCGGCAAACGCCACCCACTGATCGGAAAGTTCTCGACCGCTCGTTGAGTTTGGGCGCTGTAGTAAGCATTCGCCGGCACCCGAACGTCACCCATGGAATCGTGTTCGATACGATATTCGCTCATCGGTTCTGCAAGCTCTCGGGGGGAAATTTGTCTGCGTGTTACGTCGAAAAAGCATGGTAACCGGCAGGCGATTGATCAGGTAGGCGGTCAATCCGCACGGGCCACGCGGACTTGGGTTATGCTGGGGAAGCTGGTCGAACGATTGCCGACCAGCAATCGAATCGAGTCGCTTGGGAGGATTAAGGTGCGTTGTTTAGCTTTGCTGTTGTCTGTAATCACGCTGGCCGCCCCATCACGGGCTGAGATGAATGTGGTCGTCGTGGTCGCCGATGACCATCGTTGGGATTCGCTAGGAGCGGCCGGAAACGCTGTCATCCACACCCCTCACTTGGACGCATTAGCCGGTGACGGTGTGCGATTCACCAACGCATTCGTCACCACCAGCATCTGCATGACCAGCCGCGCGTCGATCATGACGGGCCAATACATGTCGCGGCATGGCATCGACCGATTCGGTAAACCGCTCTCGCCCGAGCAATTTTCGCAAACGTATCTTGGGCAATTGCGACAAGCCGGATACTGGTCAGGCTTTGTCGGCAAGTATGGTGTCGGCGGGCCACGCAAAGCAGATTTCGATTTCCTGCGCGCCTATGAAGGCAGGCACTGGATGGAGCGAGACGGCCAGCGGGTTCACGTCACCGAGCTGAATCGTCGCGATGCGCTCGAGTTTCTGGAAAAGCGTCCGGCGGACAAGCCGTTTTTGCTGAGCGTTTCGTTTTTCGCACCCCACGCTGAAGATCGCGCCCCTG
The DNA here is from genome assembly GCA_002428205.1 of Planctomycetaceae bacterium UBA6163. Lineage (GTDB taxonomy): Bacteria > Planctomycetota > Planctomycetia > Pirellulales > Pirellulaceae > UBA6163. Next base: position 16,798 of record DIUH01000123.1, read on the forward strand.
AGCAGTACCTGCCACAGGACTGGAGCGAGCAGTTTTACGCGGGCAAGACCATACCCGAGTCGAATCTGATGGATGACGCTTTCCTCAAGGCGCTACCGCCGTTTCTGGCAAAACCGTCGAACGAGGGCCGCGTACGTTTCGGATGGCGATTTGATACACCCGATCGCTATCAACAATACATGACGAATTATTTTCGGCTGATCACCGAAGTCGACCAAGCGATTGGCGATGTGATTCAAACACTCAAGGATCAAGGCGTCTACGAAAACACGCTGATCGTCTTCATCGGCGATAACGGATACTTTCATGCCGATCGCGGATTAGCGGACAAGTGGTATCCCTATGAGCAATCGATAAGAGTGCCGCTGATCATTCATGATCCGCGACTGCCGCAGTCGCAACGTGGCACCACTCGCGATGCCGTCGCCTTGAACATCGATGTCACGCCGACAGTGATTTCTGCGGTAAAAACCGAAGTCGCAGATGCTGTCCAGGGAGTCGACTTGTCAAAAGTTTATCTGCAACAAACGCCGGAAGATTGGCGTACCGAGTTTTTCTATGAGCATCCGACGATCACTAGTCGCGACCGCATACCGAGTTCACAGGGCGTTGTCGGCCCACGTTATAAGTATGTTTTCTGGCCGGAGTGGGATCACGAACAACTGTTCGATTTGCAGAAAGATCCCAGCGAAAAGCAAAACCTCGTTGACCAACCTGAGTATCAATCCGTGCTTCAGGACCAACGCCAGCGGTTTAAAGAGTGGCAGTCACAAGTCCAATAGATTCGAATCATCTAGAGATCAAAATGATTCAACTCAGCGATTTGGTCATTCAGCGTTAACGTGTCATAAACGTATCCGATTCCGAACAACCCACCTGTGCAAAGATAAATCACTCCGGTGACTATTTTGCCCATATAGAATCGGTGGATGCCGAAGAGGCCGAGAAAGATATGCAGCAGCCAAGCCACCCCATAGTCGATGCGGCCTGACGGGTAGCGTCCGTCGACCGAATCGGCCATCCCTTGAATCAGAAACAGGTCGACAATCCAGCCGATCAGAAACAGTCCGCCGGTAAAGAACCAGAGGATCCCAGTCAGCGGTCGCCCGAAGTAAAAGCGGTGTGCTCCGGTAAATCCGATAATCCAAAGCACGTACCCAATCCACGCCGGGTGAGTGGGCAGGGTGAAACGATAATCAGCCCCAGACGTTTGAAAGTCGACGGGTGGTTTGTAGGCTGCGTGTTCGAATGCTGGGGCGTTTGACATGATTTTCGAAGGTGATGGCAGAGGACGAACGTTTGTTCCGCGAGGGTGCAAATCTGGGACCAATCACCTGTTCGCCCTCGGATAGCGAATCTTGGGTGAATTCGTTCGAGATAAGTCGAAGAAATGTTTCGATGACGCTGCCAGTGTGCTTGAAAACGGTGTCATGCCGCAGTCCGCAAGCAGCAGAACAAGGTCTGGGAGACAAATTGGCAATCTCGGCTCCCGAGCCTCGCTTAGCGACCGGCCGACTACTTAAGTTCACCCTGCAACTCGCCTGGGTCGGAAAAAGTGACCCGGGTAAACTCTGCACCCAGCAGCAAAATGATCGCGGAGTAGTAGACCCACACGAGCACTAACAGGATCGATCCTGCCGCGCCGTAGGGACTGGTCACGTCAGCATTGCTGAAATAGAGACTGAGCACGTATTGGCCAGTCATAAACAGCAGCGAGGTGACCGCCGAACCGACTGCGACGTCTTTCCAGCCGACATCAGCATCTGGCAAGATCTTAAAAACCGATGCGAACAAAAGTGCGAATATCAGCCAATTGATCAATAGGTTCATCACCATCAAAACCGGACGCCATAATTCACCAGGCACCAGCTCAGACACATATCCGCCGACGCCCGAAAGGAAGCTCGTTAAAACTAATGAAACGAGCAAGATACAGGCCATCACAATGATCATCAGAAAGGAGAATAATCGTTTCATGAAGAATTGTTTTACTCCGCCAGCTTGCGTTTCAGGATCGACATCCCACACCCGATTCAATGCCGTTTGCAATTGGGCCAGCACTCCGGTGGCGGCAAACAGCAGCAGGACGATGCCAACGATGCTGGCGATCGTACCCGAACCGGTGTCTTTGACGCGATCGGTCATCGCGTCGATCTGCTGGGTGTCCATAACGCCTTGCATTTGAGACCCGATCGCGCCTTCAACCTGCTGGCGGTCGAACATCACGCTGCCGATCGTGATCACGATGACCAGCAAGGGTGGCAGTGAGAAGATGGTGTAATAGGCCATCGCCGCGGCCATGTTCATGCAATCATCTGCGAAAAATTTCTTCACGGTCGTCTTGGCGATTTCAAAAAAACTTCTCTGGTCGGCTTGGCTGGTCGACTCCATTACACTCCCCTATTGCGAGGTTCGTTTCTAAATTCTTCGGAGTGACGATTGGTGGTCGTTCTTTGTCGCGTCATTTCCGGCTTTCGGTTTGGCTTTGGTATCTCGCCCCCCTTGGTTCGGTTTTCGCGCGATCGGTTTTCTTGCAGCAATCTCGATAACTTTTCAAGAAAGATGTCTTCGCGTGTTTTGCTCGTCATGTTGATCTCGCGGCACGGTTGTTCAATGATCGATCGATTGGGCGACGTTCAACTTGAGCATGAATGCAAGGAAGTCGCCTGCACGGGTTCACGTAAAGTCCCAACGAGACGCAAAGATGGTGCCAAAATCGCGGG
>DIUH01000123.1:19640-19978 GCA_002428205.1 Planctomycetaceae bacterium UBA6163
TTCAACTTTTTTCCCAGCGTCGAAACGATTCCCCCTCGTTTCAATATCGCACCGACGCAATCCGCCCCGGTCGTGCGACTCGATCGCGACGGAAATCGACAACTTGCGTCATTGCGATGGGGGTTGGTTCCACAATGGTCGAAGGATCTCGCTAGCGGATCAAAGATGATCAACGCGCGCAGCGAAACGGTCGCTGAAAAGCCTGCGTTCCGTGACGCCTTTCGCAGACGACGTTGTTTGATCCCGGTGTCGGGGTTCTATGAATGGCAAAAGTTGGATGCCCGTACTAAACAACCTTATTACATACATCACCACGATGGCCAACCGTTGGTGATGGC
>DIUH01000029.1 GCA_002428205.1 Planctomycetaceae bacterium UBA6163
TCGGCTTCCAGTTGCGACTTCAGGCTTTCTTGGTCCGCCGTGTAAACGGCATGCAGCGGCGATTCATCACGACGATCGGCATCTTCGGTATTGTTCAGGATCGCGAAGACTTTGAAATATTCTTCGTGTGTGATCGGATCGTACTTATGAGAATGACACTGGGCGCAAGCCATCGTGGTGCCCATCCAAACCGCAAGTGTCGTATTCACGCGATCGACGACCGCAGCGTTGCGGAACTCTTCATCGTCAGTCCCTCCCTCGCTGTTGGTCATCGTATTGCGATGAAACGCGGTCGCGATTAATTGTTCGTCGGTCGGATTGGGCAGCAAGTCGCCGGCGATTTGTTCGATCGTAAACTGGTCGAACGGTTTATTATCGTTGATCGATTGGATCACGTAGTCGCGATACAGCCAAATCGTCCGCAGCGGATCGTCGGCGTAACCGGCTGAATCGGCATAGCGTGCGAGGTCCAACCACAATCGGGCCCAATGTTCTCCATAAGATTTTTTGGCCATCAAACGATCGACCCATTTCTCATAACTGGACGGATCAGGATCCGACACGAACTCGTCGACTTCCTCGATCGTTGGCGGAATGCCGGTCAGGTCGAGTGATAGCCGTCGGATTAAGGTGTAACGATCGGCAACTTCGCTGGGCGACAAACCTTCACGCTGCAATCGTTCAAGAATGAAGTGGTCGATCGGGGTGAGTGGCCAGTGCGATCCGTTAACCTCAGCGACCGGCGGGACGGTCGGACGAACTGGCGGGACATAGCTCCAGTGCTGGGCGTAATTCGCACCGCTGGCGATCCACCGGCGCAGCAAATCGACTTCGGCTTCGGTCAGCGGCCTGCCGCTGCCCGGCGGCGGCATTCGATCGCTGTCGTCGGTCGATGTCACGCGGTCCAACAGGGTGCTGGCGTCGATATCACCAGGGGCGATCGCGACATGTCCCCCCAGGTCGGCGATCGCACCTTCGCGGGTATCGATCCTTAAGCCGTCGATCCCGCCCTGGCGTTCGGCTTCATCGGGGCCGTGACAGAAAAAGCATTGGTTCGAAAGGATCGGCTTGATATCGCGGTTGAAGTCGATTTCGTCAGCGGCAAAAACCGGGTGAAAGCCGAGCGAAAAGACGAAAAACGACGTGAAAAGCAAGCGAGTGGAGGCGGGAAACATACGGAGGGAGTCCTCGATGGTGAAACATCCGAAAACCGGCAACGGGAGTGCCGACTTCGATTGTACCAGAAAACCGACTTCACCACCGCAAAAGCTACCCCAACCGGTCGGGTTCCGGTTGGACGGGATCCGTTTGCACGCGTTCCGGCGGGACGGCGTTTGTCCGTGGGATGTACCAGCACGATTCGTGGGCGGTCATCCCGATGTGGCCGTAATAGGAGCGTGCTTTGGGGGCGGCCAACAAGATCAAAGCCGTTTGCAGGCCTGCGGCGAGGTGCGTTTGCCGAATCAGTTCGCGACCGATCCCGCGTCGCTGATAAGCTTCGTCGACCGCCAGATCCGACAAGTAGGTGCAATAAACGAAATCGGTCAGTGCCCGAGAAATACCGACCAAGCGCCCGTGATCACGGGCGGTGACGATCACCGCAGCGTTTTCAAGCATCGCTTGAATCAGATCTGGTCGATCGACCGGGCGTCGCTCGGCCAAAGTCGAGCGATGCAAAACATCAATGAACTCGGCGGGCGTCAACTGCGGTTCGATCGCGTATTGGAAACTCATAACAGGGCCCGGTTGTTGCTATTTTTCTATCACCATCAGTCGGTCGTTATGGCAGACAGGCTGTTGCGAGGAAGCGTTTATTGATTCGTCAAGCATCACTGGACGGAACGGTTGCGACATCATCGCACAGCCTTGCATCGAATCGAGCGATTGCCAGGCGTTTACGCTGGCCGTCTTGGTCAAACATCATTTTCCAATGAAAACACAACATCCGATGCGCAACTGATCTCTAGATGAAAGTGGGTAAAATAGATTGTCAAAGGCAGCGGCCGACGAGTCTTTTCGCCCGGTTTTAAAACGCCATTTTCAAGCTTGCTTGGTATGAGCCGCGAGAGATTGATCAGTTCGATCTCTTCTACACGAACTCGGCGTACCGCCAACTGCATTCGCGATAACGAGCGGAATTGCGAGTTGGCGACGATGGCGCGACAATCTTTTGCGTTCCAGGCCGGTGCGTCAGGTTCATCACGGTTTGCACGACCAATTACGAATTGTGCGGGCACTTGGCTCTGGGTCAGCTCTTCGGGGCCATCATGAAAAGACAATTGTAGTGGCGCGATCAAATCTAACAACTTGCTTAATTCACCAACCCATGCTTCGTCGGTCGGGATTTGGCAAGCGAAATCATCGACATAAGGCCGATCACCGAAACGGCTGCGGGCGACCCATTCGGCTTCGAGCAATTGCTTTCGTGCATGGGGTAGATTTCCATCGTTTCCGAGCAGTTTAAAGTAGTCGATAGCGCGAGGAATGGATGAAAGTTTTTTCGCCATTCTTCGTGAAGAAGCGGTTAACGATTCCGCTCCTGTTCGCAGTCGCCATTCCAGATCGGCGGCACACAAATCGATCCTTACATCAAGCGGTTCGCAACGACCGGACGCTGTCTGTAGAATCGCCTCAATGTCATCACCTGAGTGCGTATTCCAATAGTGGTCAAGGCGATCGAATAAGTCGAAGGAGAAATCCAACGTCACCGGGCTCCTAAGAAAATCGCGGGCGAGTTTGTGGCATCCATCTCATAATAATTCTGCCTGCCACCTTTGTTCGATCTGTTTTAGCAGGCGTTGCACCGTTCGGGTGCTTGTCGCTAAACAATCAGCGATTGTCACGACAGGTGCCCCCTGCAGTTTCAAGAGTACGGCATTGCGATGGCGATCATCCGGTAATTTCGCCATCAACGAGTTGAACAAGTCGGAGACTTCAGCATCCAATGACGGCGAATCGACGTTTGCGACCGCATCGTTAATGCCTCCGAAGCGATCGTCATCGGCCGACAAGTCGGATTGGCCTAAGATGGTCATGTCGCCGCCACGTTTCTTGGCGCGCAATTCCTTTCGAGTGTCGTTGGCTTTGCGAATCGCGATCGTTTTTAATAGCTTCCACATCTCATCTTGGTCGACCAGATCGGGAAACTGGCCGGCACGGGCACGCTGTACAAAACTGTGAAATGCGCTGAGCGCAATCTCGCTTTCGTTAGCCACCGGTCGACGAATCGCACTGACACGCCCCGCCACAGCGATTTTTAATTTTGAATAATACAGATTCCAAAGCTCTTCGATGAACGCTCGGTCATCCATCGAGAATGTTTTTGGACGATCATTCTCGACAGGCGAATGTTGATCTGCCGGTAATTCTTCCACTGAATGCTTCCTGGGCTGTCGAAAGTCGCGCGCTTGGCCATGTTTACTCGACAATTTCACCGCGCCCCCAGGATGCTTGGGGACCGCTTGGCCGTACCGTTGGTGTTGAATCGGACAGGATAGTCGTTCGAGGTTAGCTATTGTGTTCCGCATTACCAGTATGTCACGCAAATAATGTGCAAGGAACGAGGTGGTTGCAGAAACAGCCAAATTGGTTGTACTTCCCAATCATTTCATGCTCCAGCGAAACGCTTGAGAACTACCCCTCGCTTGACAAGCAGCGAAACTTCCGGGCGACGACTGTGGAGCGATTTTTGCGGCTGATTGGTGGCGACCGAATTGCGGCGACAGGTTATGATGTGGGTCGTGCAGTTGTTGCGAGTTTCGAAAGCAGGGCGAGACGGGAAGGGCTGTTGATCCCCACCGTCTAGCCGCGGCCTGTTCTAGAACGCACCGACCGCCCCATTGGGTTGGTTCAGTAAATTGTTTGAGGGAGATTCATCATGCCATTGTTCGAGATAGAAACCGACTCCCACATCATCATCACCTGGGCTGAGGATGAGGCTGCGGCCCGTGAAGTGGTGCTCGACGCGTACCCCTACGACGCGGTTGTTCGGCTGACCAAACGGCCGCGGGACACATGGGTAATCAGCAAGGGTGCACTGGGGTTAACCGAACGGATGCTCGACCCTTGCGCCGTCGCACGGGAATGCCTCAGCAAGTCCGCTGGCGACAAAGTCAATGCGATTCGGTTGTACCGGATGGAAACCGGCAGCGACTTGGAAAATGCGCGTCGGGCGATCGAATCCAACATGGTTATGGGTTGGTAGGTGCAATCACGCCACGGTCGGTTCGGACCGAAATTACTCGTCGCGATTATAAGCTCGTTGCCACTTTGGGTCGGCTGCGACGGTTGTCGATTACCAGGCCAAAACAGCAACCAACCTGCCCCCCCGCCACAGGCCCCTGAGGCTTCGGGCGAGTTTAATTTCGGCGGCACGCAAGCGTTGCCACTGGGAAACTCGGCCGGCCAGACGGGGGTCAAACCGGGGCATTGGTTCACAGCCAGTGAAACGATTCGGGCAAACCGAGCGGACCACCGCGGTGTGCTGCGGCAGAGCATCGATCTGCAACCACAGTCGACTCTGGCGGACGGCTTTGAGCTCGGCCCAGCCGTGGGCAGCGCTGCGGCAGAGAAGGTTAGTGTTGGGTTGTCGAGCGAGCGTCCTGCGGTGCTGCCGCAAATGCGAACCAAGCGATTCGATGCCCGCTTGTTGGCAGGACTCCCCCGATCGGTTAATCGCAACACACGGGCGTTGTTGAGTGGCCAGTTCATTTCTGGCACACAAGCAACTGCGTTGGATACCGGCCAGCGTCCGACTTCGATGCTGCAACCGCAAGAGTATTTTTTCGTTGTTTTGACCAAACGGCCTGAAAGATTTTCGTCGCTGCAGTCGGCTGACTGGATTCGCCCGCCAATCGACGAAAGTGAACTCAGCATCGATGTGCCCAGCAACTATCGATTGGTATTCCCTAAAGCCGATGGCCTGCTGGCGCTGCCGGAAACCATGTTTGATTGGACCAGCACAGCGGTCTTGTTGTGGGACGATCTCGATCCTGCGGCTTTAACTGCTGAACAAGCCCGTGCGGTGATCGACTGGGTTCACTTCGGCGGCCGATTGATCATCAATGGCACCGGTGCTGGAATCGAATTGACACGCAGTAATTTTGGTCCGCTGATGCCGATGGAAATCCAAGGTAATGGCGAACTGGATACTCAATCCGTGGCGGAATTGCTGGAATTCTGGAGCGTGACCGGCGACACCACGACCCAACAACAAGCGGCAATTGCGCGTGAACGATCGGCACGTTTGCTGGTCGATGGCCAAGTTCATCCAGAAGCGGTTTCCGTTCGTGATACCAGCGAACTGCTGCTGAAACGCCAAGTCGGCAGCGGCCAAGTGATTCTGTCGCGATTCGATTTGACGTCCGATTGGATGATCGGCTGGCGCAGTCGCGACAGCTTCTTCAACGCCGCAATCCTCGGTCGACCTGGCAGACGCTATTTCACGATTGACGAAGTGGTCCAACAAAGATTCGCCGACGACAAGGTGTCCCGTATCGCTGACGCGGCGATAAATACGGGATTGAGATTGATAGCCCGAGACGGGCGTTTGGTAAATGCATCGATGCCCAGCGACGGTACTGACCAACCGAACTCTGATCCGGCTAAGCCTGATGAAGATGCGAACCAAGCGACGGTGGTTAATCCCTTGGCCGAAACCAGGGCGGGCGAGTATCAAGGCGCAGAGTTCGTTGGGCACCCGATCGCGGGAATGGGCAGTTGGAGAGACGACAGCGATGCGGCGATCGTGACACTGGCGACGTTGCGATCACAATCGGGCGTCACGATCCCGCCGCGCCAATTCGTGGTCACAGCTCTGGCGATTTACCTGGCCGTTTTGGTGCCGCTGAATTACATTTTTTTTCGCGTGCTGGGCAGGCTGGAGTGGGCGTGGTTGGCGGTACCCGTGATTGGATTAGGCGGAGCGGCCTGGATCGCCCGCGGGGCCAGCTTGGATGTCGGCTTCGCACGCAGCCGAACGGAAATCGCCATCGTGGAGATGCAATCCGGGTACGCCCGCGGCCACGCGACCCGGTTCATTTCGCTGTATAACTCGCTGTCACGACGATATGACTTTGTCTTCGATTCGCCTGACGCCGCCGCAGCCCCGATCGGCATTCTTGGACAGGTAAAGGTCGGCGAAGAAGAACGTGCCCCGGTTACGATGCGTTACGGATTCGCCGATGGGCCGATCCTTTCAAGTGTTAGCGTCGCGTCCAATCGAACGCGTATTTTTCATGCCGAACAGATCATCGACATGGGCGGAAGCGTTCAATTGCGAGACGATTCGCTGCAAAACAATACGCAGTTCGAATTGCTGGACTGCTGGGTCATTCGACGCGATGAGAAAAACAATTTCGAAGTCGCCGATGCAGGCAACTGTGGCGTTGGGGGACGGACCACTGTTCGCTGGACCGCGTCGGGAACCGTCAAGTTACCAACCGACTTGCCACTGGAACTGCATCGATTGATGCTGCCGTTGCTGGCCGGCGAAACGATACCGCCGGGTGCGACGCGGTTGGTGGCCAGGTGTGAAATGCCTCTGCCCGGGCTAACCATATCGCCCGAAGCGGCACAACAAACCTTCGGTGCTGTCGTCGTTGTGCATCTAACACGACCGCAGGGCGATGCCCCCACCGGCGATGTCAACCTAATGCCCGATCGGCTGGAAAAACAAAGACAAGCCAGATTGGACGAGCGTGAGGACGACGAAAATCAAGTGGCTGATTAAGCGATTTGCCATCGGTTTACCAACCAATTGAAACCGATGGCTTCGCATGATTAAGCAATGAGCGGGAAATAAGTGTCCGGTACCTTTTGTGCGAAGCACCCGAAGGNNCCTCGCAAAAGGTACCGGACACTTATTTCCCGTACGATCCTAATCGTTCATCACATAACGGTGTTCAGGATGGCGTATAACCGTCACGGGGCAACCACAAGTCATTACAACTCGCTCGGTAACACTGCCCAGCAGCATACTGGCAAGTTTTGAATGGCCGTGCGAACCGATGACCAGAAGGTCGATCTGACGCACTTCTACATAATGATTAATCTCTTTCACCGGATGCCCGGAACGAATGTCTCGGTGGACGGTCAATTCTTCCCACCACTGGTTGCCGACCGCTTTGATCTGCTGATCGGCACCCGAGTGCAAGGAATCATATAACT
>DIUH01000402.1:0-754 GCA_002428205.1 Planctomycetaceae bacterium UBA6163
CGCAAAGCAACGATACGGTGCACCAGAGCCAGCGATTTAACGAGCAGATCCTCGATGCGATGAACCTGCGCGAAAAGATCCCGCATCCTGTGGGTGCCGACCGCTCGATGGCATCGCCGACGATGCCAGTCGATTCACCGGCCGCTCGGTTGATCATCGAAAGGGCACACGCTGGCGGCCCAGATGACAAACTGGTGGTGATGGCGTTGGGTGCGTGTACGAACTTGGCATCAGCGTTGCTGATCGATCCAACGATCAAAGACAAAGTCGTCTTTGCGTTTATTGATGGTGATTATAAGGACGGCCAATGGGGACCTGGCATCTTCAATTGGCGAAACGACATTCACGCGGTTAAGGCGATCTTTGAATCAGACGTCGAATATTTGCATATGCCAGCTCGCTCGGTCAGTATCGAGATGAAATTGTCCAAACAAGAGACTGACGATCACCTGAAAGGCAAGGGCGGCGTTTGGGATTTGTTAGTCGATCGCTGGGAAACGTTCCCGCGTACCGCAAACAGCAAGGAGAAAGTGATGTGGGACATCGCCTTAGTCGAAGCTCTCCTGCGGCCATCGCTGGCGACGAAGAAAATCACGGGCGCACCGATCGTTCATGACGCCAGCAATGTCGACCAATTTCCGGACAATCCTCGAAAGGTAACCGTATTCGAAGCGATCGACGCCGATGGCATGCGAAAAGATTTCTGGACAGCCATCGATGCGGCGATCGCTGATCAGGGCAAGAGCCCCAAAAA
>DIUH01000402.1:904-4389 GCA_002428205.1 Planctomycetaceae bacterium UBA6163
GGCAATGGCACCCAACTGATGCCAAGGCCAGTACACTGCGTTACAGAAATGCACGCCTGTGACGTTTTTTAGAGCAGCGATTTTTCCAGCGATTGGGCAGTAAGCGTTATGTCAATCGAAACTCGGGCAAGCCTGCTGATGCGATTGCGTGCGACCGATGACGCGCTGGCTTGGTCCGATTTCGTTTGCATTTATGAACCGGTGATCTACCGGATCGCTCGATCGCGCGGGCTGCAAGACGCCGACGCTCGCGAAGTCACCCAAGACGTGCTGCTGGCTGTCGCCGGGGCGATTCATCGATTTGATCCGGAACGCGAGACGCGCTTCAGCGGTTGGCTCGCCCGCATCACTCGAAACGCGACGATCGATCGATTGCGCCGTCAACGTGAACGCGGCAGCGGGTTAAGTGATATGATTCGCACGCTGCAGGAAGTGCCTGAGTCGGTACAGTCCGATTCGGCGATCTTTGATCTCGAACACCAGCGCCAAGTGTTTCGATGGGCGGCGAAAAAAGTTCGCGGCCATGTCACCGACCAAAGTTGGCAAGCGTTTTGGTTGACCGCCGTCGATGGCGAATCGGCGGAGTTGGTCGCGAAAAAGTTGTCGATGAAAGTCGGTGCGGTTTATGTCGCCCGTTGTCGCGTCCTTGCAAAAATTAAATCCGCCGCAGCGGAGGTCGACCAATGATCGCTCGCGGAGTTTCCCGCCATGACGGTTTGGACAGCGAGGGCCCGTGTGATGAACATCGCTTGGCGGCGCTGTTGGATGATACGCTCGGCCGCGACGAAAGCGATCGCTTGACTCGCCACCTCGATACCTGCACCCACTGCCGCACGCGGTTAGAATCGCTGGCAGGTGGCCGGGACGAATGGATGACGGTTGGCGATTCGTTACGCATAGAAAATCGTGACACACCACCGCACGAACAGTCGTTCCGAACCGGCGACATCGCCGTACCGTATGAGGTTTCTTGGGTTCGATCGCTGTTAAAACCTTCGGCGGCGAGTGATCTGGGGACTTTGGGAACTTATGTGATTCGAGGCGTGATCGGCCAAGGTGGCATGGGTGTTGTGTTGCAGGGCTGGGACGATGAACTCAACCGTCCGCTGGCTTTGAAATTGCTTGCACCGCACTTGGCCAGCAGTGGACCGGCACGTCAGCGGTTTTTACGCGAAGCGCGTGCGGCCGCCGCGATCGTGCATCCCAACGTGGTTCCTATCTACTCGATAACGGCTGATTCGGCGGTCCCGTATCTGGTGATGCCATTGATCGGTGGTGGGAACTTGCAACAGCGAATCGATCGCGACGGACCGCTGGATCTGGAAGATTGCCTTCGCGTCGGCCTGCAAATCGCAGAAGGATTATCGGCGGCGCATCGCCAAGGTTTGATCCATCGCGACATCAAACCGGCAAATATCTTATTAGAAGAAGGTGGCCATCGGGTTTTAATCAGCGACTTTGGGCTGGCTAGAGCGCTAGACGATGTTTCCATGACCCTAAGCGGGTTGATCGCCGGCACGCCACCTTATATGAGTCCCGAACAGGCTCGCGGCGAATCGATCCAATGCGCTAGCGATTTGTTCAGTCTCGGTAGTGTGATGTATGCCATGTCGACGGGGCGTTCGCCGTATCGTGGCGAATCGCCGCTGGCCGTACTGCGGCAAATCGGCGAGTGCAAGCCGACGCCGGTTTGCGAGATCAACGAACGGATGCCGGCGTGGTTCGGCCGCTTGATCGAATTGCTGATGCGCAACGATGCTGTGGACCGTCCCGTGTCGGCTGATGCTGTGGCCGATTTGATCCGCGGCTGTCTCAGCCATGTCCGTGATGGACGCAGCGATTCGCTGCCAAAGACGCTGATTCCCAAAAGCAATTTTACATCGTTGCGACTGGCTGGCGGCGTGCTCGCGATTACCGCGGTATCGTTCGGCTTGTCGATGATTTTCTTGATGCCGCAACAGCAACGGTTGTCGCAGTCGCCGCCTGTGCCCTTATCCGCTGATTCAAAAGCGGGACAATCGATGTCAATCCAACCTGAGTCGAAAGTCGACTCGCAACTCGGCCCTATCCTATCGATCGAAATCGAAATCGAGCGAACGGGCAAGGCGATCGAAAAATTGTATCGCGACGTGTTTACAGAATTAGAAACGATCCGTCAGGAAGAAGGTGTTTTCAATGAGTAAGAATAGGATTCCCATGTTCATTCAATGGCCGCATCGATCAAAGGTCGTCATCGGAGTGGCGACGCTTTCTGTTGTAATGTTCATCGCCCTCTCTGTGATGCGAGCAGGCAACACCGAAGCGCAACAGAATGTAGGAGGTTTTTCGTTTTCGCCGCCGATGCAGCAGACGCCGCGTTCTCCTTATCAGCCGTCGCCACCGCAGCAACAGACGCCATTTTCTCCTAATCAGCCGTCAGCGCCGCAGCAACAACCGACGACATTTCCGACCGCGAATGGCGGTTTCGGTTCAACACCCGGGGCCTGGGCCCTTCGGCCCAATAACCAGACCAATAGCCAGAACAATGCTCAGCAGCAACGATTTGCGATCCAATTGGCGGCACCTCCGAATGCGGTGCATCCGAATAATTTAGCAAATGGCTTTCCAGGTGCGATGTCGACGGCGGCGCCGATAACCGAAAGTGATCGTCGGGCATTGGAGATTGCCAATCGGATTCGTCAAACGCGCGACAACGACGAACGCGAACAGCTTCGCAATCAATTGCGAGAAACGTTGAATGCGGCGTTTGACCAGCGGCGTGCGATGCAGCTGCAAGAAATGGAGCAGCTTGAGCGGCAACTCGATTCGATCCGAAAATTGGATGAAAAACGCCAGCAGCGAAAAGAGGAAATCGTCCAGCGACGCATGAGCGACCTGCTGTCAGAGCCCGACGCGCTCGATTGGGAACCGAAACGTTTGGAAGGTCAATATGGTTTCCCAGGGCCGATGCCAGGCAGTCTGCCGCCAGGAGGTCTGCTACCGCCGCCAGTATCGGGTTTTCAAACAAGCGGTCAAAATCAAGACAACAATTTCCAGCTTCCTTTGCTTGCCGCGCCAAACCTCGCGACCGTCGCTCCTAACAACTCGAGCGAGAAAGCGGATTCGACGACGATACCACAGCATGCGCATGACGCATTTTTATATCAATTGATTGAATCCACGATGGAGCAAATCAGGAACCTGAAAAACCATCGCGAAAACATAAAAGGTTTGACCGGTCTCAGCGATAAGCAAACTGCAAGGTTTTCATCGGTCGACGCACGGCTTCTGGCGTCAATCGAAAATGGCCGTTCGATTTGGCGGAGGATTGGCAAGCAGAAAGAACGTGATGTTGAATCCGCGGCAGCAGCCTTAAAGCACGCAGAGCAGGGATGGGATATCAGGCAGGCCGCTTTTGACAAAGGCAATCTGGCGCGGTCCGATCTGATCGACGGCGAGGCGGCAGTCGCACGCGCAAACGCGAATATGGCGACGGCACAGGACCA
>DIUH01000330.1 GCA_002428205.1 Planctomycetaceae bacterium UBA6163
CGCAACTGCTTTTTTGGGAGACCGCTACAGACAGTGCTCGCAACGCCTCACGATCCTCCACCCGGCGGACCTGTTCGAAGGCAGCGCCGTCGAAACCGCATACCGCATGAGCGTGAGAGGGAATCGCAAGTGAAACAGTAATGAGCAGAAGAGTGCTCATACCTCGAAGCACTGATCGGCGGCGGCAGAAGATCGCGTTCATATCGATTCACACCTTGAAGTCTGCGAACACGGACTAAATTGATTACGGAGCGATTCGTCGAAAAAACCAAATTTTTCGCTGCAACCACAGATTTTCCCTCCGGGTATACGACGTCAACAACCCGCCAGTCGAATGTGCCAGCCAGATACTCGTCGCGGTCATAATTTTGCTTCCAAGTATGGATTCCGGCCACCGAGCATGTGACTGACGTCTTCCGTGCCTTAACTCGGCGGCGCGCTGTTGATTCGCGTTTGGCTTTTGCTAATCGTGTTCAGGTTCAAATGACCGAGTGAATCGTTGGGAATGATTGTACTTCCGATATGGCAAGCGGATGCCAACGCGATCACTAAACACGACATCGCGATCAATGGAATTGATGAGTTGGGGGCTTGTATTGTAGCGTACTTTATAGTCGGACAATCGAAAATTTTACCTAAGCGACCAGATGATCCCTTCGCGATCGGATTCCGAGCGCTAACGCGTCGACAAAAAATGCTTGGGCCGCGGGCAAAGCGAGTCACAAATTCATTCCTCCGATGCTCAATCTTTTGGGATTGGATAGCGCGTCGTGGTGTCAACTGGCCAGCAACACTTGCGGCGGCAAGCCTTCGTCCATGTTGACCTATCGACCTAAAACCGATCATGAAATGGATGTCAAAATACGGTCTTTTGAATCGGACAAATAATCCACACTTACCCCGGCCACGCGCTCTAACCCTAGATCCTACCCTGGTCCCGTTGCAAGGCGGCGCAAAGCTCAAGACAGCCGGCAATGAATGCCTCGCCACTGCCCGGAAATTCCACTTCCCCATCTTCGACAACCTGCAACCCGTTGCCGATCCGCACCGAAGGTCTAAAGGGGTGGTGACCACTCATGCGATGGACTGCTCGACTGATCGTCTTCAGGTCGAACTTGTTGCGTGGATCCGCAGTGGCAAAAACAGCAAGTTCGATCTCCTCTGGCGTCTCAAACGCCTTCAACAAATGAATACTCTCGCCCAACTGTGCCCCGAACATCCATCGCATGATCCGCTTGCCGAAAACGAGACCAACGGCGCGAAGCACTTTTGCTAGACCATATAAACCAAAATTAGAACCGCCTGTGGATACGAACATGGCAAAGCCGCCAGCAAAACTTGGGGCTGGAGCACGAAACTCAGATTTTCCAGCCACGCGGAAACCACGCCCATACGACGACCTTCTGACCCTCAATTCCCATGCACCGCTGACTTGTGGACGGATCGTGTATTTGGCCCCAGGACCGATCAGACCCCAAGAGTGCTTACAGGTCCATCCATGTGATTCCGCGAACTCTGTCAGGCGTCGGGCACGGCGACGCCTGACTACGTGCGACACCACAAACAGCATCAGCAGCAATAGCGGAACGCCAAAGATCCAAAAATATTCAATCATTTCGCCCATGGGGATCAATGCAGTGCGTCGTTACCGGAAATGAATCTCCTCAAAGGCATTGTACCCTACTTGGACCCTAAACGCCCCATCCCCCGCAAGGCCCCGCTGACGATCCACCGCATTCAAGCCACTGGCTTCGACAAAACTTGCTGCCCTCACAACGCAGTGTGATCGTGTTGGCAATCGATTAGGCCCCAGATCGATGCAATCGGGATGCCGCACGAGTCACTGGGGGTTTACCCTGAGGGATAGGGAGAAAAATAGTCGGCAGCATCGGATGATTGCAGCGCTCGGCAAAAAATGGAAGATATTGCTTATCGGGCGTCATTGGCCACGGAAACAGGGCCTAGCTCAATTGCGATTGGAAATCTTCGCCTGTTGGTGAAACGAAAAAATACGAGTGTATTGAAAGTTGTTTTGATGAGCATTGATGGATCGAGAGATCAACGGCCATCGCGTTGGACCGCGATTTGTGAGGTGCTGTTGGTTGTGGGCGTATTCTTTGTCTATGCCGGTGACCCATCGCCGGGCATCAATGAATCGCACTATTTGGTTTTGGCAAAGAATTTTTGGCAACCGCAGTGGTGCAGCGAAGACCTTTTCGCTGCTTCCGACAAACCTCATATTCTTTATCACACAACCGTCGGTGCTTTAACTCAAGTTTTTTCGCTCAACACTACCGCTTGGATCGCTCGAATCATTGCATGGAGCTTGTTGGCGGTCGGTTTGCGGGCGGTTTGTCGTGCGGTAACCGACCGAGATTTTGCGTGTGTGTTGGTCGCCGTGGTTTGGATCGCGGGGATCGATTGGTTTAATTTTGCGGGGGAATGGGTTGTCGGTGGGATCGAAGCGAAGGTGCCTGCTTATGCTTTGGTACTGCTGGCGATGTCACAAATGGCACGCGGCCGATGGGTACGAGTCTGGCCGCTGTTGGGATTGGCCAGCGCGTTTCATGTTTTGGTGGGCGGGTGGACGGTGATCGCGGCGATGGTCGCTTATCTGGTTGTCGGTCGCCAAGTCGCGAAACCGACTGGGCAAATCATCCCGCTAGTCGTCGGTGGTGCGATCGCGCTGGTCGGGTTAGTCCCGGGGTTGCAGATGTCCGCGGCGACCGATCCGGTTCAGTCGATCGCCGCGGCGAAGATTTATACTTATGCGCGGTTGTCGCATCACCTGTTACCCACATCGTTTCCGACTCTGTGGTACCTGCGTCACGCTGGTTTAGTCGTCGTGACTTTCTTGGTCGTTTGGCCCTATCGTCGCGACGCACACATGAAACCGCTGGTGTGGTTAGCGATCGGATGTTTGGGCATCGGAATCGTTGGCCTGGGCGTCGGTATGTTGGACTATTACTCGAAAGAGATGGCCGCCCGATTGCTGAGATATTATTGGTTCCGATCGACCGATGCCATGATGCCAATGACACTCGGTTTGGGGATTGCGGCAATGCTAAGGACTGCCGCATGGCATTGCGATGCCCCGTCAAGCCATCGCGACGCGACCGAATCATTACTGGTTAAGACTCGATTCATACTCGCCACACTCGTTTCGATCACGGGTTTAGTGCTTTATTCATACTCTGCCATCGACAACGTTCGTCGCGGCATTCCCGCTTCGGCACGATACGATGTGATTGCTGCGGGGCGGAGGGAATCTTACGACAGCCAGCGTGATGCGTTTCTTGATTGGCAAAGCGTTTGCCATTGGATTGACCAAACGTTTCCAGATGATGAGATTTTTATTACTCCACGCCACCAGCAAACGTTCAAATGGTTCGCCCAGCGTGCGGAAGTGGTCAACTGGAAAGACGTTCCCCAGGATGCCGATTCGCTGGTGCAGTGGTACAAGCGTTTTTTTGATGTTTACCCGCGTCGACTCGGCACGGTGCGTGTTACGATTCGCTATGACGAACTGAATCGATTTCGCGACCAGTATGGTGCGAGATTCATGGTGGTCGATCGTCGCATTATGGGTGATTCGTTGCCGTTGGTGAAGGTTTATCCGATCGATGGCATTAACATAAACGATACCTATGCGATTTATCGGTTGCCATAAGGTACCGAATACTTAGAACCTAACTGTAAAGTGCGGCAGGGCCCGCGGCTAGCGCCGTCGGCTCACTGTTTTCTGATAGGTTTTAAGTCAACAGTTCTTTGCGGATGCGTTTGAAGTATTGCAAAAGCGGTCTCGGTCCGCCTGATTCCCATATGCCGGCGTGTGGCAGGATGTGCGGCAGCGTATCGTCCCAGCCTTCCCAAATCACGGCGTGGACAAATGGTTTTGCCAGCGCCAGACGCATGATCGAACTGGCGACGCGCATCTGCAGAACATCACCTGAATCTTCGTTACCTAGCGGAATGATGCCGCACGGTCGCCGGGCTAGTGGATCGGGCTGGGTATCAGCCGGGACGGCCAATTGCACCATCAACGGCAGACCGAGTGTTGCCCAGCGGTCGAGCATTTGGCCGATAGCCAGCGTGCTGCGCGGGATCGTTCCCAGGCCCGAATAACCGACTCGCAGTTCCAGCCCAAGGCCCGCTAAGCCAAGGCCGCACCTGGCAAGTGCGTCGGCAAAGTGTATCGGCGAAATGCCATCACGGTGGTGCGCTAAATACTCACCTTGCGGCTGATCGAAGCTAAGGATTGCTGGGGTTTGTGGATCCTGGCGGCGAACCGTTTGAACCAGCGTCATTGCCAGCCGCATCACCTGTTCGTCGGTTAGGCGGATTGGTCCAGGCGTGTTCAAGCCCGATGCACAGTTCCATATCTGGACACGCCCTTTGTATCGTTTGATGACCTGTTCGGCGAAATGATTGACCGAATCGAGCAGCGCGTCAAAGTTGTCTTCGATCAAATACAACCAATGCGGCATCATGCGATCTTGAAAATCGAGCAGCGGCCCGCCGATCACTCTCATCCCTTGAGACGTTGCCCATGTGATGGCTTCATCGGCACCATCAAAGTCGAATCGCCCGGCATCGGTCTCGATCTCTCCCCAGCTCAGCCGCACCGACGCGGTATTGAATGCTGCGGCGAACTCGGCCGAGTGAGTTGGCACGCCGCCTGCGGGTGGCAATGTGGCTCCGACCAACGTGCCAAGTTTCGATTCACGTTGCTTGCGAAAAGCGATTGCTTGCGATGAATAGTTGTCGGACAACTGATGCGATGCTTGTTCCAGCAGTGCGACAGCCGCGATCGCGTCTTCGTCTTGCGCGATTCCTGGCGGGCGCCCGCTGGCGTCTAAGAATCGCGCCGTCGCTTCGTCGACCATCGAGTGAAACGAATCGTCCAGCCGCAGGCCCGACCGTGCCCAAAGATCCGATTGGGTGCGGACGCCGTAAAGCGAACCGCGGGCCAGTTCCAGTGCAAGAGAATAGGGCGTTTCGCGCGGCCGCAGCGAACAGGTACCCAGCGACGAGATCCCGTATTTTTCGATTGGCCAAGGCAAAAAAAGTTTGCCCGATTCGTCGATATCGCGACGGACGGTTAAACGACCGCCATCGAGCTTGGCCGATGTGTGCCAAGGGACGCCTTCGATGCCCGACAAATAAGCTGATGGCCAAAGCGCATTGGCCAGCAAATGCTGTTGCGACTGATCGACGTCAAAAATGAACTGGCCCATAGATGCAGTAGTTGTTGGCCGTCCGGCGTGATGTGGGGTTGGATGACGAGATTGTCGGCGGCGGGTGAGCGATCGAACGAATCGGAGTAAACAATAAACGAAGCCGCAGATATTAACGTGAAAATGCTTTCGCTGCGACGCGCCGTTGCAGGACGGGGCGTCACATGCCAGATTGCGGTTAATCGCTGTCCCAATTCAACCGCAAATTGTCGATAATCGACCGCTGCTTTCCCCCGATTCTCGCAATAGGAAGCTTTGTCATGTTCCAATTCGATTCCGGTGGTGCCCTGATGGCAACCAACTTGCCGTTTCCCAAACGCAGCGGCAAAGTGCGAGATGTTTACGACCTTGGCGACCAGTTTCTGATCATCAGCACCGATCGTATCAGCGCCTTTGATTACGTTTTACCCTCAGGGATTCCCGATAAAGGGCGAGTTTTAACGGCAACGAGCGAGTTTTGGTTCAGCCACCTTAAGGGCATCCGTCATCACTGGATCACCGGTGAATTGCCCGCTGGCTTGTTGCCTGACATGATCGATCCGGCGCCGCTGGTCGGTCGGTCGATGATTGTCCGCAAAGCTGCGGTGGTGCCGTATGAGTGTGTCGTGCGCGGTTATTTGGAAGGGAGCGGTTGGAAGGAATACCAGCAATTTGGGCAGGTTTGCGGCATCGAACTGCCGCCCGGGTTGGTCCAGTGCGATCGGTTGGCCGAGCCGATTTTTACCCCTGCAACCAAGGCGGCCTCGGGGCACGACGAAAATATTCCGTGGCAGCGGATGGCCGACGACCTCGGCCCGCCGCTGGCCAGCGAGTTGCGAAAATTGAGCCTCGAAATTTTTTCGCGAGCGTCCGAGTATGCCCAACAACACGGAATTTTGATCGCTGATACCAAGTTCGAGTTCGGTTTTTCCGATGGTGAGCTGATTTTGATCGACGAGGTGCTGACGCCCGACAGTTCGCGTTTTTGGCCGGCGGCGGATTACCATCCGGGCCGGCCACAACAATCTTTTGACAAACAATTTGTGCGAGAATGGCTGATGGACAGCGAGTGGGATCGCGAAAGCCCACCGCCAGCGTTGCCGATCGACGTGATCCTGCGAACTCGCGAAAAGTACCTCGAGGCGTATCAGTTGCTGACCGGCCATCCGGTTCCCTCGATTTATGTCGAGCCGTCGAACGATTTTTAGCGTACTTACGTTAAGATAATGCGATTCCGTTTCCACTTGTTTCATGCCGTCCGTGAACACGCGGCCGTTTTGAGGGAGAGCGATACTCAATGCCGTCGTCGGTTCGCGATTTTTGGTCGACACTCGTCCGTTTGCGTTTGGTTGATGCGCCGATGGCTGAGCAGATGGCGCGGCAATTGGATGCTGCGGGGGCTGACGATCCGGTCAAGGTTGCCAAATCCTTGATGGCTCAAAAGTGGTTGACCAAGTTCCAGGCAAAGCGATTGTTGGCCGACCGCGGCGACGAGCTGGTGCAAGGGAACTTTCTGGTGCTGGACCGAGCGGAAACGGCGCCGCTGAGGCGTTGGTTTCGGGCTCGTCCATTCGATTCGCCGACAGAATATTTTATCTATCCGTGCAGCGCGGCGGCCGATTCGCGTTCACCGATCGATTTCGCTTGGTTGCAACCGCACACGGTGGTTTACGCCGCGGGCCTGCAAACGATTCACGTCGTCGAAACCGCAGCGGCCAATCCGGCGATCGGTTCGCCGTGGCGAGGTTTGGTGGTCAGCGAGTTGCCGCTTGGTAAATCGTTGACCGATTGGCTGGCGTTGATGGGGCCGATCGGATTTGCCAGCGCCGTGGCGCTGGGCGAAGTGGTCGGCGGTGCCCTAGCAGCGATGCACGCCGCAGGGCTGTTTCATGGCGGATTGCGTCCCGGACGAGTTTGGATTGCGGACGATTCGAGCGTCTATCTGCTGCGGACCGCTAGTGGACCGCCGATTTTCCCGGGTGCTGCGGTTCAGCCGCCTTACGATTGGTTTGACGACGATGGCCAAGCGGCCGCTTTTTCGGCTCCCGAATGGCTGGCCGGTCAATCACATGCCGACGCCCGATCAGACGTTTATTCGCTCGGCGCGTTGATCTACCACGTCGCGACCGGCCGCACCGTAACGCCTGGCGAATTGCCGGGTGACGTGGCCGCGGCAGTTGCCGCAGGTGCCAGCGGCGATCCGCTGTTGCGGGTTTTGGGAGCAACGTTGGCGGCCAGTGCGGATCAGCGATTCCAGGATGTGCCAAGTTTTTTACAGGCGCTTGCTGCGGTCCAGTCGATGCTGGCGTCTCAGCCCACTGTCCAGCAACCGGTTGTCGAGCCAGCCGTTGTCCAGCAGCCGATTGTCGAACAAGCCGTTGTCGAACCACAGGTTGTTGAGCAAAAAGCCGCAACCCAATCGGAGATGCCCGCGGCTGCGGCACCACCAGTCGTCACGGAACAGCCGTTATCGAAACCGCGTCCAGAGGCGGCTGCGGTGAAGAAAGCGGACAAGCCCTCGCAGGCTGACAAGCCCAAGCCCACGGTAACTTCGGCAGCCGCACCAACCTCCGCGCCCACGAAGAAAGCCGAAAAGGCGGTTGCGGCCAGCAATTCGCAATCGTCAGCCAAAACGCCCGCTGTCGAAANNGCCAGCCTTCGAAAAGGCGGCTGTGGTGAAACCTGACCCGGTCGCGGCACAGCCGGTGCAAACCGCAGTGAATGCTGACAAAGCCGCTCAGCCCGCAGTCGAGCCACAGGAACCGGCCAAGACGAAGGCAGCCCCAGCAAAATCGGCCGCCGAAGCTGAACCGCCACAACGCCGCGTTCGCAAACGAAACCGACGAAATCAGCGCGGCCCGATCATCATCGGTTCGTCGGCGGTCGCTGTGTTGTTGCTGTTGGTCGCCATCGTGATGCGTTCAACCGGCGACAACACGCCAGCGGAAAGGCCACGTCCGACGCCGCGACCGGTCGCGGTCGTGAACCCAACCCCTGCCCAAAACAATGCCGCGACGACTGGCCAAGCGACTTCGCCGGCGTCGTCCGCCGGAGGGTTTGAGCTGGTTCGTGACGACAAAACGTTGTGGGCCCCGCCGTGGCCCGCTGACTCCGCCGCTCCGCCGCTCGACTTGATCGTTCCCGGTGCTCAGGCGATCATCTCACTGCGGCCAAAATCGATGCTTCGAGAAGGTGCCGAAGCGGACTGGCTGGGCTGGCTGGGACAAGACCTGGAGCCGACGCTAAAGCAGTTGAGCCAGCGGACTGGAGTGGAACCTCGCGACATTGAGCGGTTGACGATCGGGTTGGTTGCCGGCGTCGACGGCGAACCGACCGGGTCGATTGCGGTCTGGTTATCGCAGCCAACCGACTTAAAAACGCTGCGTCAGAAATGGGGTGTCTCGGCGTCCAAAACACAAACCGGCGAGACCATTTTCGCTGGGGATGAACCCGATTCGGACGCCTATTTTGTCCCTGGTGAAGCGATCACTGACGCGACAACGGTTTCTTCGTTCGCCGTCGGGGCGCTCGACACGATTCGCCTCGTTGCCGAAGTTGGCGGTGGCGCGATTCCGCTTTCCCGACCGCTGCAAACCGCTTGGGACCAGACCAGCGATACGGCTGACGTCGTAGCGTTGGTTGTGCCGAACTTCCTGTTCGCCGATGGCCGGAAAATGTTGCAGCGTTTCGCGCCGCGATCGGTCGAGCCGTTGAAAAGTTTGCTGATTCCCAACGTTTCTGCTGCGGTGCTGACGATTGACACTCGCCAAAACTGGTACGGCGAAGTGAAGCTGTTGCCCGGTGGCGGGACAACGGCGGCGGGGCTGGCGAGGGAGATCCAGGATCGAGCAGCCGGGTTACCCGCGCTGGCGGAATCGTTCCTGGTCGATTCAGATATATCGCCATCGTGGCGCGCGATGGCGATCCGGCTGCCGCAGTTCTTGCGAGCCATCAACGACCAGTCTCGCTACGGCGTCTCAGCAACCCTGGCGACGGGCAATTTTTATCTGCCCGCGGCTGCTGCGCCGCAAGTCACACTAGCTTCCTTGTTGGCATTGTCGACAACGCCGCAAACTGCTGCGGTCGTCGCTGCTGCGCCAGCGCCGACATCGTTGACCGTCGAACAAATGCTCGACACAAATCTATCGATCAGCTTTGAACAGGAGTCGCTGGAGTTCGCAGTCGCGATGATCGGTGACGAGTTTTCGACCGGCTTGCCCGAAGGAACGCCGCGTCCCAAGATCACGATCATCGGCGGCGACTTAGAAAAATCTGGGATCACGCAAAACCAACAGGTGCGAGACTTCAAAATGCGTGACGTGCCGCTGCGCGAAGCGTTGACGCGTTTAGTGGCCGGCGCAAACCCCGATAAAACGGTCACCGCCATGACTGAAGAAAAACAGTCGCTGGTGTGGGTGGTCGACCCGGCATCGACCGACCAAAGCCCGTCGCTGTTGATCACGACCCGCCCCCAAGCGGCGGTAAAGGGATATAAACTGCCTAAAGAGTTTGTCGGCCAGTAAACTCAAATCTGTACAACGGGGATTATTCACACAGTGGTGATAAATTATGTGTGCTATAATTGCGGCATTGCGTATATCGGCGAGCAAAAATTGCCGAAACCCCCTGTTTTACCGAAAGAGTTTGTCCTCATGAGTCGTCGCGTTGCCGCCATCTTATCTTCATTTGCCGTACTGGCCGGCCTTTGTGCCTTCAGTCCGCTTACCGCCCATTCTGAAGACAGCAAACCCAACGTGCTGGTCATCTGGGGCGATGACATTGGGACCTGGAACATCAGCCACAACAATCGCGGCATGATGGGATACCGAACCCCCAATATTGATCGTATCGCCCGTGAGGGGGTCTCGTTTACCGATTACTACGGCCAACAGAGCTGTACCGCAGGTCGCGCCGCGTTCATCAACGGTTCGGTTCCGGTACGTACCGGGATGACCAAAGTCGGCATGCCGGCTGCGCCAGAAGGTTGGCAAAAGACCGACGTCACGATGGCGACGGTAATGAAAAGCCTTGGATATTCGACCGGCCATTTTGGCAAAAACCATCAAGGTGACCGCGACGAACACTTGCCGACGATGCACGGATTCGACGAGTTTCTCGGCAACCTCTACCACCTGAACGCCGAAGAAGAGCCGGAAAATCGCGATTATCCCGCCGATATGGTGCTCGCCAACGGCAAGACGTTTCGCCAGCAGTTTGGGCCGCGTGGGGTGCTGCACTGCAAGGCCGACGGCAAGGGTGGTCAAACGATTAAAGACACCGGACCGTTGACCAAAAAGCGGATGGAAACCATCGATGAAGAAACGTTGGCCGCTGCGAAAGAGTTCATCACCCGTCACCACAAGGAAGGCAAGCCGTTCTTCTGCTGGTGGAACGCGACGCGAATGCACTTTCGCACGCACGTGAAGCCTGAAAATCAAGGCATCAGCGGCCCCAGTGGCGATGAGTATCATGACGGCATGGTCGAGCACGATATGATGGTCGGCGACCTGCTGAAGTTGCTAGACGAACTGGGGATCGCCGACAACACGATCATTCAATATTCGACTGATAACGGCCCGCACTACAACACGTGGCCCGATGCGGCAACGACACCGTTCCGTGGCGAAAAGAACTCGAACTGGGAAGGCGCTTACCGAGTGCCTTGCTTCGTCCGTTGGCCTGGCAAGTTCACAGCCGGCGAAACGCTCAACGGAATCGTATCACACGAAGACTGGTTGCCGACTTTTGCCGCTGCCGGTGGTGACCCCAACATCAAAGAAAAACTGCTCAAGGGCGTCGAGCTGAATGGTCGCAGTTATAAGAACTTTATAGACGGCCATAACCTGCTTGATTACTTGGGCGGCAAGACGGAAGAGTCGCCACGTAAAGAGTTCATTTACGTCAATGACGCTGGCGAAGTCGCGGCGATCCGCGTCGGCGATTGGAAAGCGGTTTATCTTGAAAACCGGGCCGAGCAGTTGCAAGTTTGGCGAGAGCCGTTTATCAATTTGCGTCTGCCGTTGCTGTTCAACCTGCGACGCGATCCATTCGAGAAGGCACAACACAACTCGAATACTTATCACGACTGGATGATCGATCGGGCTTATGTCCTGGGCCCTATGCAGGTCGTCGCGAGCCGGTTCTTGATGACGTTGAAAGATTATCCACCAAGTCAGACGCCGGGTGACTGGAGCCTTTCGACGCTTGAGAGCAAGATCAAAAGCATGACCGCTGGCGGGAAGTAATTTTTCACCCCACGATCAGTTAAACTCTAGGCGTCCCCAACCGGGGACGCCTTCTTTTTTTGGGGTATGAGCGATTATGAACTCGAACAAACCGTTGTTCACCGTCCTGTTGGTCAAAATTACCGTTGGTTTGGTATGCAGCCTTATCAGTGCGCATCAAGCTATCGCGGATCAGCCCAGGGTGGATCAGCCGTTGCCATCGTGGAATGAATCTGCCACCAAGACTGCGATTATCGATTTCGTTCGACGCGTTACCGAACAAGATTCACCGGACTTTATCCCAGTCGACCAGCGAATCGCCACGTTTGACAACGACGGCACGCTGTGGTCCGAACAACCCGCCTACTTTCAAGCGTTTTTTATCATTGATCGTGTTCGGACGCTCGCCGCCCAGCACCCGCAGTGGAGCACCCAGGAGCCGTTTGCATCGGCGATCAAAGGCGACTTCAAGGCGATCGCCTCAAGCGGGCATCAGGGGTTGTTGGAATTAACGATGGCGACGCATGCCGGAATGACAACCGAACAGTTCGACCAAATCGTCAAGGATTGGATCGGTGTTGCCAAGCATCCGCAAACGGGATTGCGATTTACAGAAATGGTTTACCAACCGATGCTCGAATTGCTCGCCTACTTGAACGCCAACGGATTCAAAACCTTTATCGTTTCCGGGGGAGGAATCGACTTTATGCGCCCATGGGCCGAGCAGGTTTACGGGATACCGCCAGAGCGAGTGATCGGCAGCAGTATCAAAACGAAGTACGAGCTTCGCAGCGGTCAACCGGTCTTGGTTCGCGTGGCTGAGATGAATTTTGTCAACGACAAGGCGGGAAAGCCGGTTGCGATTCATCACCACATCGGCCGGCGACCGGTGATGGCATTTGGCAACTCCGACGGCGACCTTGAGATGTTGCAGTGGACTAGCGATCAAGAATGTCCCAGCCTTGCGGTAATCATTCATCACACCGACGCCGAGCGCGAGTTCGCTTATGACCGTCAATCACCAGTTGGTCGCCTGGACCAAGCACTCGATATCGCAGCGCAGAAAGGTTGGATGGTGGTCGATATGAAATCCGACTGGAATCGTATCTATCCTAGGCCATCCAATGATTAATGGCTGATTCGATCGACATGCATCCGATGCCGAACGTCGGCATTAGTAGGCGATGTTCATTCTCACGCCTAACAAATACGCATCGGGAATTTCTTGGCGTGCTTGTTTGATCCATTGAACGTCAGGTGTAATGGATATGAATCGATTGACTTGGGCCCGATAAAACAGTTCCACACCTTGACTGTCGCCGATGGGCCCCAAGGCGGCTTGCAACAAGGGTCCGACTTCGTTGCTGGTTCCCAGGAAGTAGTAACCGGCCCCGAACCCGTCGCCTGCTCGCCACGGACTTGAACCACCCAAGCCACCGCTTAAGAAATAAGCGACCGGGTTGTTCGAATCGTCTGCAAGCCCGGCCCTAGCAAAATAACCCCAGTGACGACTGGCGTCTGCCGAATCGACCCACAGCGCTTGGTCGGTATTCCAATTAAGCGCCCAAGTTCCGCTGGTTCGCGCAACAGGAATGCTTGGCAGAATGATTCGCGGGTCTTGATCAAACGACACAAAATCGCGACTGTTCCAGGTCGCCCCAAAGAGCTGGTGACCTGGTTTTCCCATCAAATTTGTGGGAATACGAAGTTCGGTCGCAACAGCCACTCCCTCTTCGAACAGCTCGTCGAATCCGGCGCTGTCTGTTGTATCGGTTGAATTCATCACTAAGAATTTAAGCAGCGGTTCGCGGCCATCTAGAACGACAACGCCCGCTCCGAGCGATGAGTAAGGAATCGCTCGAAGGACCACGGGATTGAACACAAACGCGGCGTTGGAAAATTGCGTGATGCCACGTCCGCCTGCGTAGGCGTTGGTATCGCCATCGAGCGTGTCGAGTTTGCCGGCAAAGACCCCCACCTGCTCGGAAAACATTTGGGTAAATACCACGTTTGTTCGATACAGACTGCGGCTGTCCGGCACGGGCAATTCCGACGCCAAGGTCGGAGGCAACAGCGCGCCGGTCGCCGGCGCGATCGACGACCCGAAGCGGTGTTCCGATCGAACTTGCAGGAACAGCCCTTCCTGCCAGCCCAGTTTTCCGAAGTCGACATTCGCGACGTAATCGCCGTGGCCGCTGTAGCGCCCCGTCTGGTCGACTCCGCCGCTGACGTTGCCGAAATAAAACTGCGTGACGTTGCCGGAAAAGGTAATGCCACAATCCGCTAGTTTTTCGCGATAGCACCAATAGGTGTCGAACAGTGGGCAATCCAGGGGGCTGTCGGCGAACCGGTCGCAAGCCATGGCGTCGTCGCCGAATTCGATCTCGTCACAAGGTAGATCAGTGCAGGTGAGCCGCTGTGCCCATACTGAAGATTCGTGAGTGATACAGATGACGACAACCGCGATCAGTTGCAGAAACAGGCCATAACGCCAACTCGATCGCTCGCTTGCAATCTGATGATTCAACCTGCCCATGCCTAGTCTCTCCGCCGACGATTCCGATGATTGAACTCCTCCATCTCATCGTCAAAGGCCGTAAAGCGGATCACCTGTTTTGACGCCCAGGCAACGATACGGTGCTGACAGAACACCAAGCTTCTGGTTGTCTGTTTCGTTTCGATTGCGAGAAGTTTGGCGCCCAGAGCATTTGGGTAGTTTACTTATGAACATTCGGCCAACAAACGACATTGCCCCCATCGGCCGGGTGGATTCGACCGTCACCACCAATGTCGCCTAATCGACTGAACTGGTAGGTCAACGCCAGCACCGAAAACGATGCATCGGAGTGCGACTCGGGCGACTGGTAGACACGCACCAAGATTTGGTCGTACTGGTTGCAAGTGTGTGGTTGGTTGGTTTCTTCGATCGCGTCGAGTTCTTCGATCGTGATCGCCATGTCTTCTTTGGCCAGTGACCAGATTTCACCTTCGACCCAGTCGCACCGGCAGGGGGCATTTTCGCAAGCTTCGCTACCCACTTCATGGCAGTCGGCGCACCACATCGCCGGGTAGGGGCCGAGGTCGAACAACCACCCTCGGACATAACCGGGACGGATTGAAAGCGGGGTGCGTGGCCACATCTTTTCGCGACATTGCCCCCGCTTGAGCGTTCCGTAAACGAAAACGTTGGTGACGATTTGTCCCATCATTAAACTTTTCTCGACGACTTCATTTCGAATCGCTCAACCGATAAAGCGACTCGCGAGTCCGCAGCAACAAATCGCCGTCAATCGGGGCGAGGCTGGCGACCGTGTCGAGTGCCGCGTCATTGATTTCGTTGGTCGCGACCAGTTTGGGTTCGGCCGACGAGATTGGGCCAACCACAAATGTGATCGCATCTTCGCGGGTCAAGTAAAGATGGTCGCCTGCGATCAATGGCGAACTGCTGAAGGCATGACGACTGCGTGGCAATTCGACTTGCCAAACGTTTTTGCCGGTCTGTGCATCGATCGCCGTCACCACACCTTTATCGCCGCAAATATAAAACTTGCCGTCCATTGCGGCGGGAGTCGGGACATCGGAACCGATGTCGTCACGAAACCACAGGATCGCATCTTTGCCTTTGCCGGCCAAAAGTGCTGATAGGCTGACTCCGGTGATGGTCGAACCGCGAGCGTAAGGGCAAGCGATCACGTCGCCGTGAACAACCGGCGATGCGATCGAGCGGAAGTAACGCTGGGCCGTCGGGTTAAATCCGCCAAGTCGAGCGAGCTCCTTGCCATCGGTTTCACTGTGCAACGTCAAATGGTCGGCACCAAGAACCGCAATCACTCGTTTGTCGCCGATCGTCACCAGCAGTGGCGACGAATAGCTGTGTGCCGCTTCTTCGGGCGCGTCCAGGACACGGTCGGTTTTCCACAGCACCTTGCCGGTCAATTTGTCAAACGCCACCAGATAGCTGGGGCCGCTTTGCATGACGGCAATGATGACGGCTTTTTCGGTCAGCAGGGGAGATGTCCCCAAGTCCCACCACAAGGTGTCTTCACCGTAAGAATCTTGCAGGTTTTTTTGCCACCGCACGTTCCCCTCGTTGTCGACGCAGCCGAGATCGCCTGAACGAAAGTAGGCGAACGTCAGTGCGCCGTCGGTCACTGGCGACGAGTTCGCGCCGCTGGCTTTGCGATGTTTTCCGCCTTTGTCAGTCCCCAGGCGCGTCGACCAAAGCGTTTTGCCCGATTCTGTATCGATGCACAGCAGACGGTTTTGTCCGTCAACTCCGGCGGTCAACAGCGCTCGGCCATTGCTGATCACCGGCGTGCTGGCCCCGATCCCCGGCAGATCGATACTCCAAGCAACCGATTCCGACGGCGACCACTGAGTCGGGTAACCATCGCCGCTGGCGACCCCCACTTGGCCATCGCCACGCCACTGCTTCCAAACGTCGGCTGCCGAGGCTGGCACGACCATTCCGGCGGAAACGACGAAAAAATTCGCAATCATCGCGGTTACAATGCGAGAGCGGGAACAACCATGGGGCGGGAAAATGGTCATAATGGATTCGCTGGGGGGCGGGAGGTTGGATTATTGCTATAGTTTAGCGTTGTCCGACAGGCGGGTGTTGGTCAATAGCAACCGGGTCGAGTCGATCCCAAAGAGGGCAAATTCATGACATCAAAACGACCTGATAAGTGGACCGGCAACTCATCGATCGCAACGCCCCTAAGCGGCCTTTGCGAATTGTTGCGAGCCGCATTCGTCTGGTTTGTGATTTTCGCCACGCTCTTTATTACTTCAACCGCATCCGCAGTTGATCAACCGGAGAGTGCGGCGGGCTTGGGATCGATGCCGACCAGCCAAACCTTGGCGCCCGGCGATTTGGTTCGGATCGGTGATGAAGTCAAACAGCGACTCAGCGGCGGGACGTTCGATCAGCGCCAGCAGGCGATGTTCGAAATGTGGCGAACGGGCTTGTCCAACCGCGAAGCGATCGCAGCGGCGACTGCGGATTCCGATCCCGAAGTTTCCACCCGCGCTCAGTGGATCCTGGATCGGTGGCGGCGAGGAATTCTGCCCGATACGCCGGTCGATCTGGCGCGGCAGTTGGAAGCGATGAGCCACTGGGAGTCGCTGCAGCGGCTGTTGGACAAGGGAATGTTCGCAGGTGCCTTGATCGCGATCGACGAAGCCAAGCGGACCGGCGACCAGGCCACTCTGACTCGCGTTGGGGCGTTACTGCAGCGAGGGTTCCCGTTCTATATCCGCACCGCCCACCAGCGCGATCAATTGGATTTGTTCGCCGACGTGATCGATCGGATGGCGATCACATCCGACCTGCTGGTCAGTCGAAACCACTTGTGGGCGATGCTCGGTAAAGGGGACGTGTCTTCGGTGACCGGGCCGACCCAAGATGCGGCCCAAGCTGAAG
The DNA here is from genome assembly GCA_002428205.1 of Planctomycetaceae bacterium UBA6163. Taxonomy (GTDB): domain Bacteria; phylum Planctomycetota; class Planctomycetia; order Pirellulales; family Pirellulaceae; genus UBA6163. Next base: position 16,866 of record DIUH01000330.1, read on the forward strand.
GTGCCCAGACGCCAGGAAAATCCGATAGCGATCGCCAGCGGTTGGAAGTGATCGCTCTAGCAGCATCGAATCGTCTGGCCGATGCGACAGCGGCCGCAGCAAACGCAGCAGACCCGGAACTGTTGCGGGTTTGCCAATTGTTGCAGGGCGATTGGGAGGCACTGGCAAGCATGCAAGCGGAACTAGCGCGAGGCGAGGCCGCTGGCAGCGACGAGGCTGATCGGCATTGGGCTTACGTCTTGGTAGCCGCTTCGCGATCGGGCAACGAAGATTTACGGTCCGAAGCGATCAAAGCGTTGTCATTGAGAGAATCCGACAAAGATCACGATTCACGTGAAGATGCTTATGTCCGCCTACGCTGGCAGGTGCTGGCCATGCATGGCGAGATCGACGCGGCGGTGGAGATTGTCGAGCCGAGCCAACCGTTGATCGCGGCCGAGCTGTTGTCGCAATCGGGCCGGATGGCGGAAGCCTTGCAGTTGGCGGGCATTAACCCCGACCAGATCGATCAATCGATCTCGCGGTTAGTCGACGAAGCTCATTTAGCGGCGCGGACCTGGAGTTCGCCGCAGATGAACAACGCGCCTGAAGCGATGCAGCGGTTGGTCGCGGTCGCTCGGTTGTTGTTTCAATGTGGCCGTCGTGATTTGGCTTTCGAACTTTACGACCGCGGCGCATCGCTGCCACAATCCGAAGCGTTGGCGGAACTGCCAATTGCGCGGGCTTACATTTTGCAATCGATTTTGCGAATCAATCGCCCCGATTGGTTGATGAAAGTGCTCAATCAAGGCCCAGAGTCGGCGATCACGGGTGTCGGCCGAAGCTACTTGGCTCACGTTTTCGAAGTCGAAACGGAAACGGTCGATTCGCTGGCGATGGGCCTTGGATTTATCTTAAAATCGAACGACAAGCCGTTGGCCGCAGCGGTATTCGATTTCTTGTCGGGTGAAGTGCCAGAGCGGTTCAACGCGAAAACCGATTACCAGCGATTGTTTGACATGCTCAGCGGCCAAGCGGTTCTGCAACCGCAGTTGTCACGTGACCAACGATTTCGCACTCGAAGGTCTCAGCGGATCACGCTCGATTTCGTCAAACTGTTCGAGTCCCATGGACAGTTCGACTTAGCCGTTCGAGCGATGTTGGAAAACATCTCCAGCGGTGACAACGAAGCCCTTTTGACGTATGCGGAAACCGAATTAAAGGCGGGCCGTACCGCTTCGGCACGAGAGATATTTCGGTCGGTGTGGCAGCGGCTTGAAGAGACTCGCCAAAGTCCGTCGCGGCTCAATCGCGCCGAAGACGATATGAAGCTTGCAATGCGGGCGATCTTGGGCGAAGCGGTTTCGGCGGGACGAATGGGCGATGGCGAAGAGGCCGAATCGTTGTGGCGATTGATCGACCTGATAACTTGCACGCCGTCAGCAAAGATGCGCAATGCATTCGGCGAAACGTTGATGGACCAGGGGTTTGACGAGCGGGCCGAAGCGATCTACCGAACGTTGATGCCGTGGGTCGCGTTCGGCTCTGACGAAGGGGTGCAGTTCCAGTCGGTCGCTAGGAACTTTAGCCGAGCGCTCGGCACGCGGCACGAAAAATTGGCTGCGGAAGTTTTCGATTTAGCGATCGCCGGCACGATCGAATCGACGTTTTTCTATCCCGCCGGTTACGTGCTGTTTCCCACGTTGGTCCACCGCATGAAAGCCACTGCGGCGATCTCTCAAGGCAATGAAGCGGAGATCAATCGCCAGATCGAGGCGCTGTTGCGACTGAGTCCGATGGATATCGACTTCGGCGAAAACGCGATCAAAAAAATGCGGGCCGCTGGCATGGACGACTTGGCCCAGCAGACGATCGCGCGGATCTACGAAGCGGGCAGTC
>DIUH01000056.1 GCA_002428205.1 Planctomycetaceae bacterium UBA6163
CCGGTTATGCGATCCCTCCGACGCCGGCGGTGATCGAATACGAGGTGTCGGGAATGGGCGGCCGAACCTACCGGTGGAATGGCACACTGGTCCGTTACGACGGCATCGGCCTGGACAGTCGCAGTCGCACGGTGCCAGTAAAAATCGTGGTCGACCAACCGAATCGGTTGCTGCAACCCGATGGCGGCGAAGCACTTTCGGCCAGCCCATCGGCGTTGGTTCGCGGGATGTACGTCAGCGTCCGCCTGCTGATCAAGCCACAAACCCCGTTGGTCGCGATTCCATCCAACGCGATCAGGCCTGGAAACCGAGTTTGGCAATTCTCGGTCGATCCCACGGTGCTGACCGAACCGCTGGCGGACGATGCAACGTCGGTGGCAGCTGACGGTGACGGTTCCGGTCAGAATCCTGTGATCGCGGCGAATGAACCTGCACCGGCGACGGTGCCAGCGGCTCAAGCGGCCGGCGATGACTTTGACCCTTCGCTCTGGACGGCTGGACGGGTCGCAGTGCGAGGCAACTTGACGCCGGTCGATTCTTTGTTCGTGTCGGAATCGGGCGATTCCCCGGCATTCGGGCCGACGGATGTCAACGGATTATCAAAGCAGCGTGACCGACGCCGGTTTTGGATCTGTGACGTCCAGGGCTCTGGCATTGTCGGTGGCGACTTCGTGGTCACATCACCGCTGGGCGAATTGGGCCCAGACCTAGGTGATGCGGCACTGTCGGTAAGAGTAAAGACGGAGTCGCTTAAGCCGTGATGTTACAAAACTTTACCAGCCCGGCGATCGACGCGATCCCGTTGCGCGGCACCGTTAATTCGGAGACCTTTTGATGCGATCAGTGATTTCTTGGGCAATCTCCAACGCCCCTGGCATGAACGTCGTCATGATCGCATTTATGGTGGTCGGTGGCTTGGCGATGGCCAGCCTGCGGCGCGAAACCTTTCCCGCATTCGAGCTGGAAGTGGTGATGGTGACGGTGCCCTATCCGGGCGCAACGCCTGAGGATGTCGAAGAAGGGATTTGTCAGAAGATCGAGGAGTCGGTGCGGTCGATTGACGGGATCAAACAAGTCACGTCGATCGCGCAAGAAAGCGCCGGCTATGTGCTGATCGAACTGCGCAGCGACGTTCGCGACGTGCAAAAGATTTTGTCAGAAATCGATCGCGAAGTCAGCCGCATCTCGACGTTTCCGGCCCGCGCCGAAGATGCCCAGGTCCAACAGTTGACGTTCCGCAGCGCAGCGATTCGCGTTGGCGTGATCGGGCCGCCAGCTTCGCCCGGTGACATCGATGCGGAATTGCGTCTGCGTGAAGTTGCGGAAATGGTGCGCGATGATTTGCTGCAACTGCCATCGGTCTCGACAGCCACCGTGATGGGCGGGCGGCCCTATCAAATTGACGTCGAAATCCCCGAAGCGACGCTGCGCAGTTATGGGCTTTCGCTCGAACAGGTCGCCGCGATCATCCGCTCGCGGAACGTCGAATTGCCCGGCGGCAATCTGAAAAGCGACGGCCAAGAAGTGCTGTTGCGGGCGAAGAATAAAGGACGCATCGGCGACGAAATCGCTCGGCTGCCGCTGGTGACCCAGCCCGGCGGCGTCGTGCTGACCGTCGGCGATTTGGGCAAAGTGCGCGACGAATTCGAGGACGTCGCGACGCTCAGCGAGATCAACGGGCAACCGGCGATGGTCGTCAATGTCGAACGTACCAAAGCAGAAGATTTGCTGGCCATGGTCGCCGCCGTGCGCGGCTATGTCGATCGCACCGAATTACCCGAAGGCTATCGATTTTCGGTTTGGAACGACACCAGCGTGGAAGTCCGCGGGCGACTCGACCTGCTGACGCGAAACGGCATCCAGGGTTTGATCTTGGTGTTTTTGGTGTTGACATTGTTCCTGGAAATGCGGCTCGCGTTTTGGGTTTCGCTGGGGATCCCGATATCGATTTTGGGCGCCGGCGTGTTTCTCGCTTGGGGCGGCCAAACGCTCAACATGCTCAGCCTCTTCTCGTTCTTGATGGCCCTTGGGATCGTCGTCGATGACGCGATCGTTATCGGTGAAAACATTTACGCCCACCGCCAGATGGGCAAATCGTATGTCGATGCGGCCCGCGACGGCGCGACCGAGGTGTTGCCCAGCGTGACCGCTTCGGTGACGACCACCATCATCGCGTTCTCGCCAATGTTTTTCGTCTCAGGTGTCATGGGTAAGTTCATGGCCGTGATCCCGTTTGCCGTGATCGCCATGCTGGTGATCTCGTTGTGGGAAAGCACGTTTGTGTTGCCGTGCCACCTTGGCCACGCCCATACCGGTTTCTTTCGCTTTGTCAGCGTGTTGGCTTATCCGCTGCGGCCGATCGGCATGCTGCTGAATTTTGGCAACACCCGTGCGAGCGAAGCGATGGCTTGGGTATCCGAAAAGGTCTACGTCCCGATGCTCCGTTTTTCGCTAAACCATCCAACCATCCCGATCGCCGCGTCGATCGCGATGCTGCTGGTCACGCTCGGCTTCGTTCGCGGCGGCATCGTGCCGACTGTCCTGTTTCCAAAAACGGACAACAACCTCCTGCACGCAACCATCGCTTTTCCGGACGGCACTGCCGCTTCGGTTACCGACGCGGCGACACGGAAGATGGAAGAAGCGATTCGCGAAGTCAGCCGGATCGAAGGTGAAAAGCGAGAACGGGAGACCGGATTCGTTTACCAAGATGGCACTAGCGGCGTGACCGGCCCCGTGGTGATGACTTATCGCGAAGTCGGCGGCATCTCGGCAACCGATGGCGTGGCAGCGGCCGGTGGTGGCAGCGGCAGTCACGTCGGCCAAATCTTTGTCGAACTGTTCGATACCGAAGTGCGCGACATTCACAGCGACAAACTGACCGAAAAGTGGCGCCAAGCCGTCGGTGAGATACCGGGCGTCGAGAAAGTGACGTTCGGCACGATCGGCGTCGGGCCCGGCGGTAAAGCGGTCGAGTTCAAGTTGTTGGCTTCGGCTAGCGCCGTCAACCAGTTGGACGAAGTGACCGACGCGATCAAAGAAAAATTGGCTCAGTACACCGGCGTTTACGATATCGCAGACGACAACTCGGCCGGTAAGTGGGAGTTCCAGTTTGCCGTCAAAGACAGCGCGCTGGCGACCGGAGTGACCGAAACCGATATCGGCGAAACGATTCGTAATGCTTATTTCGGGGCCGAAGTCATGCGACTGCAACGCGGTCGGCACGAAGTGAAATTGATGGTCCGTTACCCCGAAGACGAACGCCGCAGCCTCGTCAACTTTCGCGAAATCCGTGTCCGTGACGCCGCAGGAATCGAACGGCCGATCAACGAAGTCGCCGACGTCAAGCTGAACCAAGGGTTCTCGGAAATCAACCGTTTGGACCAACGGCGCAGCGTTACGATCACTGCCGACATCGACGAAGCGGTCGCCAATGCCGACCTGATCACAGGCGACTTGCAAAACAATTTCCTGCCGACGCTGCTGGCCGATTATCCGGAGATTTCCGTCAAGTGGCAGGGCCAACGTGAACAGAGCCAAGAATCGGTGGGCAGTCTGAAAGTCGGGTTCGGTATCGCGATCTTGGCGATGTTCGTGCTGTTGGTGCTGCAATTCAAAAGCTATGCACAACCGCTGTTGATCCTGGCCGTTATCCCCTTCGGGATGATCGGAGCGGTTTGGGGGCACGCGCTGTTGGGCCTACCGCTGACGCTCTTCAGCATGTTTGGGCTGGTTGCCTTGGCAGGGGTCGTGGTCAACGATTCGATCGTCTTGATCGACTTCATCAACACGAGACTAAAGGCGGGAGCCGACCCGATGGAAGCGTTGATCGAATCTGGCCAACGCCGTTTCCGGCCGATCGTGTTGACCAGCCTGACGACAATCGCGGGATTGGCACCCCTGCTGACCGAACGATCGTTCCAAGCTCAACTGCTGATCCCGATGGCAGCCAGCCTGGCGTTCGGTTTGATGCTGGC
>DIUH01000116.1 GCA_002428205.1 Planctomycetaceae bacterium UBA6163
AGCGCCGAGTCATTTTTGATGATGGGCGATTTCTTCCATTGGCTTTTGACGGGCCAGCGCAGCATCGAAGTCACCAACGCGTCGACGACACAATTGCTGGACGCCAAGACGGGCACTTGGTCGCTGGAGTTGATCGAGAGACTCGGTCTGCCGGCGAAAATTTTTGCGCCGCCGATCGAACCGGGAACTCGTCTGGGCAACCTCGATCCGCAAGTCGCCACGGCGACCGGTTTGCACGATGTGCCAGTGATCGTTCCGGCGACGCATGATACGGCCTCGGCCGTGCTGGCCGTTCCGGCGGATAACTTTGCACCGTCGAAACCCGACTGGTGTTACATCAGCAGTGGAACATGGTCGTTGATGGGATGTGAAATCCCGCATCCGATCATCAACGATACGGTCAGCGAACTGAATTATACAAATGAGCGGGGCGTGCGCGGCAGCACGCGGTTGTTAAAGAACATCGGTGGCTTGTGGATTTTCCAACAGATTCGCGCATCGCTCCAGCGTCGCGACATATCGGTCACCTGGGATACAATGGTTCGCCAAGCTGAAGCGGCACCGCCGCTTAGCTTGTTGATCGATCCGGACGACCCGCGATTTGTTGCACCAGACGACATGATCGACGCGATCGGGTCTTATGCCAAGGAGACGAATCAAGCGGAAATCGGCGACCATGGGACACTCTACCGCGCGGCCTTAGAAGGCCTGGCACTTCGATACCGCGTCTGCTTGGCATCGCTGGAAAGAATCGTCGGCGGCCACATCAAAACGATTCACGTTGTCGGTGGCGGTTCGCTCAATTCGCTGCTGTGCCAGATGACAGCAGACGCGTGCAATCGCACCGTGATCGCTGGCCCTGTGGAAGCAACCGCGACAGGAAACGTGCTGATGCAAATGATCGGCACGGGACGATTGAGCGGAGTTGATGAAGCTCGTGCCTTGGTGCGAGCAAGCTTTGCACCCAAGGTTTACCAACCGCACAACACCCAGATCTGGGACCAAGCCGCAGATCGATTCTTAGCACTGGGTAAATAGCAGCCATCGACTGCTATTTCAAATCACGCTGACACTACCGAGGTCGCGACTTCAGGTCAATCTTTACCGGTTGGCCATCAGGCGTCGGAAAGGTTACGGTTACGGGTGACTGCTGGGGGTCGTTATAAAGCGAAGGCAACTGATTCACGACCCCAGCATCAGCCGCAGATGTATCAGGCGGAATAGGCGAACCGTCGGGCATGGCATACTTTTGCATCAGTACCCGGTAGTTTCCAGGTGAAACCCCCGGGACTTCTGTTTCGGTCTGCAGCGAAAACGATCCGTCTTCGCCAGTTGTGCCATACCCTCCGCGTCCCTTTACACCTTCCTGAGGCAATAGTGTGATTGACACGCCAGCGATCGGCTTACCGTCTAAAGTGACTACACCCGCTGCCGGCACAACCTCACCGACCGTATCCGTCTCACAACCGGCGAGCAGAAAGAAGCCAAATGAAGCCACAAAAAAACTACCTGTCCAACTTCTCACAATCAATCCTTAAAGAAACACTAATATTAAATTGAGAATGGAAAACATCAAGCCGAGCTCGAACAACCACACTACCAACAAGAAGAAATCTTAAACCAACAACGTGGCCCCAAAGGGAAGCCTCCTTGCGAAGGCTTCCCATACATATCGAGACCAAAGAATGCTAACGATCAAAATTCGGCAGGTATTACCTGACCATCAGCAATAATCGCTAGTCGTTGCAAAATGATATTGTCGGTCGATTGGCTAATGAATCGGACTGACGCGTCACCCATGGTGAATTGTGCTCCGCCAGGATGCAGACTGCCTGGCGTCGACCATTCTCCCAGACGACTCGGGATCTGAGGGCGAGCATTTGGAGGCGAGTCCCAACCACAGCACATACGATCATTGATGCCACGCGGCCACCCGAGATCCACACCATGCCCAACCCATTTAGCATAGCCCCATGTCTGTGCAACACCGTTGACGACGCTTCGAAGAGTCTCACAAACCATCACAGTATTGGTGGTCCCGTCGACGAGATCACGAATTCGCGGGGCATCATCGATACCAAACATCCGCCGTGTGGCCTGGCTCTCAGCATTCCAACGTGGCTGCTGGTCCGCGGAACCTCGAGCTACACTGAAGTCGTAGTTCGTGAAGGCACCTTGCAAGGTTGTAGTCCCAGGTGAGATCGAATAGTTGGTACTAGATGTGGTAGAATAATTGGTTGGGTTCGGATCCGATGGGCAAAGAAAAGTCTGGACCGGAGTACTTACAACAACGTCGTTGGCATTGCCCGGTTGACCGGGAAGCGGCCCAGAGGTCGACCCTGCACCTGGACGAACATAGGCCCCCGTTGCAAGCGACATGTTTGCCAGATCATAAAGCGCCTGTTGCTCTAGAAACGGCAAAACCATCAACCAACCTTTATGATTTCGAATCATCAAATCGCCGGGGCGAGCAGAGCCCGCGACCATAGAACCACTCCTAGCAGTTGCATATGGAAAACGCTTGTAAGCGCTTTCATAATTGTGCAGCGCTAATCCGACTTGCTTCATATTGTTTGAGCAGGACATACGTCGTGCCGCCTCACGAGCGGCTTGAACTGCTGGCAACAAAAGACCAACCATTACACCGATGATCGCGATTACGACCAACAGCTCCACAAGCGTAAACGCTCTTTTCGCCTGAACAGACTGCATGCTTAAGTACCCACTAAGTAATCGAATGAAATAGTACTACACCTCTTATCTACTAAAACGATAAGCTACAGTATTAATAAGCAAAGCTCGCGCCACTTTCGGCCCCTGGTGGTAGCCAAGCAGCAACCGCTTCTTGCTGACAAACGAAAAACCCACCCCCCGAAAGCATGCAAGGGTAACCAATTCAGCATTACTGTCACCAGCTTCAACTCCGCAATCCCCTAAGCCGGTTCGGAAGCTTTAATAATTCTGCGATTTTGGTACGGAATTTTTCTTTGGTGACATCCAGGCCGTGGAAACGGCTCCGCAAAAGCTTCTGCAAGGCACGAATGAATGCGACTTTATTCAGCGTCTTTCATGGGCGCTGCCTAACTCTCATGCACCTTTTCGTGTATGACGATTCGGTCAGAAACAAAATCAGCCCGACTCCATCGGGAGCGGGCTGATGAGAAAATCATTCGAATTAAGAGCGAACCGATCTCGATTCAACCTTAACGGAAAACCTTACAACATATTCCTCAATACTGTCGGCAAGATTCCGCCGTTGCGGTAGTACTGCATTTCGACCGGTGTGTCGATTCGCACCAAACATTCGATCTCACGAACATTGCCTCCGCCGTCAGTAAACTTGACCTTCGTCGAACTGCGAGGCTCAAGGCTGTCATCCAAGCCTTCGATGTCGATCACTTCGGTTCCGGTCAAACCTAGCGATTGCCAAGTCTCACCGCCAGCGAACTGCAAAGGCAGTACACCCATGCCGACTAAGTTGCTGCGGTGGATTCGCTCGTAACTCGCTGCGATCACTGCCTTAACACCCAGCAACATCGTCCCCTTGGCGGCCCAGTCGCGGCTGCTGCCGGTGCCATATTCGGTTCCGGCGATCACGACCAGTGGCACCCCTTCGTCGATGTATTTCATCGCCGCGTCATAGATGCTCATGATTTCGCCATCGGGCAGATGCCGCGTCCACCCGCCTTCTTTACCGGCGGCAATCTGATTTCGGATGCGGATGTTGGCGAATGTGCCGCGAACCATGATGCGGTCGTTACCACGACGACTGCCGTAGCTGTTGAAGTCGCGTTTGTGGACGCCCGCAGCTTCGAGGAACCGCCCCGCGGGGCTGTCGCCGCTGATCGATCCGGCGGGCGAAATGTGGTCGGTGGTGACCGAATCGCCCAGCAGCGCCAGCACACGAGCACCGCGAATCGGACGAATCTCCGGTTCGACGCCGCTACCGAGCGAATCCAAGAACGGCGGATGCTGGATGTAGGTGCTCGACTCGTTCCATTTGTAACTGGCACCACCAGCCACCGGAATCGAGTTCCAAAGCGCATCGCCCTTCACAGCCGTCTCGTACTGGTTGACGAACATTTCGGGCTCGATCGCCCCGGCGACGGTTTCGCGAATCTCTTCGGCGCTGGGCCAAATGTCCTTCAAATA
>DIUH01000042.1:0-2347 GCA_002428205.1 Planctomycetaceae bacterium UBA6163
CTAGCCCCCGCTACGATCGTCGGCGTCGGCACATTGCTACACATTATTGTTCGGCCGAAGCAGATGCATGGTGCGAGTTCTGGTTGAATGGCCACCGGGCCCGGGCACTCGTTCCTCAGGGTGAGTCGGGCTCGTTTAATAAGTTTAGTCCTAACAACCTGCAGCTTCTCTCGACCAACCTCGATGCCGATCGGTGCCGCGCCCCCTTGTGAAATACTTGGACCGTCAGCTGTTTTTTGCATACATTGACTCAACATCCGTTTTCCACAATCAAGTTATAAATTTGTGCGGCGAGGTATTATGCGAAATCGATCAACATCGCCCGCGCCGTGCGCAACCGGACTGCTGATTTTCTGTTTTATTGCGAAACTAGCGGCGGCATCACAATGATGCTCTGCACCATTATTCTGGCTGCCTTAGTTTTTTGGGCTGCGGACTGGAAGTTCAATCGCTTCGAACCCAAGCTTTCAATCGGTTTTGCGCAAGGCAAGCCGTTTCTTGCTTCGCCGATTCACATTACGGTTATCGTTTATCTGGTGTTTCATTACTGCTGGCACCTATTTTGGCTGATGGTTTCGTTGCCGGATGCCGGAGCGATGCATTGGCATACACCGATGGTTTCGGGCATCACGCTGGCCGATGTCGAGCGAGCGGTTCTTGCAGGTTTAATGACGCTTGTGGCGATCGAATTTTGGTTTCGCGAATGCAAGTCGCGCCGTCTTCGTGCAGCGGACTGCTTGGTTGCCGCGACGGAGACCGTATTTTTGGGATACACGATGCTCGCGATGCCTCAGCATGGTGGGTAGCGATGGCGTGCGATGGAGTGAGCGGGACTCTTGCCGTTTTGGGCTTTAAAAACTCGGCCCTGCGCATCCGTTTCGCTTGACGATCAGCATTGCTAGTGCGTTCAATACAGCCACTGCGTTCGCGTTTTGCGGCACAGTTAAACACGTGGCTGATTTCGGGCAGAGCAGGACGCGGCAAGCGACCGATGAACGACCTGCAAGCGACCTGCAAAGAGCGATCCTGGCACGCAAGGCAAGTGATCGGTGCAGAAGACTCGGCGTCTCGGATGGCGTTTGGGGTAATCGAGCCCTGGGCAACGAGATGGCCAACGCCGCCCCTGATCGCCAACCTCGGTTTCCCGAATTGCCGATTCCGACTTGCGGGAGGAAATGCGATTGATTACCCAACGAATCGTCCGCGTTACCGATCGCCAAAACGGATCGACTTCGCTAAATTTGCGGAAACGAAACAACCGGACCGTCGTTTCGAAACGCATTTCTCGCTCACTCGAACCTTTATGTCGACCAAGCACTACATCTACCAAATCGAAAACCTGACCAAAAAACACGGTCAGAAAGTGATCCTCGAAGACGTCAGTCTGGCGTTTTATCCCGGCGCCAAGATCGGCGTGCTGGGCCCCAACGGCGCCGGCAAATCGACGCTGCTGAAGATCATGGCGGGCCAGGATACAGAGTTCGAGGGTACTGCGACGCTGGGCAAAAAGTTCACCGTCGGCTACCTATCGCAAGAACCTCACCTCGACCAGAACTTGACTGTGGAGCAGAACGTCCAAGTCGCTGTGGCCGAAAGACGTGCGATTATCGATCGCTACAACGAAATCTCGGGGTTGCTGGGTGACGTCACCGACGACGCCCAGATGCAGAAGTTGTGCGACGAGATGGCCGAATTGCAAGACACGATCGACGCCAACAATCTGTGGGAACTCGATCGGCAAGTCGAAGTTGCGATGGCGGTGATGAACCTGCCGCCGGGCGATTGGCCCGTGACCAACCTTTCCGGTGGCGAGAAACGCCGGATCGCACTTTGCCAATTGTTGATCCGCCAGCCCGATCTGTTGTTGTTGGACGAACCGACCAACCACTTGGATGCCGAAAGCGTCGCGTGGCTTGAAAAGCACTTGGACGATTACCCCGGAACCGTCGTGGCGGTAACGCACGATCGTTACTTCTTGGACAACGTGGCGAAGTGGATTTTGGAAGTCGACCGCGGTCGCGGCATCCCGTTCGAAGGGAATTACTCGGCTTGGTTGGAAGCCAAGGCGAAACGGATGGCGGTCGAGCAGCGCCAGCAAAAGGCACGCGATCGGATGTTGTCGCGTGAATTGGAATGGATCCGCATGAGCCCCAAGGCTCGCCAAGCGAAAAGCAAGGCGCGTATCAAGGCTTACGAACAGATGTCGCAGGAGACGTTCAGCGAACAACCGGACGAACTGGAAATCCAGATTCCACCAGGCAAGCACCTCGGCGCTCTGGTGATCGAAGGTGTCAACATTCACAAAGCTTACGGCGACAAGGTGCTGATCAACGACCTATCGTTCCGC
>DIUH01000042.1:2470-5987 GCA_002428205.1 Planctomycetaceae bacterium UBA6163
ATGGGCGGCCCGGGCGGCAAGACGATGCACGCTCGCAGTTACGTTTCGAAGTTCAATTTCAAAGGTCCGGACCAAGAAAAGAAGGTCGGCATTCTGTCCGGCGGTGAACGCAATCGAGTTCACTTGGCAAAATTGTTGAGGAAAGGTTGTAACGTCTTGTTGTTGGACGAACCGACAAACGATTTGGACGTCGACACGCTGCGTTCGCTGGAAGAAGCGATCATGAACTTTGCCGGTTGCGTTGTGGTCACTTCGCACGACCGCTGGTTCCTCGATCGATTGGCGACTCACATCTTGGCGTTCGAGGGTGACGGCAAACTGTATTGGTGCGAGGGGAACTTCGAGGTTTATGAGCGTGGCCGTCGTGAACGGCATGGCGAAGACCTTGAGGAAGGCGCTAAACGAAGATACAAGAGCATTCACGCAACTTGATCGCTCGGTCGATCATGGTTGCTTGAGTCTGTTTCGCGGAACGCGGTCTGGGGATCATCGGTTGGCATCATGGGTTTGTGATGCAGGCCAATCGATTCTCGTGACCGTCTCGGTTGAGGCACCAACGACTGGTGTCGCCGGGGAAACCTTTCCTTTTTTTTGACGGTAGATGTGAAATGACAATTTTACGAGTTGGGCCCAACGCGGCCTACACCGATGGCTGGGCCGCAGCCTTCGGCGGAGCGGGTGTGGAGAAGAAGTCGACCAAGTCGAAGTCGGACGCAAAGACTTCGGCAAAGGCAGGCAAGTCGTCCACGGCAAAAGCATCGGCTGCGAAGGTTTCGACCAAGTCGCCAGCACCAGCTAAGGCAGCGACCACCAAGGGAGCCAAGGCTAAGCCGGTTTCGGTAAAAGCGACCAAGCCGGTTTCGGTGAAGGCAGCACCGGCGAAGGCAAAAGCCAAGGCGCCAGCGGCTAAGCCGGCTGCGACCAAAGCCGTTTCGGCAAAGGCTGGCAAGCCAGCAACGAAGTCGGCTCCGGCCAAAAAGGCCGCGACCAAAAAGGGCAAGAAGTAAGTCCAACCTTGCCCCGCGTTTGTTACCCTTCCCACCTCAAGATCATCGCCGCCGATGTCCGCTCCGTCGCCCCCGATGACGCTCCGCGACGCGCTGCATCAGGTCGTCAGTTATCTCAACTTTTCCAGCGGCACGTCGAACCCCACGACGCTTGCCGCTTGGAATCGTTTGTATGCCGACGCGGCCGCCGGTAAACCGCTGTCCGGTCCGCCGGCGTGGTTGATCATCCGCCAATGGCTTGAGGAAACGGTCAACGATCTGGCCGCGGCGTCGCAGCGGCCTGGGCATTACGACCAAGCGTTTCGACTGATCCGAATGATCTTCAGCGACGCGCTGCCGGCTTATGTCGATCGGCATAAGGATTTGCTGTTCCACCAACCGCCCGAACAAGTTTTCAGCGGCTTCTTCCTCGGACGATTCGCCGAACGGATGTTGCAGGTGTTGGCTGATCATCCGCAAGGCGATGACACAGCGGATCTGTCTCAACCGCCGGCCGCGGTATTGCATGTAGCCGTCACGGACCCGAGCTCGCCGTCGCCCGTTTCAAGTGCGACTCCGGCCGATTGGCGGATCATCAACGAAGCGATGACGCGATTAGACGATTATGTCGGTTATCGACCGATACCGCTGTTGGATAAAGCACCCGGTACGGCATATCCCGGCGAATGGGTTCGTCCCGTGCCGCTATATATCGCCGGAGCGGGTGTGACCGACGGTCCGTATCACGACATCATTTTGCGAACCATCGAGGCGCTGCGAGCGACCGATGCCTCGATTTTACGAGCCGCTTCCTTCGATCCTGATCGGATGACGGAACTGGCGTGCGATACGCGAGCTTACGACTTTGATCATCCGGTTCACCGCCGGGCGAATTACATTTTTGGCCAGTGGGATCCGGACCATATCGACCTGGACGGCTACTACGATCGATTCGTGATTCGCCAAGTGACGCTCGACGCGTTGCTGGCCCGTGTGACCGAGGATGCAGGACCGGAGCAAGTCGCCGAAGAATTGATCGAAGAGGCGGCGTCGGTCTTGGCAGGAACGATTCTGATGGGCAGCGGCATCAGCGGCTGGGGCCCGTCGGCTTATTCCAGCGACGTGACGTTGAAGTCGTTGATGGATCCGATCGCAACGTATCGCGACGAATTTTACCACGATCGCATCGACCGCCTCCAGCCTCGCCATCGCAACCGCTTGCGCGAAGAAATGCGGCTCCGGCGGCAGCCGTTCGGCGCCGCTCGCCAACACCTCAACACGACGCTGGCCCAGCTTCGTGCCAAACAGCTGCAGCACGTCCAGCTCGCTCGCACTTACGCCCGCATGGGGTATCCCGACGCGGCACAAAAGCAAGCCGATGCGGTGCCAGTGACCTCCGCGCGGTTGATGTGCCGGATCGATTGCTTGATATCCGGCGGTTTGCGAAACCTCAGGGCCGGTGACCTGGAATCAGCGTCGGTGGTGCCTGGGCAGGTGTTCGAGCTGTTGTTGCGGGCGATCGATTGTGGGGCGTGCGTCGACCCTTGGAACATCCTTTATTTCGGCGGCAATTTCAATATTTTTCCGGGGCCCGAACACGGTATCCATGATCACCGTGTTGACGATTTGGTGCAGTTGGTCGAGCAGTTCTTCGGATACATGGCGCGGGTCTGGAGCGAAGCGGCGGCGCGCGATGATGACGAAATCTATTCACGAATCGATCATCAGTTTGAGGTGACGTCGAAGTGGTGGCGAAAGTATGCGGCTCATACGGTGGAGTCGGTCGAAGCGGTCGACCCGGCGGAATCTTATGCTTCTGCAAAACTGGTCGCCCGAGCGCTGCGGCTGTGGTATCGAGGCGGCGCATCGGCTGGTGATATCGGTTTCTGGGCGCCGCACGCCGACCTGTTCGATTCGCCAAGGGCATACGCGTTGGTGATCAACGCACTGCTTGATCGGCGAGATTTTGTCGCGTCGATGGCGCTGCTGATCCACTGGCTGGAGAACGCACCACGAATCGGTTTGCGGCTGGGTGGCAGTTCGTTGCCGCTGTTGGCGGTGCGTTGGTTGGTTCGCTTGCGAATGGCGGCCGGGATTAAGTCGGACGATTTCGAAGCGATCCCAAGCGACGATGCTGACCAGCGACCGGCACTGTTGGCCGCCAAGCCGCAGACGTCCGAATTGAGCACTTCCGAATCGGGTGATCAGCCGCGTCCGGCGACCGAGTTGGAACCGGTGATCGAACCGCCACGAATCGAAAATGCGTGGACACTGGCCCGCAAGTTCCTCGACTACATGGAAGCGAACGCGGAATCTTTTTGGTCCGCGCCCACCTTCTTGCTCGGATCGACCAAACGCAAGCCACGGAACTGGGACGCGGAACTCGATCGCGAGTCGACAGAAGGCCGCGACAAGATCGAATCATCGGATGGCCTGGACGACCGTGACGAGGATCTCGATCCCGCCCAATTGTTCGACGCCGCGTACGAAGATGTCACTTATCGCGACACGACCGACGACGGCAACGAAGG
>DIUH01000042.1:6046-19397 GCA_002428205.1 Planctomycetaceae bacterium UBA6163
ATCGGCTATGCCACCGGCCTGCGCGACGCCGCTGCGATCACGGCGGCCAGCGCCGGGGCCGCAGAGAAAGCGGCAGAACAATCCGCGACATCGCAAACCGCTGATGCGATATCCGCGCCGCCAGCGGAATTGGTCCAACGGTTGACCGTGTTCAGCGGCTGGGCAGCTCGCGCGGCCGAGAACCGCCAAGGCTTGCTCGAACTGCTCGACGCCGTCCAGTCCTACCGAGTTTCCGCGCAAGGTTCCGACAACGACTCGATGCAGAATTACGATCGCCGACGGATGGTCCGCGACTCGTTGCTCGAGCGCGTGATCGGTACCGCAGTCGAAATGTCGGACGCACGGCGAATCGTCACCGGTGTCCTGATCGCCCACCAAGATCGCCACGGGGCGTTGGCCGGCAAAGTTGACGAGTCGATCCTGTCGATGGGCGCCGACGATGCGGCCGCCGTTCAAATGTTCGCCGCACTGATTTCCGGCGATCACGATTCGGCTCGCCAGCAGTTCCCAAAAATGTTGGCCGGTTTGCGACAAACCAGCCTGCTGTACATTCCGCTTTCGCGCGGCGGCGACCCCGTCAAAATCTTCTCCACACGCCTTCGCCAACGGATGCTGCACCACCTGCTGCACCGCATGCCACGCCGCGGGTTGTTTGTCGAAGCTTGTCGAATGGTCGAAGCGGCCCGTTTGATGGAACAACACAACCCGATCGGCACCGGAGCGGTCACGGANNCGATCGTGGCCCGAAGCGCCCAAGAACAGCCGAACTCAAGAGCTGATCTCGCTGCTGGAATCGTTAACCGAAACGATGCTGTCGAGCTGGTTGGCGCACAGCCAGACGTTGAGGCTTTCATCGTTAGAAACCGTCGCAGACGAAGGCAACTGGGAACAACTCGTTTCGTTCATCCGTCGTTATGGCGACCCGCTGTTCACGCAAGCGTTCTTAAAACTGTCGAACATTCGCGCGATCTTGCATCAAGGCGTTGGCCACTGGATCACAACGGTCCTGGAATCGCACGAGGACATCAAGCGAACCGCATTGTTTGAAGATTTAGCCAGTGGCGACCTTTCGATGCGCGAAGCCGAACGCTGGTTAACCTTAGTATTCGAATCGATTCTCGATCATCATGCCGAGTTTCTCGATTACAACAGCACGACGACGCAAAGCGACCGTGGCGATTTGATTTATATGTTTCACGATTTCCTGCGGTTGCGAGTCCGATATGATCGCGTCGCGTGGAACTTGAAACCGGTTTTCTTAGCGCATGAGATTTTGGTGCGCAGCCGGTTTGATAACGCGGCCGTGATTTGGCGACGCAGTCTATCAGAACGTATCGGCGCAAAGGCCGATATCTATGTGACCAAACTGCGTGGTCTGCAGCGGGAGTATGCGATGCGGATGCCGACGGTTGCCGATCGCATTTTAGAACGTTTTGTCCAACCGATGACGATCGACCGGATGCGGGCGTTGATCGAACCGGCGGCCCGTGATGCCGAAGCGAACCGGCCCAGCGGCGCGTTCGATTTGTTGCAACGCGAAGCCGACCTGCTGACCCAGCATCCGACCGGCGTCGGCTTGGACATGCCGGCATGGTTGGCGGCATTGGAAGAAGAAGTCGAGATGGTCGCCAAGCGGCACGGCGGCAACGAAGTTGACGTCATGTCGCTGGTTACCATGCCGATCCGACCGTTGGACCGCGAAGAATTAAAAGGCCAACTCAACGCCGCCCGCCGCCAAGGTCGCCGCTTGCCGTACATGGGCAAGTGAAAACAACGTCCAATCGCGGTGCGCCTGGCCAACCAGGCAGACACGATTCAGGTTAGCGAGACGACGAAGCGTAAAACCGCCTACCAAATAGATATGCGATTTCGACAAATCGAACGCGTTGCAAATCATCCCAAGTCAGCAAGCGCCGCTTTCGTCTCTTCGATCATTTTTACCGACTGAAGTTTCTCAAACATTGCAAGGCTTCGGGCCCACAGCTCCCTTGCCTCATCAAGTCGCCCTTGCATTTTCCTCAACATCCCAAGCTCGTCAGTAACACTGGCGACAAAATCAAGGTGCTCCATTGATTCGCAAATCTCAAGCGCCTTGAGCGTCATGGTCTCGCTGCGTTCAAAATCACCTTTCAAGCGGTACAATACTCCGAGATGACTCTGCGCGACGGCAATGCCCGCAATATCGTTCAACTTTTTGTGCAGTTGCAGAGCCTTCAATAAATTCGACTCTGCCGCCATAAAATCGCCGCGTTCATACTTCACTTCGCCAAGTTTGATATGATAGTCTGCCACCGCGTCGGCGCGCCCCTGCGATTTATCGATCTGGTAAGCTTTATCGATATAATGTTCGACCTTGTCGTAATCTTTGCGATGGCGATGCAAAATTGCAAGATTTCCAAAATTGACCGACAACCCCGCCTCATTTTCATACTCTTCATTAACAGCAATCGCTTGCTGGTGCAGCGATTCGGCTTCTTCGTAATCCCCTTGAATCTGACGAACAACACCAAGGCAATCGAGCGTGTGGGCAACTTCGACTTCATCGTCAAGACCTCGATAACGATCAATTGCAGAAATCAGGAAGTCAACCGACAGGTCTAGATCACCCAGCATGCGGTGAACTTGCCCGAGTTCACGTTCGAGATTCGCCCGCGTGAACTCATTGAAAACACTTTCGTCAACCTCTTCCCTACCATCCTCTTCTTCGACAGAAACAATAACGTCCAAAGTGCTGACAATCGCGGAACGATCCTCGATCACCTGCAACGCATCGGCAAAAGTGGCAGCCGCCGACTTCAACTGGCCGCTTTCCATCTGCAAGATCCCCAGTTGGCTGTAGACAGACACCAACCCCTCAGAATCGTCCATCTGCTTATAAGCTTCGATGGCCTGGTTGTACATATCCGCCGCCTCAGCGCGTTTACCCTGCATCTCATAATTCGTACCACGATTCATCAGCGAGATCGCTAAGACATCCAAGTCGTCTGAAATCGTAACCAATTGTCGATATAGCCCATCGGCTTTGTCGTATTCACCGCGGAACCTCGCGAAGTCACCGCTCAATTCAAGCGTTCGCAGATCATCCGGGGCCTTCTTCATCATTCGTCGCAGACAGGGCCTCGCCGAATCGATATCGCCGTCCATCAAAAAGGCCAACGCCGACTCATAATCCGCTTGAACTTCATCGTCAATGTTCATAATTCTATCTTCGCTTTTGAAACCCCAACGAGATCGGCTGGGTGATTGAATACTGGGCTTCTTGGTGTCCAACGCGACCAATGTAGCAGGATTGGACAGAACGGTTTTGTCGACCAGCAAGACTTTCCTGGCGACAGCCACAACTTTACCTATCTTGCCATACTTCAACAAAACCGCGTTTTGTGTCGGGAAATGTTACCAATCGGCAAAATCTTTTTGTTGAATCATCGCGTGCTGCCGGAAACATGATTACCGGGTGGGCCGCTAGGCGATATATTTCTACCTTGCTGGGGGGCAATCAACTATTGCCTCGATCGATTCGTCTGATTCTTTTCCCATGAAAGAGCAATACAGATGCTTCACCGCGAGAATACCGAATTTGATTCTCCGAATCTTTTGGTCGACACGCTGCGAGACTCACTGAGTGAGATTCACAAAATCAAGTGTCGACTAACCGACCTGCAAGAACAGCTTTCTGGCGTTTTGATGCAAATCCAAACGCACCAGCCTTCAGCAATTGCGTTCGTCGCCGACCCGAAATCCGCGTCGCCGCAGACCAGGTTGCAGGTAACCGAAACGGTAACGCCTTTCGCAACCGCCCCCCCACAATCGACGCTGGTGGAACCGTCAGTGTCCAGCACTTTCGGCGATTCGGGAGAGCAGCAATCGGCTCGCGAAACGGAAAAGTCGCTTACCCAAGTGCCTGACTCGATCGATCTGCAAAAATGGTTGCTCGATCGCGGCGTCTCGATTCGACAACTTGGAACCGAAAGCCCGTTTGATGAATCTTTCGATCGGATCGCATTACGCCTCGGTCGTGATTTCCAACACCTTGCCGAATTCTACCAGGCACTCAAGCGTCGTATCGGTGGCAACGGAGCACCAAAGAGTATCGTCCTGAAGAATTACTCTGCTGACAGGATCAATCGGGTTGTTCAGTTTGGCGATGAAATGCTGCGCAACGGATTCTTGAAAGAGTTCCGCTACATTCGTAACAGCAGAACCATTCAGTTTGTACCACAAACAGATGGCCGCGTCGGAAACTTCATCACCGGCAATTGGCTTGAACGATATATCGTTATCACCGTTTCACAGCACCTTAGCAAACTATACCCCGGACGCACGATCGAAGTATTATCAAACCCGCGGGTCATCCTTCCAGACGGCAATGATTTTGAGCTTGATGTTTTGATCGCCTGCGATTCACTTGTGCTGTGGTTCGAATGCAAAACTGGAAAAGATTATCCGGCGTACTTAGCGAAGTATTCTTTCGTCGCAAAGAAGGTGATGCAACTGGCGCGAAATCATGCGGCGATGATTTTGTTAGAACCGTTGAACGCTTCCGAGAAAAAGAACAATTCCCATGTGGCGGGAATGACGGTTTTGAATCTTGAGGATGTACAGCAGTTTTTCGATTCGATGCAACTGCCCAAGTCGTTTGACCCGGCATTGGAAGCGAAACCGGATGCGAGCAGTAACGCGGCATCCGCTTCATCCGGCATTGTGCCAACGGCGTTACCCGCGCCAACTGCGTTACGAGTGCCGGCACTGAAAATGTGCTTCACCGATTGGTGTGCAGTTTTCAATCGTGAACAACTGAGAACGATAGACGCGATTCTAAGGCGAGAAATCATCGAGGATTTTTTCATGGTGAATAGCGTTTTGCAAGATCCGACCCCACTGCGTAATATCGTGAAACATCTCGCCACGAAGTACAGCGTTGATGGTCGCCAAATTTCAAAGGCGATGATCAATGACATCGCGCGTGCGCTTTATCGAAGCGGTTGCTGTAAACTCGCATCGCACGCAGAATATCCGAACAAAGTCTGGTTCCTGCGAGAGGATATCATATGGTCAGATGCCTTCACGGCCACAGCTTTGCTTTACTTATGGGCTGGCATTAAAGCCCGCGAAAGCTTTCGTCCTGGATCAGCAGAGGCGTTGGAACTAGGCCGGGTCATCTGGGGGGGGCAGCTTATTGATGCCGAGATAAATCGTCTGATCGATCGATCCATTTGCGATCTACAGACCGAAGGACGGTGCACTGTTAATTTTTTGGATAATCAACCGTCCGTTAATGCGATCGGTGAACGCTTTTGGAACCAAGCTGATGGCGGTGATCACCAGACCGATGGCGATGCCCCTTAAATCAAAACTTCGGGCTACTAAGCATGTCGGCGCAAGTCTTTCGGTACAATCAGCCGTCGGGCGTTAGCCCCCCTTCCTACCAACCGTCGCTAACGCGATGCGGCTAATTTTTTTGCCGAAGGTTTTGTGCCGACCTGCTTATCACAACGCAGCACGCCCTTTTGTCCATGTTCCAGCCGGTCGGTCGTGGATCGATCGTGGCCGGTCTGAGTAGGGGGCGTTGTACGCGAAAGAGAAAAGTTTGTCGTTTTCTTCGCCAGTTCGTGCTCGACACAGACCTGGCCCCAACGCAAATCAACCTCTTTACGCCGGGAGAAACAAGTTTCCCTCAGGAACGAACAAACAATTTTTCACGAACGGGATGAACCAACGCGACAAACGATCTACACTTGAACCTGCTAAGTATCATCTGATCAATAAGTGACGCGTTTAGGCATAGTGGATGTCGTCAGACTTCCGTTGGGCGCTTGGGCAGTCGGAATTTTCGCGAATTACGCTATGTCACTTGTTGTTCACGCGATGCTATGTTCGATTTCATGTGACAGCGGAATTAAGTGATGGCCATCAAATATTTGCGACAGTTATTCTTTCTTTTAGCAAGCGTGATCGCGGGGTTGGTCGCCAATCACTCCCATGCCGGGCCTCCCAACATCATTTTGATTATGGCTGACGACATGGGATGGTCCGACTTGGGGTGCTATGGCGGAGAGATCGCGACACCGAACTTGGACGGGTTGGCTGCCGGGGGGCTAAGGTTTACACAGTTTTACAACAATGGACGTTGTTGCCCGACACGAGCGTCACTGCTGACGGGGTTGTATCCGCATCGAGCCGGTATAGGACACATGATGGAGGACCGGGGCACCGATGGGTATCGCGGAGAACTGAGCAAGCGGGCGGTAACGATTGCTGAAGCGTTGAAACCCGTTGGCTATCGAAACTATATGGTCGGCAAATGGCACGTGACGCGCAAGGTGAATCCACAATCTGCACAGGATAAGTCGAATTGGCCGTTGCAACGCGGTTTTGATCGCATGTATGGGACGATCCATGGTGCGGGTAGTTTTTTTGACCCCAATTCATTGGTGCGCGACAATGAAATGATTTCGCCTTACGCGGACCCCCAATACAAGCCGGAACCTTTCTATTATACCGATGCAATCAACGATCACGCCGTACGTTTTATCCGCGATCATGTCGAAAAAGAGAGCGATAAGCCTTTTTTTATGTATATCGCGCATACCGCGCCACATTGGCCAATGCATGCCAAAGAAACAGATATTCAAAAGTATCGCGGCAAGTTCGACGGTGGCTACGATCTGATCCGGACCGCGCGAGTCGATCGAATGCGAGCAATGGGCTTGATCGATCCGGCCTGGCAAGTTGCACCTCAAGACGGTGGCGATTGGTTAGGTGTTAAGGACCTTGAGTTCGAAAAGCGATGTATGGAAGTTTATGCCGCAATGATTGACTGCGAAGACCAGGGGATTGGCAGGATCGTTGCAGAATTGAAATCGACTGGACAGTACGAGAATACACTGATCCTGTTTCTTCAGGATAATGGTGGCTGCGCCGAACCGATGGGGCGAGGCGTCCGACCAGCGGCAAACGCAACGCGAAGCGATTCGCCGACGCTTCCCGCTCTAGCAGATGATTATCTGCAACCAGCAATGATCCCCAAGCAAACACGCGATGGCTACCCGACGCGACAAGGATATGGTGTTTTACCGGGCGCAGCAGACACGTACATTGGATATGGCCGGGCTTGGGCAAATGTCAGCAATACTCCCTTTCGTGAGTACAAGCACTGGGTTCACGAAGGTGGGATCAGCACACCTCTGATCGCGCATTGGCCAGCTGGGATTGGAGAACCCAAATCCGGGCAACTGGTGTCACAGCCCGCACACCTGATCGACCTTATGCCGACTATCTTGCAACTGGCCGGTGCCGAATATCCCCAGCGGTATCTAGGAAACGATATAAAGCCGACAGACGGAATCAGCCTGGTACCCATGCTTGAAGGTCAAGAGCTAAAACGCAAATCTCCGCTGTTCTGGGAACACGAAGGAAACCGCGCGGTACGCGATGGCCAGTGGAAGTTGGTCGCAAAGCATCGCGGCAAATGGGAACTGTACGATATGCTGGCAGACCGTACGGAGATGCGGGATCTGTCGGACGATCATCCGCGGCGGGTTGCCGAAATGGCGGGGCAGTGGCAGAGCTGGGCAGATCAAGTGGGGGTGATGCCTTGGCCGGCCAAATGATTACATGGGATGACTATCGGTGAATCCAATCGGTGCCTAATTTCTCCACGCTTTAAGAAGATCGGAGCCTTTCCATGAGTTTGATGTTTATCGTTTTTGTGATGTTTCTGGCTAATGTTTCTTTGGCATCAGCGCAATGGCAGGCGGGCGTCGCGAAGATCGATATCACGCCAATGGAATCGGTTCCGCTGGCCGGTTACAGTGGAACACGAATGTCACAGCGGGTTGATCATCCGATTTGGATCAAGGCCTTAGCCTTGCGTGATGACACCGGTGCGATTTCGGTGATCGTGACATCAGACCTCGTGGGGCTGAGCATCAAGATGGCCGATCGGATTGCGGCACGGACTGTCGAAAACCATCGTATTCCCCGCGAGCGGTTGATATTAAACTATTCCCACAACCACAGTTGTCCGGTCACGGAGGATGTGCTGTGGCTTTATTATGACTTGACGCCTGCAGAGTCGGCTGCGCGAGACCGGTATACGGAAGCACTTTACGACCAATATGACGAAGTGATCGGACTGGCGATCGCAGACCTCGAACCGTCGGAGATCAGTTTCGAACAGGGGCTTGCCGGTTTCGCGGTCAATCGTCGTCGAGCCAGGCCGGACGGTCGAAGGCTTGGCGGCCAAGTCGATCACGATGTGCCAGTCTTGGCTGTAAAATCCGGCGACAGTGTCAAAGCGATTATGTTCGGTTATTCGTGCCACACAACGGCGCTGAGCGGATTAAGCATTAATGGCGACTATGCCGGTTTTGCCCAGATCGAACTTGAAAAATCGTACCCCGGCTCAGTCGCCCTGTTCGTCCAGAACTGCGGCGGCGATGCCAATCCGTTACCACGTATTCGCGGTGTCGAAAACGACTCTCAAGCGATTGAATTGGCGAGCATGTACGGCCACATTTTGGCCGAAGCGGTTCGACAGGTGATGGCGGGCCAAATGATTTCGATTTCCGGGCCAATTCGTGCGGTCATGGGCGAGACGGTGCTGTACCTTCAGCCTGGGATCCCGGTGGAAGAACTACGGCGACGCTTGCCCGAGGTGAGTGGAATTACCAGGCGTGAATACGAACATTTCATTCGCCAGTACCAGGCCGACGGCGAACTGCCAGACCGCGTTCGTTATCCGATTCAGGTCTGGCGGTTTGGTTCAAACTTTACATGGATCGCTTTGACGGGCGAAACGGTGGTCGATTACTCGCTGAAGTTCAAGTCGATTTATGGCTGGGACAACACTTGGGTTTGTGGCTACAACAACGACCTGCTCAGCTACGTCCCTTCGCTGCGAGTATTAAAAGAGGGCGGTTATGAGGGGACAACCGGCATGTTTGAATACGGCCATCGAGCACCGTATACCGAAACTGTCGAGGCACAAATCACGACACTGGTCGCTGACTTGGTGAAGCAGGCAAGCGAAAACTAGCCGATCGTTTTGCACCTACAATTGCCGACTGCTGTTTGAAAAGGGGGCCTAGGATTCCTTAGGGACCATTTTCATCAACGACAACTCAGATAAAGCGATACCTTGCTGCTCCTGGCTATCCGGCGTGTCATTTCTATGATTCGCCACAAAAATGATTTCCTGTGAACTGGCCATCTCATTTTCGAAGGGCAAAGCCAGTTGCAAATCAGGATTCTTATAAAAACGGACCAGCCAAGTACCTTCGTTTTTCTCGATCTCCATGTAATGTTGTTGACGACCACGTTTTAGTTCGAACGTCTGGCCTGTCGGAACAAACACACCATCCAACTTGGTAAAACTGCCGCTTGCGACCAAGCTGTCTTGGATTCGCACACCCGCACAAGGCTGGCGCTTGGATGCGATGTCGCCCCCTATTGCGACGTCTAGAATCGTGCCTGGCGATAATTCCACAATCGCATCGAGTTGCAAGTACTTCCAATCCGGCAATTGAAAGCCTAGCGAGGACATCGCGGGGCCGTTCATTAAGATTCGCCCGTCGGATGTTCCCAGGCCTCCTTCGCTGATGGCGTTTACCGGAATTGCTTTCCCATCGAAAAGACTTATCGGTGTGCCTGCCAGCGACAAATCGATCGGTTGGGTAGACCGCCCGCCGCGTCGCAGCCAACCGAGGAAGACGCCGACGACGACCGTTGGCGTCAATGCCACGACTACCGCGCGGCGACTGATTCGTTTGCCAATGCTGGCTGGCTTTGCAGTCTGAACAGTGCTTGCAATGGCTTCGGTCAGTCCCGATTGAGTCACTTGATCGCTGTTGCAATGTTCAAGAGACTGAGTTTCACCGGGTGTGGCTGCGGCAGACAAAGCGAAAGATGCGTTCGGCAATTGATTGGTTGCAGCGTTGTTCAACCCAACTGATTGCGTCTGGGTACCACCCGCGGCAAGCCGGCCAATGGCGCGGTCGATCTCAGCAATTAATTCTTGGCAACTGCGCGGACGCTTTTCCGGATCGCTGGAGGTCATGCTCGCCGCT
This sequence comes from Planctomycetaceae bacterium UBA6163, assembly GCA_002428205.1. Lineage (GTDB taxonomy): Bacteria > Planctomycetota > Planctomycetia > Pirellulales > Pirellulaceae > UBA6163. The sequence continues at coordinate 16,114 of DIUH01000042.1, forward strand.
AGAGCGAGTGTGGACCTTGATACCTTCAAAGGCTTTAGCTCATCAAAAGGAAAGATTCCTGCGACTTTGTCATGAACAATGCGATTGAGCGATTGAGTCTGCCATGGCGCTCGGCCAACCAGCAGATGGAATAGTGTCGCGCCGAGCGCGTAGATGTCCGCCCGGGTGTCGACTCGTGCTCCGGTCAATTGTTCGGGAGCCATATAATGAGGGCTGCCAACAGCCGCTTGGTGCGAAGTCAGACGCACATCCGGTGAATGATCCGCCTCGTTTAACAAGGCGAGTCCGAAATCGGTAATCTTTGCAAGCGGAACTCCGCCGGATGCCGCAGTCCAGTCTTCGTCATGCACCAACATGATGTTAGCCGGTTTGATGTCACGATGGATGATTCCGTGACGACTGGCGTGTGCCAATCCGCTGGCGACCTGCCGAATGAGGCTCAACGCAGTTGCTTCAACCAACCTGCCATGACGATCGATATACTGGCCAAGGTCCTCGCCGGCGACATACTCCATCGCCAAATACAAGCGCCCACCAGAATTGCCGAAATCCACGGCCGAAACGATATTGGGGTGTGATAATTTCGCAACGGCTGTCGCTTCGCGTTCGAATCGCACCGCTAGCTTCTGACTGCTGGAAGCCTTATGAGAAATTGTTTTAAGAGCAACGATACGGTCAAGGCTGGCCTGCTTTGCCTTCCAGACCACACCCATGCCACCGCGTCCCAAAAGATCAACCAATTGGTAGCCGGCAATTGCGGTCGCGCCGGACATCAACATCTCGACAAGTTCGATATCTTGGTGATCGCATAAACCGCTTTCGAACAACGCGACCACAGGTGAAATGTTCGGGTTTGACACTATCCGTTCTTCAACGGACTCAATTTCATTAGGGGTCAGCAAATTGAGCGTTTGGATCGCCTTGCGAAAGCGTTTAACTTTTTCATCGTCAGCCTCCACGTGCATCAGCCCTTAAGATTTAGATATGCCATCTAACTGCTGGAGAATTGTCTGGACATCCGGCCGATCCGCAGGGTCGCTGCCGATGTACTTGTATCGCAGATTTTTGGACGGATCGATGATGAAGGTCGAAGGCTTCGAAAGTGCTTCGCGAATCCCCAACCGGTCGACGGCCTTCAAATCAAGATCGATCAAAATCGGGAACGGGATGATTTGGCCACTGGGCAAGCGTTCCAAAATGGATGCTTCTAAGTCTTTCCAGCGATCCTTGTCATCGACTTGGCTGACAGGGAATACGACCACCACGGTCGCGTTGCGTTTTTCGAACTCCGAATGCGATTCGGCCAACGCATGCATCTGGGTGCTGCAGAACGGGCAGATCGATCCGAAATAGCCTCTTGAGAAAACCAGTACCAAAGTTTGTTGGTCTGCAAACTGGGACAAAGCGGTCGATTGGCCGTCGGTACTGGAGACCACCAACTCGCCAAGATTGCCGAGCGCTGACAGTAATTCTGGCGTCGGCGGGCTGGAGTCGACGCGCGGTGCCGGTGGGGTTGCCGAACTCGTCTGGTTGTCCGAGGAACGCGAGCAACCCGCTGAAGCGGCCATGCAAAGCCCAAACAGCATCAGCGAGAAAAACTTTCCTACCATCGGCTGCTCCCAGTATTTGGTCCCCATCTCGATCCAAGTCCACGAATCGATAAAACGAAGCGCGGGTTTCATCCTACAGATTTCCTAATCGCAAGTGAACCAGTCGCCAATCTGCTGGGAAGGTTACGTCCGCCCACCCGAGAAGGTTCGTCATTCCACCTAAGGTGCTCGGCATCTGCCGGCATCTCGCAACACGAGCCACGAGACACCTTGTGTTTGAACTTGACCTCGCCTTGGTCGGCAGCGATCGTCACGAAAACACACCTACCCGCAACGCGCACCTGATGAATGCCGAGGACGGCAAACTGCACAGGACATTGCCAGTCACGTGGGGAGACTCGCAATACGAAGTCGAACAAGCCGCAAAAGCACGGAAAAAACGGAACCGCCAAACGGTGTACTATTTAGGCACCCGGTCCGCCGCGCTCGCGATAAGACCGCAGGCATAATGTGTGTCTGCGTAGAGTACGGCTGTGACTTCAGATCCTTACCACTCGGCAGAAGCGACTACATCAGCTCAGAGATCGTCGTCGGATCACTGACCAGGTGTGTGGGGCGACCTTGTGGTGTGTAGAGGATCTTGTTGGGGTCGATGCCGAGCTTGGTGTAGATCGTCGATACAAGATTTTCTGGCGCAAGCACTCTTTCGTTAGCCGAGTATCCGTTGCGATCAGTCGCGCCGACGACGGTTCCGCCGGGTGTTCCGCCGCCTGCCATCAAGACGCTCATCGCATTAGCCCAGTGATCGCGGCCCGCTTTGGTTTGACCCGCCAGCGTGGAGATCTTTGGGGTGCGTCCGAACTCGCCCATCGCGATCACCAGCGTGTTTTCTAGCAAACCGCGTTGATCCAAATCGTTGATAAGCGCCGCGACGGTTTGGTCCCAGCTCGGCAAGCGAGTTGTCAACGCGTCAAAGAGGTTGCTGTGATGGTCCCAACCGCCATCATAGACGGTGATAAACGGCACGCCGGCTTCGACCAGTCGGCGAGCCAATAGGGCCCGCTGGCCGAATGCATTACGCCCATAGGCGTCGCGCACCTCGTCTTTTTCTTTGCTGATGTCAAAGGCCGCTTGAGCTTCGGTCGAGGTTACCAGGTCCATTCCCTGGCGATAATATTCATCGTTTGCCATCGCAGGATCGCCAGCCGATTCGTCAGCGAAACGGTTCATGCGGTCGACCAGTTTGCGGATGTCGTTGCGACGTTGAAAGCGATCGCCCAATAGGTCTAGCGGTACGGCGACATCGCGGACGCGGAAGTTCTTGTTGTTGGGGTCATCGCCGACGACGAAGGGGGCGTATTTGGCACCGAGGAAGTTGGGGCCACCGCTGCGTGACATTTGCGGCATCGAAAAATAGCCGGGNNCCGACCGGAATCCGTGTCGGAGAGCCGGTCATCATGTAGTGGTTGCCTGCACCGTGGTTTCCTTGGTCATGGCGAATCGAACGGATCATCGCGTATTTGTCCAGCGATGCGGCCAGGCGAGTCATGTGCTGGGAGTAGTGCACCCCGGCGACTTTGGTCGCAATCGGCTCGAACTCGCCACGGATCTCCATCGGCGCCTGGGGCTTGGGGTCGAAGGTTTCAAAGTGCGTTGGCCCGCCGTCCATCCAAATCAAGATGCACGACTTCGCTTTGGCCAAACGTTTTGCCCCATCACTGCTGGATGCTGCGG
>DIUH01000022.1:0-229 GCA_002428205.1 Planctomycetaceae bacterium UBA6163
GTTTTGGTTGGGTTCTCGCCAGTCGTTTGTCCAGCGGTATCTCACAAGCTGGTCTGTTCCCCTGTTCGGTACGCTCAATCGCGATTTGGAATCCTCAATCCGAACGTGCCGGCGCCAGCGGAATTTTGGGTGCGGCGATGTCGGTCGGAGGTGCAATCGGTGCGGGGCTGACCGGATGGATGCTCGGTTTTTTTCAAGCGACAACCATCTTTGCGATCTTCGCGATTCC
>DIUH01000022.1:337-2865 GCA_002428205.1 Planctomycetaceae bacterium UBA6163
AGGATGTGGCTGGAGATGTTGACCAGTCCCGCGGCTTGGTTGATCTTCGGACAACAATTTTTTCGAGCCGCCGGTTATGCGTTTTTCGCAAGCTGGTTTGCAACTTACCTGATGCAAACTCGCGGCGTGTCGACGGCCCAGTCGGGAATCTTCACGGCAATGCCGTTGATCGCAACCGTGTTAGGATCGATGATCGGCGGATATACTTCGGATGCGATCCTTAAAGCAACTGGCAGCCTTGCGTGGTCTCGTAAGGGAGTCGCCGGCATCAGTTTAACGTTCTGTGCGTTGCTGGTCTTTTCGGCCTTCTTTGTTGCTGACCCGACAACCGCTGTTGTGGTGATCAGCACGGGAGCTTTTTTGGCGGCGCTAGCGGCACCCTGCGGTTATACCGTCACGATGGATATGGGCGGTAACCATGTCGCATCGGTCTTCAGCACGATGAACATGTTAGGGAACTTTGGCGCGGGGCTGACCCCCTGGATCGTCCCCCAGTTCAAGTCTTGGATCGAACAATCGCCAAGGTTGCTTGAATATTGTGACGGCAATGCTTGGAACGCAGTCTTATTGTTATTCACTGCGATGTATGTAGGCGGTGCGATTTGTTGGTTTTTGATTTCCACGAAAGGCACTGTTTTTGATCAGTCATTTTTAAGACGAAAGGTTGCGGATGAAACGGTCGGTTGATTTTCATCAAAGTTGGATCCTCGCGGGCGTTGCACGATGTGACATCACGCCTGGTGTCGGGATTTATCATCGCATGTGGGGCGCCGCCACGCATGACGTTTCAACCGGCATCCATCGACCACTGACCGCGACGGTGATCACGATGGCGTCTCGTGATGACCGGCAGTTCGGTTCGCCGTTGGTTGCGATTGCAATCGACCACTGTTTGTTGTGGACAGCCGAAATGCGCACCTTGATCGACCACATCGCCCAAAGTTCTGGTGTGCCGGCCGAATCGATCGTGATTTACTTTTCACATACTCATGGCGCGGGACTGATGGGGCTCGAGCGCAAAGAGCTGCCCGGTGGCGAAATGATCGCTCCCTATCTTGATCAGCTAGCCGTAAAGCTCAGCGACTTGGTTCGGCAATCGATCGAGTCGGCCCGACCAGCGACAATCAACTATGGNNTTTAACCCAGAGGGGACCGCTGATGATGCTGTCATCGTGGGAAGAATAAGCGACGATTCTGGAAACCTACTTGCGACGATCGTAAATTATGCCTGTCACCCGACAACACTCGCATGGGACAATACACAGATCAGCCCAGACTACATCGGTGCGATGCGAGAAGTGGTTGAACAATCGACGGCCGCACCGTGCTTTTTCATACAAGGTGCTTCCGGCGACATCGGGCCACGCGAAGGATTCGTCGGCGACCTCGAGGTTGCGGACCGAAACGGACGACAGCTCGGTTACGCCGCGTTATCCGCGATCGAAGCATTGCCTCCGCCAAAAACCCGTTTCGTGTATGCGGGGCCAGTCGTTTCCGGAGCGACGATTGGAACTTGGCGTTATGAGACGTTGCCAGGCGATGCGATTGTGGGGCTTTCGAACTTTGTCGCTACCACGTGCAGTGTCGAACTGCCACTACGGCCCGATTTACCGAAGCGGGCTGAACTCTTGGCGGAACAGAGTCATTGGCAGCACGAGCTCGAGTTGGCTGGGGCCGCAGGTGATGCGGTTGCCATGCGCGACGCCCGAGCGATGATCGAACGGGCGACACGGCGTTTGATTCGTGTCGCCCATCTCCCTGAAACTTCCACGATCACCTACAAAGTGCCACTTTGCAAAATGGGTGATGCCATTTGGGTTTCGCTCAATGGAGAACATTATAACATTTTGCAGACGGCACTGCGCAAACGATTTCCCAAACATACTTTAATCATTGGCACCATTGCTAATGGGTCGGACGTTTGGTACCTACCTGATGCCCAGTCGTTTGGCAAAGGGCTGTATCAGGAGGAAGCCTCGATCCTTAGTCAAGGTAGCCTGGAAAAACTGATAGCGGCTCTCGATAATGCGATTCGAGAACTGACAAACTAGGCTCTGTTTGACATTTAAATTGACTATGAAAATCACCAAGATTGAAACGCACGTTTGTCATGCTCGAATGCGAAACTGGATTTTCGTCAAAGTGTTGACAGACCAGCCCGGGTTATACGGATGGGGCGAAGCGACGCTGGAATGGCACACGCGATCGGTCGTCGGAGCGATTGATGACCTTGCCGAATTGGTTGTCGGCGAGGACCCGCGTCGGATCGAGCATCTTTGGCAAATGATGTTTCGCCAACACTTTTGGCACGGCCACGGGATCGTCCGCTCGACCGCAATTTCCGGGATCGACCTAGCGCTTTGGGATATCGCTGGCAAAATCGCGGGCATGCCATGTTCGCAACTTTGGGGCGGTCCGGTTCGTGATTGGGTGCGCACCTATTGCCATCTCGGTGGCGGCAAGATGGAAGATTTTTATCAAACCAGTATCGAAGACGCTCGAGCGTTTGGTGATTTGGCCAGCGCCGC
>DIUH01000405.1:0-36834 GCA_002428205.1 Planctomycetaceae bacterium UBA6163
GAAGGTATATCGATACGTGATCGTTCACGTCACCCGACAAGATCATACGTGCCCGCCTGAGCAAAAAGCTTTGATTGTCGCCGATCGAACTATCACCATTGTGCGCCGCCGGCGCTGGGCCTCGGTCATTCACGGTTTCGTTGATTCGTAGTTGGGTATAGCCGCCGATCGAATACTTCTCGAACCACCCTTTCTTTTTTGGCTTTTCGTCTTTGGCTGGCTCTTTCGCGGCTGTCAGCTCTTGCTCGACCTGGGCTTCAAGTTCCTCGAGTCGCCGTAACAAGGAGCTCATTTCGGTTTCGCCTGCGTCCGGCACTTCCGCGTCGCCGGATTGCTCCCCAGGTGCGGCCCTCAGTGGCGGCGCCAACTCCACGTGCTGGGCGCTCGCTTTTGGACAAAACCAGCAACCGATCGCCACCGCCAAGGCAATAGCGATCCGCAAGCCGTAAAGCTCGCTAGGGGAAAAACGAATCATCAATCAATTTCCGCCCAACCGAAATATGCCTGTTTACGATTCGATGAATCGCAAGTGCTTCAGCGGCTTACATTAAAAGAGCCGAAATCTGAGAACATAACGGACGCTTTACTCAATCAAAACGCTCGCGTCCAAGGGCAATTGTTTTGAACTAGAGGTCGTTTCTACTCCATTAGAGCTGGCTAAAGATGATCGCTAAAACTGCCCGATTCGCAGGAAACACACAAGAAAATCGCGAAATCCACACACATTATTTACCGATCCGGCGGCCCTTTCTGGTGCAAAAAAAAATTAATCTCCTCTAGGAATGACCCCATCGATTGCTTCCAAAATCGCCTGCACGCTCTCCTCGGTCGCGCCGTGCCCCATCAAACCGATGCGCCAGCACTTGCCAGCAAGTTTTCCTAAACCTCCCCCGATCTCCAGATTGAACTCGCTCAGCAACTGGCGTCTTGCCGCTGCTTCATCAACAACCTGTGAAGGTATGTTCACCAGGTTAAGCATCGGCAACGAGTGCTCTGGGTCTGATGCATATGTGAAACCGCGTTCAAGCAATCCCCGCTTGAGCAGTTGATGAACCCGCAGGTGGCGTGCAAAACGGTTTTCCAGCCCCTCTTGGAGCGCCAGTCGCAAGGCCTCGTGAAGGGCAAAGTTCATGTTGACCGGAGCGGTGTGATGATAGGCGCGACTGCCCGACCAGTAATTTCCGACCAGTGTCAAATCGAGATACCACGAATTAACTGAGGTTTTTCGATGGTTTACCTTGTGCATCGCCCGGTCCGACAGCGTTACCGGCGACAAGCCCGGCGGACAGGAAAGGCACTTTTGGGTACCCGAGTAGGCGGCATCAACGCCCCACTGGTCTATCAAAACGGGCACGCCGGACAAGGATGTAACGCAGTCCATGACTAGCAAACCGCCATAGGCATGTACCGCTTCGGCTAATCGATCCAGCGGCTGGTGGGCTCCGGTCGATGTTTCGGCGTGAACAAAGGCAACAATTTTTGGCTTTAATTCGTTAACTTTTTCTAAGATCTGGTCCTGATCGAACACCGTTCCCCAGTCGGCATCCAGGGTGTGAACCGTGGCTCCGGCCCGCCTGGCTTTTTCGGCTAGACGTCCGCCAAAAACACCGTTGACGCCGACCAAACAACTGTCACCCGGTTCGACCAAGTTGTCCATCAACATTTCGGCGCCGGCCGAACCGGTGCCACTGCACGCGAGAGTCATCGCGTTTTCTGTCTGAAACACCTGCTGCAGCATTTCACGCACTTCGTTCATCACCCGCAAAAACTCGGGGTCCATGTGACCGATGCATGGCAACGACATCGCCTGCAATACCGAGGGAGCGACGGGCGACGGGCCTGGACCATGTAAGCGACGTACGGGCAAGCTGAGCATTGTTGGGATATCCTGCAAAGGCAAGCGGGAACTAAAATCGGCGGCATTTCGTACGATTCAGGATAGGCGATCAGCCCAAAATAATCGATCGGGGCGAATTGGGCCAAAAACATCAGCACGAAGGCTTGCGACTCCAGTTGCCATGCAACGACAATTCGAGGAAGTTACCTCAGCATTACATCCTAAGTTTTTTAGCGCAACAATCCTCGAGTCCCTGAAATGCCGATTTTGATTCGTGGCGGTTCGATCGTCACAGCAACCGATAGCTACGAAGCGGATGTATTGTGTGACGGCGAAGTGATTGTCGCGATCGGCCGCGATTTGCCATCCAGCGACGACACTCAGGTGATCGATGCGACAGGGAAGTATGTCTTTCCAGGATTCATCGACCCGCATGTGCACATCTATCTGCCGTTTATGGGCACGTTTGCTAAAGATACCTACGAAACGGCCAGCCGCGCCGCGTTACTAGGTGGCACGACGACCATCATCGAAATGTGTTGCCCAAGTCGCGATGAAGACCCGCTGGCGGCGCTTGATCTTTGGATGTCAAAAGCGGATGGCATTTCAGCGTGTGATTACACGTTTCATATGGCTGTGTCACGATTCGATGAATCAACCGAAGCGGCACTTCGCCAGATTGTCGATCGCGGTATCGCAAGCTTTAAGATTTTCCTGGCATATAAAGATTTCTTCGGCGTCAATGATTCGGAATTGTTCAAGACATTGCGACTTGCCAAAGAACTCGGTGTGATCGTAACGGCGCACTGTGAGAACGAGACCCTGGTCGCTGAACTGCAGGCTTCGTTGCTTGCAGAAGGGAAAACCGAACCGCAGTGGCATGAACCTTCGCGCCCGATTCAGGTCGAAACCTCAGGTGTCAGGCACTTGATGACATTCGCCGAATTGACCGAGGCTCACGTTTATGTGGTCCACACCAGTTGCCACCAAGCCGTCGAGGCGGCGGCGACGGCTCGGCGACGTGGCGTCAATGTTTGGGTGGAAACCGTCGTGCCGTATTTAGTGTTGGATGACAGCTATGCCAAAAAACCCGATTTCGAAGGTGCGAAGTATGTGATGTCGCCTCCGATTCGAAGCCGTGTTCACCAGGAATACCTGTGGAACGCGATTCAAACTGACGAGATTCATACGGTTGGCACCGATCACGCCCCGTTTGACTTTCATGGCCAAAAAGAGATGGGCCGAAACGACTTTACCAAAATCCCCAATGGCATTCCGACCATCCAGCATCGTATCGACCTGCTCTACAGTTATGGTGTAAGAATCGGCCGAATCGATTTGTGTAAAATGGTTGATTGCGGCAGCACCCAAGCCGCCAAATTGTTCGGATTGTTTCCGCGGAAAGGCACCATCGCCATTGGTAGCGACGCGGACATTGTGATTTATGATCCGAATTATCCCAGCCATATTTCCGCTGCGACCCACGCGATGGCAACCGACTATAGCGCATTCGAAGGGTGGCCGCTGGAGGGTCGCAGCGACACGGTGCTGGTTCGTGGAAAAATTCAGGTGCTTGGCGGAGAATTCGTCGGTAGGCTCGGCCATGGCCAGTTCTTAAAACGCAAGCCGACACACTATTAGACGACACCAAAACCGATCCGAATCCCTTTCGCTGTTTGGGATCGCACTGCGGCTCGGTTCGGTTTCCGGGGCAGTCGCAAAGATTGCCTGTCGATCGTCCTAGGCCGGTTGAACCGATTGAGCCAAAATCGATTGATCCGCTCGCACGGTTGTTCCCTCGATCACAGCCAAGTAGCGGCATGGCGGTAAACCGATTACCGAGATCGGTTGGTCGAGAGTTTCAGTGGCGAGCTCCCGAAACTCACGCCGCGTCAACGCTGCACGGACACTCAAAATCGCGTCTTCGTGAACCACGGCAGACCGCGTCACGGCGTGGGCGGCTAACCAGACTGCTGCTAAATTAAATCGCGAGCGTTCCAAATCGCAGACCAACACCGCATGGTCGGCGGCAGCCCGCATGGCTTGCAATAGCTTGGCAATCGACGTCCGGTTGAGATGGTGAATGAACAAGTTGCAAGTGACGATATCAAACCCGGACGGCAATCGCGACTGCAGGCAATCACGACATTCGAAATGAATTAGCACACCCGCATCGGCGGCGCGCTTGCGAGCAAAGTCGAGCGCCACGTTGCTGATGTCAATCGCCGTAATTTCTAAATCCACGCCGTCGGCCCGCGCACGGCGAGCCCAGTCGATCGGCAGGTCGCCTGATCCGGTCGCAACATCCAAGACCCTCAGCGGTCGCCCTGTTGTTTGGGCGTAACGACGCAATCGACGGTAAATCGGTCGCGACACCGAAGTCAAACGATTGATCCGCGAAAGCCCAACCAGCGCAGCAACATGCTCTTGCGCTGGCAATGTCGGATCGTCCATCCGTTCGGGTTGCAAATCGCGTTGGAACGTCATCCCCTCGTCACCTGAGAAATTGCGACGGGAAAGCGTCGCGCCAGAGCCCAAAGCAACATTACACGCATATCAGCAAGCTTATGCAAGCGAGCAAACGGTGGGTCGCGGTCCGAAGGATGACCCGCGTGTGGCGATTCCAGACCCCATTTCCCCACGAATCTGTCGTTCTGGCAAACAAATGAAAAACCAAATCGTCGCTTCAGCAAACCGACATTTTTCCGCTGTCGGACTGCGGTCCCTGTCTGAAAAGCGTTTCTAACCCTACACTTGCGGCGTTTGTAGTCTCGGCACGCTTGCCGCATCCCCGTTTGTAATCACCCGCTAGTCGGTCCCATGCCAGTCCCCCAAGTCGCAATCGTCGGTCGTCCCAACGTCGGAAAAAGCAGTCTTTTCAACTGGTTAGCGCGTCGCCGCTTAGCTGTTGTCGACGATTTCGAGGGTGTGACTCGCGATCGCCAAACCACCCTGGTCGAGCACAATGAACGGTTTTTCGAACTGATCGATACCGGCGGAATGGGCGTCGAAGATGTCGATAACTTGACCGAAGACGTTCGCAACCAGATCGAAGCCGCTCTCGATTCTGCCGACGTAATCCTGTTGGTTGTCGATATTCGCGCCGGTTTGATGCCGCTCGATACGATGGTCGCCGAGCGATTGCGGACAATCGAGCGTCCCGTCATTTTGGTGGTCAACAAGGCGGATCATCCGAATTTGGACAATTCGGCAAACGATTTCCACCGACTCGGCCGCGGCTTGCCGATTTTGGTCAGTACCCGCGAAAGTCGCAACCGCGAAGACTTGCTCGATTTGATCGTCGATCGCTTGCCGGCCCGCGACGAAGACGAACAGGTCGAAACCGCGCAGATGAAGGTCGCCATCGTCGGACGACGAAACGTCGGCAAAAGCACTTTCGTAAACACCCTGGCGCAAGCCGAACGGATGATCGTCAGCGAAGTGCCAGGAACGACTCGCGACAGCGTCGACGTGCGGTTCGAATTGGACGGACAAACGTTCATGGCGATCGATACGCCCGGTTTGCGGAAACGAACCAGCCAGAAAACCGACATCGAATACTATGGCATGCACCGCGCCCAACGCAGCATCCGCCGCGCCGATGTCGTCTTGATGTTTTTCGACGCCGCCGAAACGATCAGCCGGGTTGATAAACAATTGATGAGCTATGTGATCGAAAATCACAAACCCTGTATCTTTGTCGTCAACAAGTGGGACCTGTTGATGGGCACCGTTCCAACGGAGCGTTGGGTCAAATACCTCCGCAACGAGTTTCCGACACTCGCTTATGCCCCGATCGCTTTCATTACGGGCCAAACCGGCAAGAACGTCAAAACGCTGCTCAATCACAGCACGATGTTGTTCAAACAAACGAGTGAACGCGTTTCAACAGGCGTGTTGAACCGTTTGATCGAAGCCGCACTGAAGGCCCACAACCCGCCGATGTATCAAAACCGTCGGCCAAAGATCTACTACGCAACGCAGGTCGCCACGCAGCCGCCGACGATCGTTCTGATGTGCAACGAACCAAAAGCCTTCGGAGCTGATTATCGGCGATACCTGCTTGGGGTTTTGCGAGATCACCTGCCGTTTTCCGAAGTCCCGATCAAGTTGCACTTGCATCGACGAAGTCAAACGGCCTCGCCCGATGGCGAATCGGAAGATTAAGGCTATTTTTTTCGCTGGAAGTATCGATCCACTACGGCGACGTTCCGTTGGCGTATTAGAAAAGGTTCCGGTGAATGCCAATAAACCCAATCGAGTCTCGATTCACAAAGCAGCTTGCCGACGCATTGGCGATCGTGAATTGACCGGCGATGCTGTTAGCGTCCTGTTCTGCGACTGATCGTGCTCGATCGCTTACCACCCTGAGGCTGTGTTGTTTTCTGATTTGACATTAACGCTGTTCGCCTGAGTCGGATCGCGTTACCGGATCGTCGTCGTAGTTGGCTTGAGCGAAGGTATCGGTTGTTCTCGACTTTTCAGGTTTGACGATCGCTGGATACCGGAGGAAATTGAGGTCAAGTTTCTATTGGCGTCATCCGTGAAGCGATGGTTGGCGATGGTGAGCAGTTCAAGTATCGGGCCAAGTTATCGATGATGGCTCAGTCGGCTTAAACCGTTCAATCCGGTTGGTGGTATGATCTGACAGGGAATCATCGTTACGCGATTGGCATGTTTTTCTTTTACTTCGCGCAAGTATTTCTGTTCGTGCGATTGGCGCGATTTCATCAATGGATCGGTCAACATTAATGGGCTTAGTGCTTGATTAACGCCCCACGCAAATGGCTCGATTTCGGCTCGTCGCAAGTCGCGCTGAAGTGCCGCCGCCTCGTGGACCGGCGTCGCTTCGGGCAATGTGATGATCAACACGCGAGTGAACTCGGGATCGCGCAGTCGTGGCAAAAGATCGGACACGGCTTCGGGCATTTCACTCGTCTGTCTGGTAACTTCGCGGTGATGAGCGAGCGCCGAATCGAGCAATAAAACGGTATGACCGGTCGGAGCGGTATCGAGTACGACAAACTTGTTCGTGCGGCTTCGCGCAGCGCGCTCGGCTCGGCGCGTGCGACCAAAACGAGTGTCGTAACGCCGGGATCGCCGAGTGCGTTGACTGACTCTTGATACAGCTTTTGTTGGGCCTGCAAACCGGCAAGCGGACCGAGACAACTGGTGCCGGTCGTATTTTGTTGCATAAACCCGTCCCACGCCGACGGCAACGTCAGTAACCTTAGTGCGTGACCGGTCGGTGCCGTATCGAAAATGACATAATCAAATTCCGATGTGGCGTTTGGATCGCCCAACAATCTTGAAAACTCGTCAAAGGCTGCGATCTCAAGCGTACACGAACCCGAGAATTGTTCTTCCATGCTTTTTAACGCATCCTCGGGCAGCAAGCCACGATAAGGCCCAACCATCCGCTCGCGATACGCGGCCACCGATTTCTCGGGGTCAATGTTCATCGCGAACAGGGTTGGTACATTCGGGACCGCAGTGGGGTGATTACCCAAAACGACGCCTAAGACCTCGTCAAGATTTGCTGCCGGATCCGTGGAAACTAACAACACCTTCTTACCCTGGTCAGACAGTTTAACAGCGCTCGCGCAAGCCACTGTGGTCTTACCAACGCCACCTTTCCCTGTGAAAAACAGATTCCGTGTCGGGTGGTTTAAGAACTTCATAAAGCTAAGCTTCTTTTCGTGTCGAAGGGGTAACGCTGAAGACCGAGTTAGCAACAACCGGTTGGTCCACAGCACCCGCCACCCCCTTGCGAGACTGGCAACATCGTCTTGGCCGCCGTGCCGTTGATCCACGCCGAGAAATCTTCACGCGAAGGATAATTGGTTTGGCTAACGACTTCTCCATCAACCATAACGACAGGCAAACAGACCGTACCTGCAGTGCTGAGTAATTGATGGATCGACTTATTGTCGATAAAGGCTTGGGGCTGTCGTGCAAGGTTGAACCGTTCTACATGATGACCTTGCGTCCTTAACCATTGGAGATCAGCAGCGAACTTTGGCAACACGGGGTCGACTTCGGGACCACAGATTCCGGTCGAACAGCACATCGGTTTGTCATACACTTTTATGGTTTGCATCGTTTTCTCCGCAGGTGGGTTCAAGGCATTGAATACAGCAAGGGGTTTGATCGGTCCCAGCGAAATCGATTTGAGCGCATGAACTCTCACGCTTGCCACAAAGGCATTCGCGTCGAAAGTTTGCATGACGGATGCTAAGCCATCATGCAATGACTTTTGATCGGTTGCCGAATTCGACTCGTCACCCGCGCCATCACACACACCGCCACAGCACCCACCTACGCTGGCCAGCGCATAGGCATTTAGGTCGGCATCGGTGTCAGTTACCATTACCGAACGCCAGCGCGTTGCAGCATGTCGCGATACTCTGAAATCAGAACCGCGCCGGCGATGCAACCGACATAAGCTTCGGTACTTTCTTTGATCTGAAGTGGCAACGGTCGCATCAACGCGATATCGCTGATCGCGACTCGGCCGCCGGGCTTCAACACCCGCAGGATCTCACGAAAGACTGCCATCTTTTCGGGGGCTAGATTGATCACACAATTACTGATCACACAGTCGACCGAGTTGTCCGGCAGTGGTAACTGGTCAATCGTCGCTTGGTGAAACTCGACATTGTCCAGCCCCAATCTTTGCTGGCCGGAGCGAGCTCGCTGGAGCATTTCGGGTGTTATATCGATTCCGATCACTCGGCCTTAGGAACCGACATGGCGAGCGGCGATGAAAACGTCCATACCACCGCCGCCTGTTTTGCCCCAGTTACATCCGGAAGCGCGAGTGTTTCACCCTCATCACAGCATTTCCTCTGGCTCGTTCTTCCTTAGACCATCATTGCTCGCCATCGACACCGAGAATGCAGCCAAACATCTATCGTCGATTAACGACAGGACCTGATTGAGCAGGCGTCAAGTCGGATTTGCGTTGTGCGCCTTATCGGGTCGTAGCTATGCGGACCATGGAACCCATCGGAAACCGTCATTCATGTTCGAGGCGGTTTTTGCGGTTCGCCGATAAATCGTAAGTGTTTGGACGGTCGACAGTCGGCTCAATCGACTTGGTCTGATGTGATCCAGAACCATCCACGTAGGTCACCTTCGTTAAACCCGGTTGCCTGGTCTGCGGGATAGCTCTTTTGCAATTGAGCCTTCACGTCGGGCGAGATTTGATCGTCGGGACCGTGGCACATTACGCACTGCACTTGCAGCTTGATCGGCAGCAGCGCGGCAGCTTTGTTGTTCGACAGCATCACAAAAGTTGGGCTATCAAGCTTTTGTTCAACCAGCTCTGCGGCCCACTGAGGTGGTTGGTTGTTAGGATTCCGTAACCGGACTCCTGTGCGGCCAATTGACACGCCTTGCTCCTGGCCAACCGTCTTAGCGATCTGCGGAGCCTCTTTCTGGCAAACCAAAATTGCTGCCGCCGGGCCTCCTTCAGCCATCGCTTCCATTAACCTACCTGACAGCTTTCCAAACAATGCGTCCTTGGCAGCCAGCATTTTGGCCCGCTGTTGCTCATTGGGTTCTGAGTCAGGAATGACCGTGATTTTCGGTGCCGCAGCATCATCCGCCGCCGCGCCCCGGCTTGTCTCTGTTGTGCTTGGCGCGGTTTGTGAACACCCAATCGTGATGCAAGCGAGTACTAGAACAATGGACCGCATGGCACAAACTCCTCCGTATAAAACAAGTCATTGACTAGCGCATTATACGACAATCGGACCGCCGAATCAGCTTTGTAATCAGCGAATGTCGGCCTGGCGGCCCCCGGAATGCGGTAACTGTGCAGGTGGGTAGGTGCCATCCGGTGGTTTTGTTGCTTCAGCGATTGCCCAGGCGATTGCTCGCGTCTTGCCTGTTTGTCGCTTGCGCTCAATGGGGCGGCGCGTCGCAAAGATTGAAAAGTGAAATCCACACCGATGCGGCGAAATGCTTTGCCGCTTCGGAGGCCCGGTTATTCCATGTGGCGCGTGATTGCCGCGCGCAATTCAATCAGGAATCGAGTCATGAATCCCATGTTTTTCGACGGTTGGGCACCGCTGTTTCGGACGACGGTTGTGGGCGTGCTGGCTTACGTCGCGTTGGTGGCAATTCTGCGAGCAACCGGAAAGCGGACGCTGTCAAAGCTGAATGCATTTACCCTGATCGTCACGGTTTCGATCGGTTCTACCTTGGCAACGGTTCTGGTAAGCAAAGATGTCGCGCCAGCGCAAGGGATTCTTGCCTTGTCGTTGTTGTGCGTTATGCAGTCCGTCGTGACGTGGGCCAGTGTGCGGTCGGCATTTGTTCGCGGATTTGTTTAAAGCGAACCTCAGCTATTGCTGCACAATGGCGAGCCGGTTTTGTCGGTGATGAAGTCACAGCGAGTTACGATTGATGAGATCGAAGCAGTCGCAAGGTCGGAAGTGATTGAAGATTTGGCCGAAGTGAGATCGGCCATTCTTGAAACCAATGAAACGCTCAGCATCATTCTTAATAAAAAATGATGCTTAAGATTCTGGCGAAAAAAACTTATTCGTCATCAGCTTGAATGACGGGAGTCAACATCGGCGAGTAGTCGCAGAAGTCTGATTCGGTGAAGTAGAGTTCCAGTTCTCGCTTGGCCGAATCTTCGCTGTCGGAGGCATGCACCAAGTTCATTTGGCGACTGCAACTGAAGTCGCCACGAATTGTTCCTGGTGCCGCCTTCAGCCCGCTGGTGGCCCCGAGCATATTACGAATGACGGTGATCGCCTCGAGCCCTTCGACTGCCATGGCAACGATCGGTGCCGAGATGATGAATGATTCTAGGCCGGGATAAAACGGCTTTGAAACGTGTTCGGCGTAATGTTTCTTGGACAATTCGGGAGAAACCCGCAGCATCTTCATGGCAATGATTCGCAGTCCCTTGGCTTCGAATCGAGCAATTATTTGGCCAATCAATTTGCGTTCAACACAGTCGGGTTTAAGCAGTACGAGCGAGCGTTGCATCGGACGATCAATGGTGGGAGGTTGAGGGATGGGTCATGTTTGTGGACATGTTTGTGAACATGGTCCAGCAGTATGGCGATCGCGCTGCCGATCGCCAAGGCGGGCAGAATCAACCCTGTTGCATCGTGGCGGCGACTAATAGTCCTCCGCCGACTGCGCTGGCGATGAGCCCTAAAATGGTTGCTTTGCCGGCCACCTCAAACCTTGAGAATCCATAGTACAGGATGTACATCGGAATGAAGAGTGACATGAGTCCTTCCTTGACGCTTTCCATGCAAGCCCGATACAGCACTGAGGCAAAAGCCCCACAACCGACGACCGAGACACCGATCCCGCCAAGCAGCATCAGTGTCTGAAGTGCGTTGAACTCCGTTGTGGCATCTTCGCGTTTGGCGAGGTTCACAGCGACGACGCCGACGCCGGTGACTGATGCAAGCATGAACAGGATCAACGCCAGCATCCACCATGGCATGCCAGCCCCTGCGTTCATCTTGTCCTGCATCTTTTGCGCGAACTCGAGATCTTTGGCGGCCTTTTTGAGAAGTGCGTCGCCCGATTGTGCGTCTTCGTATTCAGCAACGTGTGCGCGAACTTTGCTGCCGGTTTCCAGATTGAAGCCGCACTTGGTGCAAAACACCGCGTCGGCGGCAATCGCTTCGAAGCAGTTCGGGCATGCCTTGCCCGTGCGGACCTCGAAGCCGGCTTCATTGAAAAGATCGTCCATCGCACCGAGGCCGAAATCATCGGAAACCGGTGCCGCAGGTTTTGCGGCGATCGGTTTGGCTGGTTGACGGGCCTTTGTTGCGGGCGTGGCGCCAGTTGGGGCTTGGCTTGCCGCACTTGTCGACTTGGCACCGCCGGCGGCCGGAATTCGAATGACGCTTTGACAGGCAGGGCATTTAACCGCCTTGCCGGCTAATTCGTCACGAACGCTCACTGCTTTTCCGCACGTGCATTTCAGTTGAATCGGCATGGCACAGATTTCGGAATTTCAAAGAAAGAGAAGCTCAGCGGGAATGGCTCGATGCATCGGCATCCGGCCGTACCGCAGCGGTGAAGTCGGCACGGCATTAGTTTAACCACTGCCAAGAAACCGGCTATGCGATCCACCCGCCAACCCGATTAGAATCCGCAAAGCCATTCCAAGCAATGGGTTAGGTGAAAAATAAAGGACTCCGGCACGCCGATTGCTCAAGTGGACCCTCGAACTTGACGGGGCTGCCGTTTTGGCCGCCCTCGATCCAAACCAACTTGAACACACTTGATTCAGAAGGGAACAAGACGCCATGGCGACTGCCACTAAAGCCAAATCGCAAATCAAATTGCAACCGTTGGGCGAACGTTTGGTGATCCGGCGTGAAGAGAGCGAAACGACAACCGCTGGTGGTATCGTGCTGCCGGATTCGGCAAAAGAAAAGCCGGCTCGCGGCACCGTGGTCGCCATCGGCACCGGCAAACTATTGGATGACGGCACGCGGTCGAAGTCACAGCTGAAGGCTGGCGATCGCGTTCTGTTCACCAGCTACGCGGGCGAGAATGTCGAAATCGACGATGTTGAGTACTTGCTAATGCGTGAAGACGACATTTTGGCAGTAGTCGAGTAGTTCCTGACCAGGGCCCGTTGCTGTGGAGTCCCGTTGCTGTTGGGNNGCTGATGTTGGGACCCGTTGCTGATGGGGCCCGTTGATTTTTTCCTAACCAAAACATACTTACCAAAAACGAGCGGAACCAACCCTCATGTCGAAAATCATTGCATTTGATCAGGAAGCCCGCGAAGCGATCCGTCGCGGCGTCAACAAACTCGCTCGCACCGTAAAGGTGACGCTCGGACCCAAGGGCCGAAACGTCATTCTGCAAAAGAGCTTTGGCAGCCCTACCGTTACTAAGGACGGTGTGACTGTCGCCAAGGAAGTCGAACTCGAAGACGTTTTCGAGAATATGGGGGCCCGCATGGTCCGCGAAGTCGCAAGCCGTACCAGCGACGTAGCTGGAGACGGGACCACGACCGCAACCGTGATGGCCGAAGCGATTTTCAACGAAGGCCTCAAAGCCGTTGTCGCTGGTGTTAATCCCATTCAGATGAAGGCCGGTATCGAAAAGGCTGTTGCCGATATCACCGAGAAACTACACTCAATGGCCGTGAAGGTCAAAGACAAAGAAGCGATGGCGAACGTCGCAACCATCGCCGCAAACAACGACCGCGAAATCGGCAACCTGTTGGCCGATGCGATGGACAAAGTCGGTAAGGACGGCGTGATCACCGTTGACGAAGGCAAGAGCCTGCAAACCGAACAAGAATGGGTCGAAGGGATGCAGTTCGATCGCGGTTACCTGTCGCCTTATTTCGTAACCGATTCGGGCAGTATGGAAGCCGTTTTGGAAGATGCTTATATTTTGGTTTTCGAAAAGAAAATCAGCAGCATCAAAGACATGGTTCCGATGCTCGAGAAGGTTGTCCAGCAGGGCAAACCGCTGTTGATCATCGCCGAAGATGTTGACGGTGAAGCCCTGGCAACGCTGGTGATCAACCGTCTTCGTGGCACCTTCACCTGTGTCGCTGTAAAGGCACCAGGTTATGGTGATCGCCGCAAGGCGATGATGGAAGACATTGCGATCCTGACCGGCGGTACCGCGATTTTCGAAGCCTTGGGTATTAAGCTCGACAGCGTCGATTTGACGTATTTGGGACGTGCAAAGAAGGTGATCGTCGACAAGGACAACACCACGATTATTGAAGGTGCTGGCAAGAGTGGCGATATCAAGGCACGGATCGACCAGATCCGCCGCGAGATCGAGAACACGACCAGCGATTACGATCGCGAGAAACTGGAAGAGCGATTGGCCAAGCTTGCCGGTGGTGTTGCGAAGGTTAACGTCGGCGCAGCGACCGAAAGCGAAATGAAGGAAAAGAAGGCTCGCGTTGAAGATGCGCTGCACGCAACGCGTGCCGCCGTTGAAGAAGGCATTCTTCCGGGCGGCGGTGTTGCACTGCTGCGGGCGAGTGCCGCTGTGAAGCCAAACGAAACGATGACTGACGACGAGAAAGTCGGCTATGCCATCGTCACTCGCGCTTGTCGAGCGCCGATCACAATGATCAGCGAAAACGCTGGCCAAGATGGTGGTATCGTCTGCGAAAAAGTCCTTGGCCAAAAGGGCAATATGGGCTACAACGCGTTGACCGATACTTATGAAGACCTCGTCAAGGCTGGCGTTATCGACCCGACCAAGGTGACCCGAACCGCTCTGGCCAACGCGGCTAGCGTTTCAACCCTGCTGTTGACCAGCGACGCTTTGATCGCTGACAAGCCCAAGGCAGACAAAGGCAAGGGCGGTCATGGTGGTGACCACGATATGTACTAAGATTCGGATAAAGCAAGGCAAAGCTAATCGCTTGGCCGCTTGATGTCCCGTCTTAACATTACGAAAGGGTTGGTTCAGCAATGGACCAATCCTTTCCCCGTTTAATGACCCGGATGGAGTCTTACGGTGCCGATATCGCAGCGCTGGACGACGCGGGGGCCGCGTGCGGGGCGACACATGCTAGTGCCCATTTCGGCGTTTCGTGCCGGTCAAACTCCCAGTTCGTGAATCGGTGAACCGTTTTCGAATATAAACCGGGGGCGGCCTTTTGGGTCGATATAGGTCGTGTCCAGCGGGATGCCAAAGTGGCGGTAAATCGTTGCGGCTAAATCACCAGGTGTTACCGGACGCGTGTGAATCGATCCGCCGTCGGGTTCTGTCGATCCGATCACTTGACCATGGCGCAAGCCTCCGCCAGCGAGCGCCATCGACATCACTACCGGCCAGTGGTCCCGACCATCGGTGCTGCCCTGAGTGCCGATTTTGGGGGTTCGACCAAACTCACCCATCGCGATTACCAAAGTATCATCCAGCTTTCCGCGCTCGTCCAAATCACTGACTAAAGTGGTTATCAAATGGTCAAACAGCGGCAGAAGCGGTTTTAATCCCCGACTGATTCCACCGTACGGAGGTACGTTATCACCATGGTTGTCCCAAGTGCCGCTGGCTGTGTGATAGCTCAAGTCGATCGTTACAAACGCAACGCCCGCTTCGACTAAACGCCGCGCCAGGAGTGCTTGCTTGCACCAGAGGTGTGAACCATAACGATCACGGATCGCTTCAGGTTCTTGCGTTAAGTCGAATGCTTGCCGCGCAGCGTCACCGACCAGCAGGTCAACCGCCTGTTGCTGGTAAATGTCCATCGCTTCCATCGTTCCGGTCGTATCGATATCACGCCGCATCGAATCGAGTTGGTTGAGCAAATTGCGGCGACTCGACATGCGATCGAAGTCAAGGCCTTTGGATAACTGAAACATTCGGGCCGCAGACTCTTTCCCGCTGTCGTTTCCAACCAAATCATAAATCGGTAATTTCGCCGCATCGTTACCCTGCAGCGGGTTGTAAGCTTGCCCCAGTGCGCCGGCAAATGCGATATGAGACGGCGACCGATAGAAGCCAACATAAGGTGGCATGCCTGGATGGTTGGCGCCATGATGCTTTGCGACAACCGAACCGATCGCCGGGTACGTTTTTGATTCCGGATTGATCCGCGGTTCCGCATCTAGATTTGCGGTCTGGAAGACCATGTTCGGCTCATGATTGCTCTTTCGGGCATCGACCGAGCGGATCAGGGTGAACTTGTCCAGCATGGCCGCTTGCTTGGGCAGGTGTTCGCAAATTTGCACACCTGGCAACTTGGTCGAAATCACACCGAAGGGCCCACGATTTTCCGGCGGTCGGTTCGGTTTAGGGTCCCAGGTATCCAGATGGCTCGGTCCACCGGTCATCCACAGGAGGATTACGCTGCGGTTTTTAGACGGCGCAGTCGGACTGGCGACGGCACGCTGTCTCAGCAGGTCGGGCAGCGTCAGACCTGCGATCCCGGCCAACGATGCTTTGATCGCATTTCGCCGCGAGCGGATCATCAAGCCTTCGGGAACGAGAGCATTAAAGCAGGTGAAGGCGTGGGCATGAGAATGGCCGCCGGACGCGGCCGGACTGAGGCGGGAGAGCATGGCGGAGCTCCGCTGTTTGTTTGGTGGGAAACATCAACCAGCGATTCGCAGTCTGTCGATTCGACATCGCGACCGCATCGACATCGAACGCTAGCGGTTTAGCCATACTTTATCGCTTCGCGACTGCCGTCGCTTGGGCAATATTATTTCGCGACACTGAATATTCGAAAACGGTCCCCCACGGCCAGGCAGTGGCATCCAAACTGCCTCAACGTTTTCGCACGCGTGGTACGCCAACCTTAACTTATGCCGGTTTCCCCGCGGCGCCATCAAACTTGGCAAGCGATCGATCCAGCAACTCCAAGGCCGCATCGATGTGTCGCTCCGTGGTAACAATCGGTGGCGGCAGGAATCTCAGTCTCGTTGGTGATTGGCCGCAAACGAACCCCAAAAGCCCCTCGTCAAACATAATATCCATCAGCTTTTTGGCATGATCGTAACTGCCATCGCCTGGCGTAAAGGCGATCATCATCGCTTCGCCAAACGGGCCAACGATCTTTCCCGGGTGTTTTTCGACCAAACGCTGTAGGCCGGCGGCAAAGTAATGGTGGCGTCGCATGTTCCAGCCGTTGTCGCCAAAGCACTCGCTTTGCCGCATCGCGTCAAGGGCCGCCAAGCCGACTGCCATTGAACTGCTGGCACCGGTAAAAGTCTGGCTTAGGATCGGCGCGTTGGGTTTAAAGGATGGGCGATACAGGGTTGCACAGACTTGCGTGATCTTGCCGACGGTGACGATGTCAGCATACTCATCAAGCCCAAAGTGTTGGAAAGCGAACGGTCGGCTGGTTCGAGAGAAAGATTGCACTTCGTCAAAGATGATTGGAATGCCAGCGTCACGAATCCGCTCGCATAAGACGGCAAAAAAATCGTGGCTGCCGGGGTAATAACCACCTTCACCGGCGATTAATTCGGCCCAAAATCCGGCATAGCGTCCGGGATGACGCGCCAGCAGACGCTTGAGCTCATCAACTGCCCAGCGAAGCGACTTTTCCGGTGCGCGATAATCCAACGTCGGCAGATAGTCGACTGCTAAGGCGATTGGCAAGCCTTGGCGATACTTGGGGCGGTCGGTAATTGAAGCCAACGCGATGGAGCGTCCCGCGAAGGCATTATCAAACGCCAGGATCCGATCGGCCGGCGCGGCTTTGTGAAACGCCAATTTCAAAGCGTTCTCGTTTGCCATCGCGCCGCTGGTGCTGAGCATGCACAACGATAACGGCGACCCGCCGCTGGACGCCAGCTTAATCAATTGTTGGCTCATGCGAACGCTCGTCGGGTGCTGCTGCAGGTTCCCCTGCATCGCTACGTCCTCGATTGCCGCATCGACCGCCGCCTCGATCGCGTCGAGGTTGCTGTGCCCCGAACCATAAACCCCGATGCCACCGATGAAATCTAGTTTGACGCTTCCGTCCGCCAATTCGACATAGGGGCCGTTACCCAAGCCACCGGAAAGGTATGGCCAAAGCAGCGGACCACCACGGGTTGCCGCCGCTTGAGATAGTAAGCTGTGATAGCTTTCGGCGAGGCTGGGACTCGGTTGGCGGACATCGGAAAGCTTGGCCGAGTGATCGGCAACCGCTTGGCGAATCAACGCCTTGGCCTGCTCGATTCGAGGATCGGATCGCAATGCTTCGGCGTGAGTCTGGTACGTATGCTCCGGGGAAGATGTCATGCTCGGTTCGATGGCAACGGGGGTGGGGATTATGGGAAGTCCGGACTAACGACGCTTGGCAAACGCATTTGGCGATCGCGGAACATAACGACGTGCCTCGCGTAATTGAACGCAAACCAAACGTTATCGTCAAATCGCAATTTATGCGAGGATGACAAATTGCGTAAGCCGCTGGTTCACCCGGAATGGTTTGCCAACGCGTCCGGCTTTGCAGGCCCCTTGTTCCGACCGACTTTAAAGCGATCGAACATTGCGACGAAAGACGGAACGAGAATCGTCCGGACATAAAAGGTGTCGACCAGGACGCCAAGTCCCAGAGCAAAACCGAGTTCGACGATTCCGCGTAACGTCGAAACCGTGGTATCGACGTCGCCGCCAAACCATTGCTTCATCGCCGGAAACCAAGCGGAGGCGGTCATGCTTAAGAATGTTCCTGCCATTACCAATCCGCATGCGGTGATGATTCCACCGGTTTTCGATACGGCACGTCGAAGCGCCGAAAGCCACCCTGGTCGATGCTTTTGTTCCTCCAAAATCCGGGTCACTAGGTAGACGTTGTAGTCTTGTCCAACCGCGACCAGGATTACAAACAAAAAGAGCGGCAGTTTCCAGTCCAGACCAAGATAGTCATCGCCATACACCCACCGGAAGAAAATGATTGTCATTCCCAGCGTCGCGTAGTAACTGAGCAGTACCGTTGCGATCAAGTAGCCACACAATACCACTCGCCGAATCACAACCAACAGTACCAAAAAAACTGCTGTCACAACGGCAATCTTTATCCGCCGATGATCGCTGAGCGTGACCGCGCGGAGGTCTATGATCGATGGCGTGGTGCCGGCCAAGAACACCTCGGCACCTCCCCACGGTGATGAAGCATCGGCCGTTCGCCCTTTGAGCCAATTCCCCATCGCGGTTACCCGTTCGGCCGTGCGGACATCAAACGGATTGCCGTCCATGACAACGTCCAAGCGAACCAAGCGGCCTTCGAACTCAGGTGTCGAAGAAAAGAAATGACCTTGCGCAATGCGGTGTGTCTTAAGTGCACGACGTTCCCAAGCATCCTTACGCAACAAACTCATCGCTCGATCGGGCGGAAAGTCACCCAACGGGTCATCCGCCGAGCGGACGCTACTGACACCGTCTAGCGTATACATTTCCCGAGAAAGTTGGCGTGCCTGGTTTCCAAGAACTTCCACCGAGCGCTTAGTTTTATGAATCAGCAAGACGGTTGTCGGATTGACTTCCCCAATGCCAAAATGCTCATCCAACTTGCGAAATCCTCGCCGACTTTCTGCTGAAGCCGCCAATTGGCTGCTGATGTCATAAGTCACATTGTCTTCATGGATCCAACCATACACAGCAGGAAACAACAACAATCCGATTCCCACGACCAATGCTAATCCTGGTCGGGTGGTCAATCGCAGAGCGATCATGCCCCAAACTCCCGCAGGTGAATCGCCTGGCTTTTGGCCGATCGGCCAATAGGCCTGTAATGTCGGTGCTTCTCCGGATACTTCGACCGATGAATCTCCGCCAACGCTAGCGGCGGATTTTAAGAGGGGGATTCGTTCGGTCGCGAAATCGTTTTGATCAAGAACTTGGACATTGCCCGACGCGGGCAGATTCCTATTCAAACAGAACTCAGGCTTTTGATCTGCGTTGCTGCTTGCGGGGGAATACGATTGCGGCCAAAACACTTTCGGACCGATTAGGTACAGGAGCGCCGGAGTAAGTGTCATACAAACCGCCAAGCCGATCAGCAAACAGATGGCGATCATGGGGCCGGTGTGATGATACTTTCCGAACTCTGCGATCCAAAGCATTCCCAAGCCGACGACGGTCGTAAATGCGCTGCCAAGCAATGCCGACGAAACGCCCGAAAGGCCGCGAGCGATGGCCACTTCCCATGGCCAACGCACTAGTTCTTCGCGAACTCGCGCAATGAGAAACAAGCAATAATCTGTTCCCGCGCCAAACAGAATCACGAATAAAAAAATCCGGCTCGTCGTGAACACACGCATGTTCAACCCGGGCAACCAACCCGATTGGGATCCGATGGTCAACCAAGCGATCACCCCTGTTGAAACGGCAACCGCCAAACCGATCGACACCAGCGGAATCGCAATCAACAGCGGTGACCGATAAACCAAGATCAGAATCGCCAGAATAATCAATACCGTAAACCATTCGGTATAACGAATGGCATCTCTAGCCGCCGTTAGGGTCTCGCCACCGATCGCAGCCGAACCGGTCGCTAACATCTCCAAGCCCGGTCGCAATAGGTCTTGATGAACGGCCTCGGTCGAAGCAACCTGTGCGTGAATCGCGGCCAAGAAGTCGATGTTATGTGTCGCCGCTAGCTCGGCATCGGATTGAAGAACGATCAATCTTGCGCGAGAGTGCCTCATGCGAGAACCAAGTACCGCGTCGTTCCAACTGACGAGGTCCAGCAGCGTCGACCATGATTGCAGCTTGCGTTTCTGGATCGGAGTAACGTTCTTCGCAATATCCGGATCGAGAATGAGTGCGGCTTGCATATCAAACGCCGCTTCTTCATCCCGCCCAAGCGTTTGCAATAACTGGGCGCGATCCCAATAAGCCATCGTTAATCGAATCGCGTCTTCAGGTATTAAGTCCTTGTTTTCAACCTTTTGAAGTTCTGAGAAATAAGTTTCATCAATCCGAATCGCTTCATCCAACGATTCTTTCGCCCGTGACAGGAGTACCTCGCGACGCAATCGCAACTGGTCGGCGCTCAATTGATCGATGACTACCTCGGCCCGCTGCAGCACGACTTCGGCGAGGCGGTGGTGAAGTCGTCGCAACAAGTCGAGCGACGCCAATTCATCGGCCCGATCGAATCGCTCGTCTTGACGTCCGATCACAATCACGATCTGGCTGCGCGGACGATCGGTCGGGAATGCTTGATTCAGAACGTTTTCTGCTACGACACTCTGTTTACCCGCCGGCAAATATTCAAAGTCGCCATCAAGTGCTAGCGTCCGCCAAGGTGGCGCGGTGCCGCGAACTAGTATCGCAGTTACAACCCACAGCAGCAAAACCCACTTGGCATTTCTTACTATGAACGCAGAAAACCGCATTGCAGTGGAATCTTCCGAGGACTCAGCCATCAGGTGTTTCCACGGCGGTTTGCGTTTGCGGGGAACCGTTTGGCGATCGTTTGGCCGATTGAGGTGTCGACGCAGAAGGTACCGGCTGTCCCGCGGTTGCGGGTGTGACGGACGACTGATCTGTCCCGGAACGCAGCGTTCTTAACGCCATTTCCAACGCCGCAGCATTAACAGACGCGGGCATATTCACAACTCGCACACCATCCGCCGACCGGGCCGCTTGGTCCAGTTGGTCGATCATGTCACAAACCAGCTTTAATAGCTGTTCACCCTCGGCGCTCACCAGCAGTGTATTGCCAAGTTCGTCAATTCCCAAAGAGAGTTTTCCTTTAAAGCTGAAATCCGAACCGCCGCCCTGTTGGCCGCTGCCGCCCATGTCAACCAGTTCACTGCCCACGGGTCTGGCATTCGCCGAGTTCGCCTTTTGAACTTGGTTCCCACCGCCGATGGCCGGTTGACCCGGTTGTTGAAACGCCTTGTCGTTGCTGCTTAATAAATCGCGATAGGTTTCCTTAATCGTCTCAGCAATCTTGCTGGCTCGCCCATATCGAATGGGTACTAGCCTGGTATAGCGAACCCGACGATTGTTTACCGGTTCGGGAACGTCCCACAGTTGGATCAATTCTTCAATCGTTTTTAATTGTTCCGCCGACGCGTTGCTGACCACGATCGTTCCCGTGTCGAGATCGGCAAGGAATTTTAATTTGGCCGATCGACCTAATCCTGACGGGCCCTTCTTGTCATTATCATCGCTGTCAAACCCGAAAAACCATCGCGAGAAGTTGTCTGGGTTTTCTTTTTTATCATCTTCATCTTTAAAGAAATCTTCCAAGTTCAACTTCACCCAAATTGCAGACGTGTATTTGGTTGCGAAGGTGTGGTAGGTGCGTCGCGGTGGTGCGAACTGCAGCATCACATCTTCCAATCGATCTAGGGCGGCTGTATCCCGACTGCTGATTACCAGATTCCCAGTCGAATCGATCTCGACTCGGATCGGTTCATACGGTGCGTTACGACTCGGTTCCTGGGCGACCGGTTGAATCGCTGTGGCGTCGCGATCGCCCACGGTTCGGTTTTGTGTCGCAGGCATAAACTCGCGGTCAAAATCATCAACCGATTCAATTTTCATTTTTTGTGGCTGGTCGGCATCGCCGGATTGTCGATCCAAAGGCTGGGGCTGGGCCGAATCGTCTGTCGCTTCAGTGAACGTAGCGGTTAATTGTTTTCGATTGCTTTGTGTCGATGCGGTGTCGGTGTCAATTTGTTTGGTTTCGGTTTCCGCTGGTGAGCCATCGTCTTCTTTTCCATCATTATCTTTTTTCGGATCGCTGTCGAACGTACGTTTACGTTCCAGATTGTCTGCATCGCGTTTGTTTTCAAACCGATCTTGGTCGGGCAAAAGCAATGGGTTGGGTGCGATCTGTTGCCACTGACGTTCCAAACCCTTCAGATAGCGGAATGTTTCGGGGTTAATGTCGGCATTGATAACACGAATGTTTCGTTCGTTCCCTGATGGTGGCGGCAACTCACCCAACTTTACCAGCAGGTTTCGGACCTCATTCATTTCCGAATCATTGGCCCACAGCAAAACTTGGCGAAAGCGGGTGTTGGCTGCGACGCGAAACTTATCCTCTTTCTTTTTCTTTTCATCCCCGCCACCGAAGAAAAACGGATAACGTCGGCGACTACTGTCTTCGTCTTTTTCATTCATGCCCATTAGGAACGCGATCGACTCGGCAACATCGTTTGCCTCCAAGCGTCGCAACTGCAGCACTTCGAACTTTCGTCCGCTGCCGTCCAACCGAGTGAGAATCTGTTGGATAATGAATCGATCAGCCGCTGAACCCGACACGATCAATGCGCGGTTTTCAGAATCGACGCGAATGTTGGTCAAAGGCTCCAGCACATTCATCTCTCGAACGATTTCGATCAGCTTTTCTGGATCGAGCGAAGCCAAACGAAACACCTCGACCCGCGATCGCACATCGGCCAGCGAAGAGAGTGTTGCCCCCGGTACATCGATGCGTTTAAGAAACTCAGTCGCAATCGCAACACGATCTGGGGGGGCCTTGATAAAGATCGAGTTTTGTCGTGTGTTGGCGACGATGGAAATATCGACCTTCGGTTTTTCGGGGGCCGGAGGCTTGCCGCCTTGTTGCATGCTCATTTGCATCTGCATTTGCATCTGTTGCATTTGCTCGGGCGACATGAGAGGTTCAGGTTTGTTGGAAACACCTAAAAACTGCTCCAACAGCCTTTTGGCTTCCTCCGCAGGGATATGTCGCAACTTGAACTCCGGAGCCAAAGATTCACGGCTCTCGACATCCTGCTCCCGTCCTAATAATTCGGCGATTTGTTTCAGCGTGATCGCGGCATCCATCGCTTCGATACGATTGGTTGTTGTTAATGCTGTAAGTTTGCCATTTTCGCTTATCATTGCCTTAAGCTCTTGAGCTAGCTTTTCAGCTGATAACCAACCGACGTCCAACGAAGTGCGGACAAAACTGTGTGGCGGAACGCTGCCAAGTTGTTCTGGCGAAACACGTGGAACGACTGCCGGATTGATTGCGGAGCATTTTACGACCGTCATACCACCTTCAAGCGCTAGCATCGTGTAGCCGCGTGACAGGAGATGGCGGTTGAATAAATCGATCACTTCTATGGCGGTATAACGACTCGGCGTGGTGATGTTGACGCGGTCGGCAGGTAATTCCAACCAGTCGAATGGTTGCTGAGATAGATCCGACAGCCACTCGATCAGTTCTGGCCAACCTTGATTACGAAACTCAAAAGCGACGCGACCGTCTTCGCCAAGAGCCGCATTTTTCAATTCGCTGCGGTCACCCGTTTCGGTGACGACTGCGCCGCGGCGGATTGCGTTTTCTTTTGGCCCGTCGGACTTCGCCGAATCGCCATGTTTTTCAATCGGTTTTGCGCTGCCTGGGCCGCCAGGCGATGATCCCGGCGGTGCACCGCCAGGCATTTTGCCCGGCGAAAGCATTTCACCGGCCCCATCTGCTGCCTGTGGCGTCAGAATCACCCCGTCTGCCGATTGAACCGCTTGCAATTGGTCGTCCGTCAATCCGTCTGACGCGACAAGAATCGACGCGACTGTGACGACCAGGATCGTGAGGATGCGCGGCGTTAAGATCATGAATTGTTGAGTTGACGAAAAGGGCACATCGAGAAGAAATCTTGCGGCAGATTCTGCCAGTATGAACGCTGGCGGCGATCAAGACAAATGAGCAAAGTGATTGGGCCAAGAGCGAGCGAAAATTAATGGGTCCGACTTGGTTGTCGCAAACGCACAGAAACCGACGCGATTTTACTCAGAAACCAACGAATCTTGCTCAATCATCTAGCGTTGCGAGTCGATTCTTGGCCTCCTCGACAGCGTTCTTGGCCCATAATTTCTCTTCAAACAAGGCGATAATTCCTCGCAATAGTTCTCGTTGACCGTCGACCAGTAAATTTTCGGCTCCCCAATCCATTCTCGAAATCAAGTCGGAAACACGCTGGTCACCCGGTGTCGGCGAGGCCTCTTCCAGCCGTTTGATTTCATTTTCTGCGGCCCGAATCATCACCTGTCTGGAGACGGTATAGGACGGATTTACGATCGATTGGCCACCCGGTGCATAAATTGCCAGCCATTGTAACAAGCGTGTTTGTGTCGACTGAGGATCGTGCCGCCGGTCTTTCATCGCTAGCAGAAAAGCCTGCTCCTCGGACGGTAACTGGTCCACACCGCCGGCACGGGCGGCTTGGGAGCGCAGTTTTCGGATCACTTGATAAGCATCCATTTCCTCCAATGCGATCAACAACTCATTACGCCGTGGATCCTTTTCATATAACCTTAAGAATTGATCGGTACGAGCGCGAAAGGCGTTGGTATCATCGCTTTCTCGGGCTTGCATGATCATTTCATATAACTCGTCGGGACCAGGTTTCCGAATTGCGTAAATGAATGCCGCTATCCCACTGCCAAGGACCGCAAGCATGGCCACAATCGAAATGACCTGCCATAGGTGGCTGGGATGGTCATCCGCCTGTGGCGATTGATCCAGTAATCCACGGCGGCGTTCTTGATCCTCAACGGTTCGGAAATGGGTTGAAGTTTGAGACGCTTTTGCATCGGTGGTCGACTGAGGCGATTCTGGGTGGGCCACGGAACGGGCTGTGGCCGAGGGTACAGTCGGATGCTTGTCATGTTTAAGCGGTTTGCGGTTTGATTCGGTCCCCAACTTGCTGGAATCGTCGACTGCCACCGTCAATTGGTCGCTTGCAATCGGTCGCGCCGCTGTAACGGATCCGTCGTCAAACTGGCCGAGTGTCTTTTCATCCAATGAAGAAATGGCGGTCGGTTTGACATCGTTATCGTTCACCGCAGGCTGATTGAGAGAGGGGCCGATCGTGTCTCCTTCAATCGCGATCTGTGTCGCCAACCGATTCAACCCCGCACGAATCGCTTTCATTCGGTTCATCACCGCTAGTGCCGTCGGCGGTCGGTCTTGCGGGCGTTTTTCCAGCAAATCATGAATCAATTCGACAATTTCCGCAGGCAGTTCAGGATTAATCAAGTCGATTCGTGCTGGCGCTTCTTGTCGCAGTGACTCGATCACTTTGGTCAGCGTGCGACCGGCGAACGGTGGTCTGCCGGCGAAGCAGGCGTACATTACATTGCCCAGGGCATAAAGGTCCGTTCGCGGTGAAATCGACCCTTCGCCCGCTTGTTCGGGCGCCATAAAATCGGCTGTCCCCAGCACCGAGCCGGCTGCTGTTTGGTCGTTGTTCCCGAACAGTTTCGCGATTCCAAAATCGACCAATTTCACACTGCCTGATTCTGTGATCAGCAGGTTGGCCGGCTTGAGGTCTCGGTGGACAACGCCAAAATCGTGCGCATGTTTCAGCGCCGCACAAATTTCGATCGCCATGTCCAAAACGGGTGGCCATGGCAAACGCTTTTCTCGCCGCAGTCGCTGTTGAAGGCTTTCGCCATCGACCAGCTCCATCGAATAGAAAAGCTGACCCGCTTGCTCTCCGTAGCCGATCAGCGACACGATGTTGGGGTGTTTTAGTCGCTTTAACGTTTCGATCTCGCCAGCGAATCGCCGCCTGAACCGCGGATCATCGGCCACCGAGTGGCCGATCAGTTTAACGGCAACGGGTTGACCAGACTTTTCATGGACTCCCCGATAAACGGTTCCCATGCCGCCACGGCCGATCGATTCACCAATGCGATAAGGGCCTAAAAACTCGAAAGGTAACATCGATTCTCCATCAATCTTGCCATCCAACGGTCGTCTCAAACGACCATTCTACAACCTTTCGCGGTCTAGTCGGCCCATGTTCGCACAATCCGTGATTGCAAACTCTGGCGGCCGCCGGAAAACGTTTGCGTCACACTCGCGTCTGTAACGACGTCTCTGTTTTTAGGCGCAGCAACTGGTCAATTCGAGTGACACAATTGAGGATCAGCGTCCCAGAAGCTGCAGATTCGCTGACCCCCTTGGCGACGGTTTCCGCCGCCCCGGCGGTTTGGTCGATGCGACAGGCAATATCGCGAGTCGTGATCGTTTGTTCTTCGACGGCCGAGGCGATCATTTGTGCGATGCTATTGACATCATCAATAACGTTCGTGATCTCTTTGATCGAATCGATTGCGCCATGGGTGGAAGTTTGAATACCCTGAATTCGCGAACGAATGTCGTCCGTTGCCGCAGCGGTTTGTTGCGACAGCGCCTTGACTTCGTTGGCAACCACGGCGAACCCTTTACCGGCTTCACCGGCACGGGCTGCTTCAATGGTCGCATTCAATGCCAACAGGTTGGTTTTCTCTGCAATCTCTTCGATCACTAGAGTAACACGTCCGATCTCCATCGCCGCGGCGTTCAGTTCCATCACCCGGAGGTTACTGGCGTGAGCCAATCTTGCGGCCTCCTCGGTCATGCTGGCTGACTTACCGGCACTCGCTGAAACTTCCGTAATCGAGCTTGTCATTTGTTCGATCGATGCCGCCATATTTTTTACATTCATCGACACATTGCTGGTCGACTCGGCCATCTGGTTCATCGTGCCAGCGACCTGAACCGCCGTCGCAGAAACTGAACTCGATTGATCAGTCGCGTCACGAATAACGCATTGCATCCGATCTGCGAATTGATTGAAACCGGATGCCAAACGCGAAATCTCTCTGGCACCCCGCTCTGGTAAACGAGCACCAAAGTCTCCGCCAGAAATCGTTTCAACCGCTTCGATTACCGCATTGATCGGTGCGACCAACAACCTAGCAAGTAAGATGGATGCGATAACGACGAAAAATGTGCCGATCGTTGCAAACCACAGCAAGGAACGCTTCAGGTAATTAACACCAGCAAGTGCTTCATCTTGCGATACCCGAACCAAGACATTCCACCGCATCCCGGGAAATCCGAGCGCCCCGACATGGGGAGCGTATCCGACGCAGTCTGCCTTTCCTGTTTTGCGATTGGAACATTTAAGCAGTGCGCCTGCGTTACCACCAACCACCAAACTCGCGGCTTCGAAATTCTCGTCGATTAAGTTCCAGCCCCCCAAACTTGCGAGGTTGCGAAGTTTTCCAGGGTCAGTGCGATTGATCGAAGTGTAGTCTGCGATCGCATTGCCTCGATTGTCAAGCAAGGTAATTGCATAGTCTCCAAATCCTTGGTCATCAAGGTCCTTGTGCGATGACTTGATGATTTCTTCGACAAGGTTGAACTTTGCATAATTTTTCCAAATCGCAATCATTTCGCCTGCGTCATCATATACCGGCGCCGCGAATCCGATCGTCAGGCCATTGTTTCCATAGACCTCGCGGACATCGTCGTCTTGATAAAGTGTTTCGACATAGGTGCCTGTGAAGGTGCCGTCTTCGGAGGTATAAAATTGCTTGTCGCGACACTTCCGGAACCAATCCGATTTATGAAAGTTTCGGCCATAGAGATGGTCCGATTCGATCGCTTTATTGTCCTTGTCTTTGCTATTAACGGCAATTACGTTTCCGTCCAGGTCTACCAACAGGGTCAAGTAATAGATGTCGTACGTGTCAACGTACTGATTCATCGCGTTGACAATCGGATTATCATCCGACGGCTTATACCAAAGCTCCCGTTCTCTTATCGTTCCATTGACTGCAAACGCTTGCACGTCGCCGTATCGTTCGAACAGGTT
Source organism: Planctomycetaceae bacterium UBA6163 (assembly GCA_002428205.1). GTDB lineage: Bacteria > Planctomycetota > Planctomycetia > Pirellulales > Pirellulaceae > UBA6163. Next base: position 27,874 of record DIUH01000405.1, read on the forward strand.
TCGATCGATCAAGTCGGCAATGTGGGTGGCGTGCGACTGAAACCGACTCAGCGTCGCATCGGTCAGACGTCCAGTCGCCAGCCAAGCAATCAAGCCAACAGCAATGGCTGGTAATAGCCCCATCACCAAGCAGGTCAATACGATCTGGCACCGCAAAGTCTTCTTCACAATTGCAAACCTTTTTTTCTCGACAAACGGACAACTGCTGGAATGTGCGTCAAAACTTGATGTCGGGTCTGCTCGGGGCCAATATTTTCTAGTTAAAATGAGGTGGTTGCTTGTAGTCTGCGACAGGCTTGGCGAAGCTAGCGTTGGTAACGAACATTCCGTACGCTCCGTATCTGTCGCTGCTACCAAGTAGGGGGCACCAAAATGATGAATTCTCGACAACGGATAGACGCGCATCCCAACCGTCGCATAGCGATCGGTCGCGGGGTCGCAGCGAGTTTGGCTCTAGGGATTCAAAATGCAGGCGGCATTGCCAATGGAAGCCCCGCATCTACCGAACCATTATCGTTTTTCGTGATCAGCGACACTCACCTGCATGCCCGAAAAGACGATCCGCAATCGATGGAACCCGAGAGCGTATCGTTGAACGACCGCTTAATCGACACGCTTAATGAATTGCCCGGACAAACTCTGCCAGCGGCGATTGGCGGTGGCAAGGTCGCTGTGCCACGTGGCGTTATCCACCTTGGCGACATGGTCGATAGCGGCGACAAATCGGGTGCTTTGTACGATCAAATGACCATGACCGAGTGGGCTCATTTCACCCAGCGGTTCGGCTTAACGGGTAACGATGGACGGTTGCGTTTTCCGATTTATGAACTCCACGGAAACCACGACAGTCCACGTCGGAACAACGCTGTATTGCAAGCAATCGCGGCTCGCAACGAACAGCGGATCGGGTTAACCGACCGAGTCGACGGAGGGCTGCATTACTCGTGGGACTGGGGCAACATCCATTTTGTTGCCCTCGGGATTGTTGTCGGTCCGAACGCCGATGACCTCCCGATCAGCCGTTACGAAAGCTTCAAAAGCCTCGACTTTTTGGTGTCAGATTTGGAAAAGCATGTTGGCAACAGCGGCCGGCCCGTCATCATTCTGCACCATATCGACCTGCTGCGTTATGCACGCCCTTGTGACACCGTCAATCGTGGTGCCAGTCGCGAGGTGTGCTGCAACGGGATGGCTTCGACCGCGTGGTGCAATCGTGGTTGCGAGGGGACGGCCGGTATCAGTCGCGATGAATGGAGCCATTGCGATGTTGCGGCGTATGGCCGTGCGATCGAGCCTTATCACGTCGCCGCCATTTTTCATGGCCACCTGCATGCTCGTCGCACGGAGTTCTGGAACCCAAGCCAAGACGGCTCCGGACGCCGCATTCCCGTATTCGGTGCGAAGAACTCAGCGGCCGGCGGCGCCGATCGAACGATCTTTTATTGCCTTGTCGAAGGCGACGATTTGGTCATCCGCGAATATCGATCGCGCGGCGAACAGGGGTGGCACCCGGAGCTGGCTCAAACGGCCTGGACGCCGGAATTGTGGCGGGCCAAATTGACGCCATGAAACGCAGGCTATCGACATGCGATTTAGCAAGGCAAAACCTAACGCGACCTTGCTCGGTCTGGACTTGGGCGGCTCGATTTGTTAGTCAGAAGGGTAGTGAGGGATTGTCATAGGCGTGAATCCCTTTTCCCAATCCAATTTCAAGGTGCCTGCTGACATGTTTCGCCCCTTTTTAATGTTGCTCGCGTTGGCAATCGTTTCGCCAATGTTTTCGATGGCTTCCGTATCGGCTGAAGAAATCGTTCGATATCGACTGCCGGACTGGAAACGAAAGCATTTGCATGATGTCGGCAAGGCTGAAAAGATCGTCGACACGCTGAAGAAACTTGGATGTGAAGTCCAAAAACTCGATCACAACGGCCACATCGACGTGAAATATCGCTGCCCCGAATGGCGTCAAATCAAACCCGCCACGCACGACGAAGCGGTTCGCTGGGAAAAGTGGTTCAAAGAGTTTTACTTTTTGGTCGAACACAAACACGGCGGCTGAGCCCAGTTCTGATTTAATTCACAAGCGGATCACGATGATCCGAGAGGTAGCAATCGGATTGTCTATTGGACCAGCCCACATCGCCGCCGCTCGCACGGCGGTTTCGTTAACCGGTGCCCTGACGCGGGCAATCGGCGCCGCAACCGCAGAAGTGGTTTCCGGTGCCAAGCCGACGTTTGAGCAAATTTTTGGTGGGCAAGCTGAATCGGTAGCGGCGGATGCCAATGCGGATCCGCCGACCATTGCCGACCAATTGACCGACAGGATCAAAAGTTTGTTAAGCGTAGCAGGAATTGAGTTGACCGCTCCGGTGACGCTGGCGTTGTCTGGCGATGGATCGCTCGCCGTCGACGGACAACACCCGCAGCGTGAATCGATCGAAACCGCGATCGCCCACGACACGGTGGTCGAACAATTGATCGCCCAGTGGGAATCGGATACCAACCAGTCGCAGGGGCGCGAACCGCTCGGCTTGACGATCGCTCCTACATTCAACCGGCTCGACGGTTTTTAAACACTCCGCCCGCCTTGACGCGAAAGGTCAAGCCCGCAATTATTAGCGAGCACTCGGAGGATAAGCGAATGGCTAGCAGGCTGATTCGAAATCAGTTGCCCAGTAATGGGTTGCGGGTTCGAGCCCCGTGTCCTCCGCTGATAAAAGCCGCCGGAAGTAACCTTCCGGCGGCTTTTTTCTTTTAGCCTTTTCGACAATGCCGATTTACCAGTAACCGGCCAATCGCATCGCGGCCGTAACGGTGAACGCGAGCAGTAGCGTGTCGAAGGTTTTTTGTGGGATCCGCTTAACGATCCACCGCCCCAAAACCAAGCCTAGGACGACGCAGGGCGCGAGTGTGATGTTCAGCAACAGCGTTGACGAATCGATCAGCCCCAGATTCATGCTGAGCGGGACTTTGCAGCAGTTCAGGATCAGGAAAAACCAGGCTGCAGTGGCGATCAGCGGCGTTTTCGGTAGCGCGATCGCCAGCAGGTAGAGGGCAACGACAGGCCCGGCGGCGTTGGCCAGCATGGTCGTGATGCCTGTCAAAACGCCCATCAGCCAAACGAACCATGCCGAATGCGGCACGCTGGCGAACAAGTCGGCACGCCACATGCGCAACAATTGCCCGATGCTAAGCACCAGGATGATGTTGCCGATCAGCGGCCGGAATGTCGGCTCGTCCAACCGGTCCAGCAACAGCCAGCCGACGACAATTCCGACCAACGCCGGCAAGAGCAACCGCCGCACGTAGGACCAAACGACATCACGGCCAAGCAACCAAACCGCACAAATGTCACCGATAATCAGCAGCGGCAACAGCACGCCGGTCGACGCACGGGCCCCGAACACGAACGCAAACACCAGCACATGCAACATGCTGACGCCCGCCAAACCGCTTTTGGAAACACCGACGCCGGCGGCGCCCAACATCAGCAGCATCCACTGGGTGGTTGTCAGCTCTAACGAAGCGAACTCACTCATAGCTTTCGATTCATAGCGTTCGATTCATTTTCGTCATTGCGGCCATTTCGCGCTGCGCAAAACCGGTCATCTTTTCGTGCTGGGCGTCGCATATTAGCTGGATCAACTTCCCACCGCGACGCCCGNNTATCGTCATCGCCGAATCTTTTGACACGACACATCATCCCATGAAACACATCCGGAACTTTTGCATCATCGCCCACATCGACCATGGCAAATCGACGCTGGCCGATCGGCTGATTCAAGCCTGTGGCGGTGTTAGCCAGCGTGAGTTCCACGATCAACTGCTCGATTCGATGGACATCGAACGTGAACGCGGGATCACCATCAAAAGCAACTCGGTCACACTGTCGTACCGTGCCGCCGATGGTGAGGAGTACTTATTAAACCTGATCGACACGCCGGGGCACGTCGACTTTTCCCACGAAGTTCGTCGGTCATTGATGGCCTGCGATGGGGCGTTGATCGTCGTGGACGCCTCGCAGGGTGTGGAAGCACAAACGGTGGCCAACTTGTATCTGGCGTTGGAATACGACCTGACGCTGTTACCGGTGATCAACAAGATCGACTTGCCGGCCGCGGACGTCGATCGGGTGCGCGAGGAAATTGATGCCGACTTAGGGCTCGACCCATTCGCCGCGATCCCCGTGTCGGCAAAAACCGGCGTCGGTATCGACGAATTGCTCGCCGGAATCGTTGCCCACCTGCCGCCACCCCAAGGCGACCCCGAAGCACCACTAAAGGCACTCGTCTTTGACGCACATTTCGACACCTACCGCGGTGTCATCCTGCAGGTGCGCGTGACGCAAGGGACATTGAAGACCGGTGAAACGATTCACTTCATGCACGCCGGGCGCGACTATAAGGTCGATGAACTCGGATATAATCAATTAAAACTGATTCCCAAAAAGCAACTGAGTGTCGGCGAAGTTGGTTATATCGTCGCCGGTGTCAAGAGTGTTCAAGACATCGAGATCGGCGATACGCTGACACTGCTGTCGCGACAAGCGACTGAGCCGATCCCCGGTTATAAGAAAGCTCGTCAGGTCGTCTTTTCATCGATCTATCCGATGAGCACCGATGAGTACCAGGATTTGACCAAGGCACTGGAAAAACTGGCGATCAACGATGCCGCTTTGACGTTCGAAAAAGACAGCTCCGCAGCCCTTGGCTTCGGTTTTCGCTGCGGCTTTCTCGGACTTTTGCATCTCGACGTTATTCAAGAACGACTTCAACGGGAGTTCGATCTCGGGCTGGTCATTTCTGCTCCGTCGGTTAAATACAAGCTCAAATTAAGGGGTGGGACGACGATCGATGTTGATAACCCCAGTTATTGGCCTGATCCGACCGAAATCGAGGCGACCACCGAACCTTATATTCGGGCGTCGATCCTTATACCCGAAGAATACGTTGGCCCGGTGATGGATTTATGCAGAGAACATCGTTCGGAAAGCCAGACGATGAACTATCTGTCGGCCGGTCGTGTCGAAGTCACCAGTGAAATGCCGCTGGGCGAAGTCTTGTTCGACTTCTATGGTAAGCTGAAGATGATCACTCGCGGTTATGGATCGTTCGATTATGAACAGATCGAGTATCGTCAAACCGACATTGTCAAGGTCGACATTTTGGTGAACAAGGAACCGGTCGATGCGCTTTCTTATTTGGTGCATCGTGACAAATCACGAACCCGAGCCTTGCATTACTGTGAACAGTTGGCCGAAGCGATTCCGCGCCACCAGTTCAAGATCCCGATCCAGGGTGCGATCGGCGGGACGATCATCGCCCGATCAACGATCCAACCCTTCCGCAAGGATGTGACGGCAAAGTTGTACGGCGGTGACGTCACGCGAAAAAACAAACTGCTGGAAAAGCAAAAGAAGGGCAAGGCCAAGATGAAGCAGTTTGGCAGTGTCAATATTCCTCAGAAAGCCTTTGTAAGCGTGTTGCGGGCCGACAAAGACTGAGACCAGTGTTAAGTTCGTAGTCCCGCCTGTAGGCGGCAGTCTCGCCTGTTTCGCTACAGAATCCGGCTGAACGCGGGACTACGAACACGTGCCTCCCGTGATTTGCCAGCAAAAAAACATTTTTGCCAATTTTCAATTTTGCCGTTTTGCGTGACCTAACGTGTCACACCTCTCATCGATACTTCCTGCAGATCAGTGTTGAAGACGTCGTGTATCTCAGATTGAGAAACGGAGCTCCAAAACAGATCTGGACAGTCCGCAGCGAGAAGCCCGCGAGGCCGTCCGCAAGTCGATTGGAATGGATGTTGATCGCCTTTTTTGAAAAAATTGAAAGTCAGTTTTTTCAGTAATTTGCTCGAAAAACCAGCGATTCAAGATTCTTCACCAGCAGGAAGGACACTTGGTTGGCACGCGGAATGCGTTTCTCGTCCAACTCAGTTTTCTAATTTCAGTTTTACGACAGATTTTCATTGCAGGGAGTATAGCAAAAATGTTGGTATTAAGCCGAAAGTTGGGCGAACGATTGGTGATCGGTGACGACATCGTATTGATCGTGAATAAAATCGCTGGCAACCGTGTGACCTTGGCCATCGAGGCCCCCAATCACGTGAGAGTCGTGCGAGGTGAACTGTCGCCGCTGGAGGAAACCGTCGTTCCCAAAGCCCATTCGATAAATCGCATCGATTCGGCCGCTGGCGAAGCATCTACTACTTCTACAGCAAGCCATCATGCGAGCGACTTGGGGATCACATTTTGCTAAGCAGGACTTTGAAGGTCGGTGGAAACGGGAATGACCCGCATTTGCAGGTGCAATGACCAGTGAATTGCGGGGTGATTGGCGACCAGCTTTGAAGTGGTACGCTATGCACGCCTCAACATTCCAGCAGCCCGGATCGCCCGTTCCCACCGATGCTTGTCCACAATGAAGTTGATCCACCACGGCGCCCACCGAGGCGTCACCGGTTCATGCCATCAGTTGTATGTCGATGACCAACGAAGTTTGCTAGTCGATTGTGGCATATTTCAGGGTCGCGACGCGGCTCGCCATCCGAACCCCGAAATCGAATTCCCGCTCGCCGGAATCATGGCGATGCTGATGACCCATGTCCACATCGATCATGTGGGCCGAGTTCCCTATCTGATGGCCGCCGGTTTCGATAAACCCATCTACTGCAGCCGTCCGACCGCTGAGCTGTTGCCGCTGGTGATGGAAGATTCGCTGCGGATCGGGTTCACACAAAGCCGCCGCTTGATCGGCGATTTTCTGAAAAACGTCGCTCGATTGCTGCGTCCGATGCGTTACCACGAATGGTTCGAAATCGGGCCGGGCGTCAAGATTCGCTTGCGACCAGCCGGGCATGTGCTCGGTTCGACCATTTTCGAAGTCGAATTACCAGATGGCAGAATCGCTGTGTTTTCTGGCGATCTTGGGGCCAGCAACGCACCGCTGTTGAACCCGCCGACCAGCCCGCCACGAGCCGACCTGCTGGTGTTGGAAAGCACCTACGGAAACCGCCTGCACCCATCGGTCGATGACCGCATCGCTCGTTTGGAAGACATCATCTGTCGGACGCTAGCCAATGGCGGCGTGACAATCATTCCAGCCTTCAGCCTCGGTCGCACTCAAGATCTACTGTTTGAACTCAATACGATTTTCAAACATTACCAATCGCGTCAATCTTGCTCGTTGATACGCAAAGTCGATGTGATCGTCGACTCGCCACTAGCGACACGATTTACCGAAGTTTACACAACGATGTCGCGATTCTGGGGCGATGAAGCGCAAGCAGTGCTGAAAATCGACGACCAACCGCTGGTGTTCGAAAACCTGACGACGGTCAACAGCCACGACGAACACATGGACACAATCAAGCACATCGCTCGCCATGAATTGCCCGCGGTCGTGATCGCCGGTTCGGGAATGTGCAGCGGCGGACGCGTCGTAAACTATCTGAAACGCTTCATCGGTAAGCCCGAAACCGACATCATTTTTGTCGGCTTCCAGGCGTACGGAACCCCCGGGCATTACATCCAAAACAAGGGTGAATGGGTCCAACTAGACGGTAAACGATTCGAGATCAACGCCGCGATTCACCAACTGTCGGGCTATTCGGCCCACGCCGACCAGGCAGATTTGATCCGGTTTGTCGAAGGTTTTGAAAGCCGACCGTCGAAGATCCGCTTGGTTCACGGCGAAGACGAAGCGAAAACGGTGCTGGCCGACGAACTCGCCAAACGTGGTTACGATGTTGATTGAGTGAATCTGGTTGCGGTGTCTGGTACAATGGCACTCGCGGGCGACCGCGTCCCGCCCGATTTCCGCCCACCTCCTTCACTTCTCCGCGTCTCATGTCATATCCGATTAAGCCCGGCATCGCCTTTTTTTCAGCACTGCTGTTCATGGCGATGCCGAATTTCCTGCAAAACGCAACTGCCACGGACCGACCAAACATCATTTGGATCATGGCCGACGATCTCGGCTACGGCGAACTGGGTTGTTATGGCCAGGAAGTTATTCTGACGCCACGGATCGACGAAATGGCCAAGCAAGGGCTGCGGTTCACCCAATTTTATGCCGGCGCGACCGTGTGCGCCCCATCGCGATCAGTGCTCAATACCGGCAAGCATCACGGTCGCACGACCGTGCGCGGAAACGCTGGCCGCACCAACCCCAAGGCCCAAGCGCTGACGCCCGATGATGTCACCGTCGCCAGTATGTTGAATGCAGCAGGATACAAAACGGCGCTGATCGGCAAATGGGGTTTAGGCGATGTCGGCGAAGCGGAATCGGGGTTGCCCAACAAACAAGGCTTCGACCATTTCTTCGGTTACCTCAACCAACATCGCGCCCACAATCATTTCACCGAATACCTTTGGAAAAATGACAAAAAACTAAACCTGCCCAACGAAGTGACTCCGGTCGGTGAGTTTGGCGGCGGTTACTCCGATTATGGAAACTTCTATTCAGACGACTTGTTCGCCGACGATGCACTGAAGTTTGTCGCCAACAGCCAAGACCAGCCGTTCTTTCTTTACTGGAGCATGATCATTCCTCATGCCAACAACGAGCGGAACCGGGCACTTAAAGATGGTGCTCACGCGCCGGATTACGGTCCTTATGCCTTGCGCGATTGGCCACCGCAGGACAAAGGCCAAGCCGCGATGATCACACGAATGGATTCATATGTCGGTCGCATGCTGGACCAATTAAAGTTATTAGGTTTGGACAAAAACACTTTGGTGATTTTCACCAGCGACAACGGACCTCATAACGAATCCAATCACAATCTCGATCGCTTCAAACCGAGTGGGCCATTCACGGGTATCAAACGCAGCTTAACCGAGGGCGGGATTCGCGTACCAGGAATCGCTTGGTGGCCAGAAACGATCCAGCCCGGTACCGTTTCGGATCACGCGGCCTACTTCGGCGACCTGATGGCAACCGCCGCCGAATTATC
>DIUH01000405.1:36904-37148 GCA_002428205.1 Planctomycetaceae bacterium UBA6163
GCCGATCCGGCGGAAAAGAATGACGTTGCGGACGATTATCCCGAAGTCGCAAAAGCGATTTCGGATTACCTTTTGACCGCACGCAGCGACAATCCGAATTGGATTCCTCAATGGGGAAAACCTAAAAAGTGATACCACTAGAATCCACCAATCCCATTGCTCGTCGCTGGTTTCTCAACCAGTGTGGGGTCGGACTGGGCAGCATCGCACTGGCATCGATGATCGATTCCGGGCGCGGGCAAGC
>DIUH01000230.1:0-3367 GCA_002428205.1 Planctomycetaceae bacterium UBA6163
TAATCCTGGCCAGTCTTTTCATCCACTCCAGCCAGCCAAGCGCGTCGCACACACCTTTGCACGACATGCACAATCCCGACTTCAGACGCCTGAAACTCTTCAGCACGAGCTACTCTGCCCATCATCAATTCCTCCATTTCGTCCAATCATAGGCAAAAGCCTCCCCGCAGTCAACACTTGATGCCTGGCACCATTTTTGGATGATTTTTGGATGATAGGCAAAAGCCTCCCCGCACTCAACATTTGATGCCTGGCACCATTTTTGGATAATTTGATGCCTGGCACCATTTTTGGATGTGGCACCATTTTTGGATGATTTGATGGTGGGTGGCACTGATTGGATGGGGCGATTGGATTTTATGGGTGGCACCGATTGGATGTGGCGTCGTTATGGGTGGCGTCGTTATGGGTGGCGTCGTTATGGGTGGCGCCGATTGGATGGGGCGCCGATTGGATGGGGCGGGGTTAAATGTGAAGCAATCTTTTTTGTGGTGGCTAAGATGTCGCGTCGGGCTATCGGGGGAATGCTCTTGAACATGCTACGATTCGTAATCGCCGCTTTTTTGTTGGCCCAATTTTTCCACGCCTGATTTTTTCTCTGACCGATCATTTGCCCTGCTATGAGCCCATCCGAAGCCGTTTTTGCGATTCTGTGCTGCCAAAACGGGGCAGACCCGGCGGTCAAGGCCGAAGTCGCACGCGATGGCTGGAGATTGGCGTACAGTCGACGTGGATTTTTGTCGTTCAAAAACGATTCTCTCGGTGATAAGGCGGTCGGTCGCTATGATCACCAACGATTGCCGCACGGCGTGTTCGTGCGCACCGCATCGTGGTCGCTGGGCCTCGCAAAAGGCGAAGACGCGGCGATGAATGTCGCCCAGACAGTTGAAATTATCGAGCGATCAGGCGTGAAATTGCCAATGGACGCAGTTCACATCTGGCCACGCGATCGGGTGCCGGTGGGTAAGTTTGACTTTGAACCGGGAATCGACGAGGTCGCGATTGCCGTGGGCGAATTGCTGGTGCCGAGCCTTAAGGAACGCGGAATCATCACTGACGAACGATTCAATCGAATTGCCAAGCGCGGCGACCGAGTTTTGGACATCATATTGGTTGAGCCATCGATTTGGGCGATCGGCTGGCATCCGGTTCCGCGATTGACAGGAAACAATGCCAATTCGGCGCTACCGACGATGTGGCCTGGTGGAGTTCAGCCGATCCAACCGCCGGACGAAGTGATTTCTCGGGCCTACTTCAAAGCGGCCGAAGCGATTGCATGGAGCGGGTTTGAGATGCGCGCCGGTGACAGGGCCATCGAAATCGGCGCTTCGCCCGGCGGAGCGTGCAGCCTGTTGTTGGAGATGGGGCTGAGCGTGATCGGAATCGATCCGGCGGAAATGGACGAAGAGGTGATGGAGCACAAGAACTTTCGCCACATTCGTGCCCGCGCCGGCGACATCCCGCGCAGCGAGTACGAGGGCGCCAAATGGTTGTTGGTCGATTCAAACGTGCGGCCAGACCAAACGCTGACAACGGTTGAGCATATCGTGACGCATCGCGGCAGCACGATTGAAGGGATGATTTTGACGCTGAAATTAGGTGGGATCGCCCACGCCGATCGCATCGATGGTTGGGTGCGAAAAGTGAAATCCTGGGGAGCGACCGAGATTGAGGTTCGCCAATTAGCGCGAAGCAAGATTGAGGTCTGCCTGGTAGCCCGCATGCGCGGGCGGTAATTGGTCTAGCGGCACGGCGCGAAAGGTACCCAGAGCGGCACTTTGGCGAACTGCCGCCTAAAGGCGGCACTACGAACGTCAACCCATGGGCGTTTAGGGAGTTGTCAACACGACTGGCAATGCCGCACCGTTGCGATTCGTAAAGCGAAACTGGAATTGCCAGTCTTGTGCCCATGATTCGGTCTGGGCGTTCTGACAGACTTTGATTAACACCGTGTTGACTCCGTCTTTCAATTCGCAATCACCGATGTATTGGTCAATGCGAGTACCCGAATGATAGACCTCATTCGCGGTCACCAACTTACCATTGATCCAAATCTTGTTCGCATTGATGCACCCGAGTCTGGCTTGGGCCGGGACCGTCTTTCCCGAGGAGTCCGCCGGTGAAAGGGTGAACTCAGCGTAAGCATAGGCGATCGAATCCTTCGCATTTTCGAGCGGCGGATTCAGATTCACCATGCCGAGTTCGTCGTCACTAGTAACACGCATTGCTACTTGGCCTGCGGGCGTGTCCGCTGGCACTTCACCACGCCGAATTGCCGCACCGGGCTTCAGCCAAGATGCGGGCAATTTTCCCGCGGCGACATAGGTCGCCTCGGGCAAATACTCGGTATTGAAATGCTGAGTATCTTTATTGTCATAAGTCGCCAGCACCCACCAATCGCGAATCATGGCCAATTGCTTTGCGAGATCGACCTTCTCACCCAGTTTTTCTAACGACTTCGCAGCCGATTTGAGCTGGTCGGGATTGCGAGCTTCCGCCAAAACGAGCTTATAAGTTTGCATGGCGGCGTCGTTATTTTTTGCCTCGACTTCCGCTTCGGCTCGATTGATCAACCGAGAAATCGCCAGGTGCCGTAGTGGCAAACTGGGATCCGTCTCGGCACCTTCAATCAGCGCCGGCAACGATTCGGGGTCGCGAACCGTAAGAATTTGAAACGCCAAAAAACGAGCGGCAGGATCTCGCGAACGATCTTTTAAATAATCGGTCAATTGATCCTTTGGAAAAGGACCATTATCAGCCACGGAGCCTGCGATCACTCGCAACCAGTTTTCTGCCAGCGGAGAAACGCCGGCCATTGAATCGAGCACTTGGCCGACTTGGCTGGAGGGCAACTGCGACAACCGCGCTGCGGCGGCTTTCAGTTCAACATGGCCCGCACCCGCAGGCTTCACGTTGCGGATCGCCGCGAGGTCGAGTTGAACCGCTTCTTCGGCACGAACCGAGTTCGCCGTCGCAATCAAAGTAAGCGTCAAAAATCCTAACGATAAGCATTTCAAGCAACGGGTAATCATGACACAGGTCTCGAAGGATGAGTGGTGATGTTTTTGAGATCGACACAAACGGCGTACGGAAATCGTTACAGCGGAAATCACGGACGCAGCTTATACGCCATCAATTTATTCTGCTCGCGCAAATACAGGATGCCATCGGAGATGACCGGGTGAGCCCATGATTTCCCGTCTTGATAAACCGGCATGAAGTTCGCAACTTCGGTGAACGACTGCGGGGTCGCCTTTGCGAGAATCACGGTTCCATCTTCGCGACGGAAAACGATGTGGCCATCGGCATAAATTGTACTCGTTTCACCGCTGCCAGCGGCGCGTTGTGGTCCCCAAGCAATTTTGCC
>DIUH01000230.1:3396-6775 GCA_002428205.1 Planctomycetaceae bacterium UBA6163
CCATCAGCCGAAAGCTTCAGTAGCGCAGACCCGGTGCCGTAACCCGAACTGGTAAAGACGTAATCACCTTCGGCGATCGCGGTTGGGATATTCGCGGTGCCGTTAGCGACCCGCGCGTATTGCCACAGCAACTTGCCGTCGGCGGCACGAATTCCGACCAGGCCGCGTCCGACGAATTGAACGTATTGCTTGACGCCGCAGGCGTTAGAAATGATTGGCGATGCATAGCCAGCCCCATCCTTCAGTGGCTTGCCGCCAGCGTCGGTGGAGTCGCCGCCATAGGCCAGCGGGCATGCCCAGATTTCTTCGCCACTGGACTTATCGAGCGCGACAACCATCGCTTCAGCACCGCCTGGCGTGCAGATCACGCGATCGCCATCGACCAACGGCGATTCGCTGAATCCCCAACCGCTCATCATCTTACCTTTCCACTGCGAGAACTCGCGTTTCCAAGCGGTTTGGCCGTCGGAAGTGTTCAAACAATGAATCGCCCCATCGCTGCTGACGACATACAATTTGTCACCATCAATCGTCGGCGTACTGCGACTGCCATCGTAACCGTGCTTGGGGTCCGAATTGCTGATCGCGGCAGTCCACAAAACCTTTCCCGTCTTCACATCGACGGCGATCACCGCTTGGCGACCGTCGCGATTTCCCGTGGTAAAAGCTTTTCCGTCGCTGACCGAAACGTTCGCATAACCTGATCCCATGCCTTCAGCGACCCAAGCCAGCGGCGGCCCATCGGCTTGCCAGGTTGCGAACAATTCGGTTTCGGCCGAACGGTTGGCCCGATCTGCGCCTCGCCACTGTGGCCAATCTTCACCGTTGGCTAATTGGGGTGCCGCGGACAACGCCACGGCGATAGCGAGAACAAGAGACGAAGTTCGGAAGCGATTGGCACGCATGGGCGGGGCTCGTTGACGGTAGGGATTTTGCAGGTTGGGAAGCGAGATCGGGTGAATACCGCACACTCGAGGTTACAGTTTAACGCAAAGCGATCATCTGTGAGCTAGGTAGATAATGTAAACACAGGGTCTTCTGACCACCTGCCAGCCGGGGCCAAATCGTTCACCTTGTGTCCATTCATCACAATTCGCCGCAACCAGGTCACGCAATGGCATCGGGACTCGACCCACTGGCCCCTTCATTTTCGCCCGCTTCCGTCGTTGGCACTGATTTAGTTCAGCCAGTTGTCGTGGCCGGGTCGGTTAACGCGGCAGAGCAATTCGCTCCCGCGTCGAGCACGGTTTTTGCCGAAGAGCGATTATGCAAAACGCTCCGAGTCTTGCATGTCGTCAACGGCGAGCATTTCGCGGGGGCCGAACGGGTTCAATCGCACTTAGGCAGGTGTCTGCCGAAATATGGTGTGCGAGCCGATTTCGCTTGCGTCAAACCGGGGCGTTTTGCCGACGCGGTCGATTCAGCGGAATCGAAATGGGGTGTCGCACACCGTGTGCCGATGCAAAGTCGATTCGACCTGAGCGTTATCAAGCGGCTCGCCCGGACCGTTCGCAGCGGTGGTTACGACCTATTGCACGCGCACACGCCGCGGACCGCGATGCTGACAGCGATTGTCGCCCGCATGACCAAATTGCCCTGGGTGTATCACGTCCACAGCCCAGCGGCACGCGATTCATCTAAGCGAATGGTCAATTCGATCAACGCGTGGATCGAGCGGCGGTCGTTAGGTAATTGCGACCATTTGATCACGGTCTCCGAAAGCCTGCGGAACGATTGCATTTTGGCCGGATACCATCCCAGGCGCGTCACCGTGGTTCATAACGGTGTGCCGGCTATCTGTTACGACCGCAGCGAAACGCCCAAGCCAGGCGGCCGCTGGGTGCTGGGGATGGTGGCGCTGATGCGACCGCGCAAGGGGCTTGAAGTCGCAATCGACGCGCTGAGTCGGTTGCGTTCGGTCGATCACGACGTCGTGCTGCGTTGTATCGGGCCGTTTGAAACGGAAGAGTATCGGCACGAAGTCGATCGCCAAATCGATCAATTGAAATTGGGTGATCGTATCGAGCAGGTTGGTTTCCAAAGCGATGTGCCACTGGCGTTATCCCAGCTCGACGCGATGCTGTTGCCGAGCCTTTACGGCGAAGGGTTGCCGATGGTGGTTTTGGAAGCGATGGCTGCTGGTTTGCCAGTCATCGCGACGGCTGTTGAAGGGACCCCAGAAGCGATTCGCAACGGGATCGATGGGTTGTTGGCCGAACCGGCGTCAGCGACCGATCTGGCATTTCAGATCGAACGTCTGGTAACTGGAAAAGTCGACTGGAATGCGTGCGCAACATCAGCCAGGGCGCGTCATGCGGAATCGTTCAGCGATTGGGCGATGTCACGTGGGGTAGCGGCCGTTTACCGTCAAGTGATCGAGAATCATCGAAACGGATAACATTCGCAACTAATGTCCAGAATCGAGGTCCGGCGGTGTCGTCGGCAGCGGCAGCGGTTCGAGCGGCCCCGTCGAAGCGGATTCGCTTGTCGCCCGCACCGCATCGATTTCTTCTGGCTTGATCGCGTTGGGAGATTTCCGTTTCCGATTGGCTCGTTCGATTTCTTCCAGCAATAGTGCGGCCCGAAGTTGCAGGTCGGAGTCGTTCATTTCGACGGCAAGCGCGATGGATCGTTCCAGGAAAAACAGCGCCGCCAGTAGATCACCGCGACCATACAACAGTCGTGCCGTGCGCAAAAAACGAACCGACGCTTCGATCGGTTGGCCCGCCTGCAAAAGCGCTTCGGCGGCTGAAGAGGTCGCCATCGGCAGTTCTCGCAAATGGCCTGATTCACGCAACCACCGCGCCTCTTCATCCAACCGCCGGGCGGCTTCCGCGGGACGCTGTGACATCAACAACAATCTCGCTTCGGCGGACGCGACCTCGGCTCGCGATGCCGGATTCGTCTGGGCAACTTCCATCTGCATGGCGCGCGAAAGCGACGCTCGGGCCGCACCGACATCACCACTATCGAGCGCCAGATTCGCTCTGAAAACCGCTAGTGAAACGTTGTAGCCTTCGCAAACATCGGGTTCGCCATCGCCGTGCCCCAGACACTTTGCGAGCCGGTCGCGACAGCCCCGCACCGTGGCCATCAAGCGGCTGTCGTCCTTGCCGCGACACGATTCGTTGCAAGCCGGGTCACGACGAATCATCGGCGCGACAACACAATCGGCGATGTAAGTCGCATCGCCCAGTCGCCCTTGGGCACGGGCGATTTTCGCTTCCAGCAACCACGCATCGACTTCGCTTTGCCTGCTGCGGCGCAGTTCCGCGCGAGCTTCGGCCAGGGCTTGCCGTGCCGGTTCAAACTGCTGCATCGCCGCCCAGCAAGCGGCCAGGTTATAGGCCGTGTTCGCGATCGCTTCGGTGTCGTCCAG